>NZ_OY762267.1:601000-901500 GCF_963665245.1 uncultured Paludibaculum sp.
ACGCGGTCAACCAGGGCCGCGATTGCGTCGAGACCATCGCCCGGCGCCTCTCCGCCTCCAATACAAGGCGGCCCGAAGATGTTTTCGACGTGCTCATTGTCGGCGCGGGCCCGGCCGGCATCAGCGCCTCCCTGCAGGCCATCGAATGTAAGCTTCACTACATTACGATCGAACGCGACGAGATCGGCGGAACCGTCTCCAAATACCCAAGGCAGAAGCTCGTAATGACCAGCCCCGTGCAGTTCCCCATGTATGGGAAGTTCAACAAGACGGAGCTATCCAAGGAGGACCTGCTCGCGTTCTGGCACAAGGTGCTCGGTCGCACCGACTTCAACGTCCGCACCGGACAGTCCGTCGAGACGATCAGCAAGGACAGCGACGGAGTCTTCGAGATAACAACTACTGGCGCGCGCTACCGGGCTGCCCATGTCATCCTCGCTCTCGGCCGTACCGGAACCCCGCGCAAGCTCGGCGTAAAGGGCGAAGACCTCCCCAAGGTGATGTATCGCCTGATCGAGGCGGACCACTATGTGAACAAGAAGATCCTGGTTGTCGGGGGAGGCGACAGCGCCATCGAAGCGGCCATGGGGCTGGCCCACCAGGTCGGCAACCAGGTCACGCTGTCCTACCGCAAAGACAGCTTCAGCCGCATCAAGGAGCGCAACGCCCAGCGGATTCAGGATTGCATCCGCAGAAGCATGCTGCGGGTGATCTTCAATTCGACGCCAGTGGAATTTACTCCGGATTCGGTGATCCTGGAAGTCAACGGCAAGTTGCAGACTCTCGCCAACGACTACGTCTGGATCTTTGCGGGCGGCACTCCGCCCAATGCGTTCCTCAAGAGTGTCGGAGTCGCCTTCGGTCCCCAGGACATCACCTTGCAGGCCAGCCTCGAGGCTCACCAGCAGCAGGAGCAGCGTCATACGTCCTGACCAACTGCCGCTCCGGCGCGTGCACGACGCACTCAGGCCGCGTCTCGCAGCCCTTTCCGCTCCAGCGGCAGTTCGGGCATCTCGATGTCGCTGTCTCTCCGCTGGTCGGAGTTCTCGAGTGCTTCCTGGCACCTGATGCAGCGCAACGCCCAGGGCACAGCGGCCAGCCTCCGGGGCGCGATGTCGTCATCGCAGTCCTCGCAGATGCCATATGTGCCATCCTCGATCCTGCCTAGCGCCGCGCGGATATCGGCAAGCATGGCCGAGACTCTGTCAGCGTTTTCGATGGCCAGCTCCCGCTCGACCGCCAGTTGGATCTCATCCAACGGATCAGCCGCCGTCTCGATCGTCATATCCTGGCTGCGCAGCAGCCGTTCCAGTTCGCGCGCCCTGGCTTCCAGAATGGCCTTGGGCCGAAGGGTCTCCACCGCTTTCATCGCAGCCTCTTTCTCCACGGAACCACCGTGGATTCTCTGAATTCGTCTCTATCCTAGGGGGTTGCAGCCGCAAGGGACCATCCTGTACACACGGTATTTTGGGATCCCAATTCCCAGGTCTTCTCGGCCCCGAACGTCCAGCCCTATTTCGGCGGCGCACGCCGTCCGGGCACCAGGTGGACGGTAATCGCCTCCGGCAGCAGGCGCTCCACCGAGACCGCCGGCGGCAGATTCACCACATCGCTGGGATGTGTCAGCGTTACCACACCTGGAGCCTCCTTATTGAGATCGAAGCGCACCGACATCTCGTTCGCATGCAGCGACTCCACCTCCCAGCGCGGTCCGCGTACTCGCATCTCGAATTGCGTCGCCGACGCCTGGGAGACGTCCATGCCTGTGGGTGGATTCGTGAACTCCACCGGAACCACGAGATCGCGGATGGCCGTCCCCGAGGAAACCAGCGAGAGGCCCCACACCACGGCCGTAATCGCGGCCGCCGACAACTTTTGCCCGTAGTTGCCGACGAGCAACCCGCGCAGCAGCGGCGTGGGTTTCCCTGCCGGCACGGCTTGCCCACTACGCAGCAGTTCCACCAGTTCCTCTTCGCGGGCCGCGTGCCGCCACTGCTGGCCGTGGACTAGCGTCACGTCGCCTCGCTCCTCCGACACCACCACCACCCACGCGTCACAACGCTCGCAAAGGCCAAGCGCGGCCCTGTGCCGGGTCCCAAAGTAGTCCGGAACATCCGTCCGGTGAGTCAGCGGCAACAGAACCCCGGCTCGCGCGATCCGCCCGGCCTCCACGATCACTCCACCGTCGTGAATCGGTGATGTCTTCTGAAACAGTGCCTCCAGCAGCGCGGCGGATAGTGCCGCGCCGATCTCAAGGCCACCCCCGGCCAGTTCGCTGGTGGAATGATCGCGGGCGATGATCACAAGGGCGCCGGTTTTCTGGGCCGCCAGGGTGAACGCCGCACGCGCGATCCTTTGTTGTGCGGAAGAGTGCGATTCGGGCGTCCGCCGGCGGCGGAATCGCCCTTCCATCCGCATCGCCAGATGCCGCAGCTCAGACTGGAAAATCGTCACCAGCAGGAGAACGGCGACGAAGCCCAGGGCCTGAAATACCCAGGCGGCCAGCCCCAGTTCGAGCCGTACCGCCAGCCCGGAGAGGCCAAACAGCGCGGCCGTGCTCAACAGCACAAAACGCAGCCGATTCCCAGCCGTCCATCTCAGGAAAAGATAGACCGCGGCCGCCAGGGTTGTAAGTTCGACAATGGTCTGCCAACGCGGCATTCACGCCGTCCGCCTTTTCTGGTACGGCAGTGCCGGCCGCTGACCCAGCCACGCCTCCGCCGCGCGTAGAGTCTGTCATCCTCATCGGAGCTAGTTCCGGAACTGCAGCTTCAGCTTCGTGCCACCGATGTCGACGCCGGTCATTCGCTCCGCCTTGTCGGCTCCCTTCGTATACATGATCTCGGTGTGCTCGAACTTGCGATCCGCCGTGCTTACGGTGACCGGAGCCTTCGCGATCTCCCTCGAATGGTCGTCAAAAAAGACCGCGGTAGTCCCCTCGACGGCCACCCGGTAGTCGCCCGGCTGCAGGGCGATGGAGCCCACCTCGACCTTCTCCGGAACCTTGACACTGTACTTCTTGGGGCCGCCATGAGCGCTGGCCACCGACATTCCCACGAAAATAGCCGCCATCATCAGTTTGTTCATTTTTCATTCCTCGCAATTAGAATCGAATTCCAAACGTTACATTCACCCAATCGTTGGCCGTGTGCGCCATGAAGCGGTTGTACCGTACGTCCGTGAAGACCTTCATCCCGCTGTCGCCCAACGCGTAGGTCACTCCACCACCAGCGTTGTAGCCGCCCTTGAAATTGGTGAAATCCGCCACCACCGGAGCTCCGCTGCTCGAGCAGTATCCGCTGAATGGGTCGCAATAGCCCACCGCCTGCGATGGATCCGTGAAGGCCAGCCGGCGGTGGTAAATTCCATACCCGGCCGTGGCATAGCCGCCAAAGCGGCCGTGCGGATTGAAGTCATACCGGGGATTCAGCGTGAAGCCCCAGTAGGTGTTGAAACCATCGGGCTGGTTCGCGTTCTGAAGCACGGCATTGGTAAGCGAGAACCTGTCCACCTGGTACTCCAGGAGACCCGAGAAGTTCTTCGTGAATCGATACCCCCCGCCGAACAGCAGGTTCCAGCCAGTATTGAATCGATCGGCCGCCGCCCCGGACGGAACGGAGAGCCCGCCTCCGCCTTCAAAGGTATACTTCGGAAAATCTTCGGCTTTCAAAGACAAGGAAAGCAGCAGGCACACAACTCCTAAATGAGTAGGCTTAGCCATTGGATTCGCCTCCACGCGACGGGCAACTTGGACAGGAACGGCGCCCCCCTGGCTTCCGTCTAGCCGAACGACATTCGCTCAGCCGCGGTGACCTGGCTTACAGACGCTGAATCATGTCTCTGTCCCAACAGTACGTCCGACAGGACTTGGCGGGTATCCTGTGCTCACTGTATTTCGCGCCATCCAGCCGCACCCCAGGCAGGGACTTTGCACATACTCCATGTCGCTGCCTCGATGGGGCGCCTGGCGAAGACGAGGCGAATTTCGCCATCCTCCGTGTCCGTGACCTGTCCACAAGCGCGATCGCGGCCGGTGGGAATCTGGTCCGCCTTGGCTAGATCAGGCACGAGCCTCAAGAAAATTTCAAAATACCCTCAAACGAGGACGATTCCTGGCGACAAGATACACAAGGGAACTTAGGACACCATGAATCTACTGAACTGGCATGAGGAGATGGCTCTCGGTATTGAGGACATCGACCGGCAGCACTATATGTTCTACGAGATTCTAGGGCGCCTCCACGAAGCCGCCGGATTCGAGTCCAGTATCAACGTACTCAAGGGCCTGGCAGGCGATCTCGCCTGCTACGCTTCCCTGCTCTTCCGTGGTGAGGAAAACCTCATCGCGCTCACCCAGGACCCCAACGCATGCAGCCATTTGATGGAGCACGCTGAGTTCCGCCATCGGGTCGTCGAGCTGGAAGATGTTAACGTCCTGGCCAACAGGGATTCCCTACGCGCCACTGCGGAGGAACTCGGTGACTGGCTGGAGAACCACATCGCCCAGTTTGACCGTCCCCTGGCGCGCCGCGTCCGCAAGAACCATGAGCCGATCACCATCACCAGGCCGGTGCCTTCGATGGAACTTCCCTGGCTCCGCGAGTCCGTCGCCTCCTGACGGCGGCGTTACTCCTCCGAACGGCGTTGCTCTCGCCTGTAGAGCCCGGCCAGGAAACTCTCGCCCGCCAACAATTCGCCTTCCCTCAGGCTCTCGATTCGCCACGTCTCCATCGACTTCGACCGTAGTGTCCCCAGTAGTTTCTCGTCGCTACGTGCCTTCTGGTGCCGCTTGCGCGCCGCCTCGCATTCCTTGTCGACCGCCGCAATCTGCGCCAGAACTCGTTGCTCCCTCACTCTCGACCCTTCCATGAAGTTCCGCAGCAGCTGCAACGCGGCCCCCGTCACCCCGTCAGTCCGGCCCGTCTGCTCCGCTTCCTCTCGTTGCGCCAGCACTTCCTTCAGTTGCGCCACCAGCAACACCCGGTTTGCCAGCAACATCTGCAACTCGGCCTCCCGCTGTCGCGTCTGAGTCTCCCGGTATCGCAGTACCGATTCCAGGCGAAAGGAGAACTTCTTCATGCCGCCCTCACAAAGTGGACGCCAAGCTGGTCAACCGTTTCAGGGTCTCGTCCTCGCGGGCCCGCGCATCCGGTTTCTGCTTCAGGAACGAGAGAATCTCCTCCCGCCGCGATATCGCCGTGTCCAGTTTGGCGTTCACTCCGTTCACGTGCGCACCCAGCAGGATCAGATCCTCCGATCGCCGGTACACCGCCATCGATTCCTTCACCTTCTGCGCGGCCGACAGGTGCTCCGCGGTCGAGATCTCGGTCGCCAGTCGGCTCACTGACTGCAACACGTCAATCGCCGGGTAGTGACCCGATGCCGCCAGATCGCGGGAAAGAATGATGTGCCCGTCCAGAATGCCGCGCACCGCGTCGCAGATCGGTTCGTTGAAGTCGTCGCCTTCCACCAGCACAGTGAAGAAGCCCGTGATGGAACCATGGTCAAAGTTGCCCACTCGTTCCAGAATTCTCGGCAACAGCGCAAAGACGGAAGGCGTGTACCCACGCTGGCTGGGCGGTTCTCCGGCCGCCAATCCGATCTCGCGCTGAGCCATCGCCAGACGCGTCACCGAATCCATGATCAGCAGGACCTTCGCACCCTGATCGCGGAAATATTCGGCGACCGTCAGTGCCACATACGCGGCCCGGATACGCACCGGCGCCGGTTGATCGCCCGTCGCCGCCACCACCACCGATCGTTTGCGCGCGTCGCCCCGTAACTCATGCTCCAGGAACGACTTCACCTCACGGTTGCGCTCGCCCACCATCGCGATCACGGTGACATCGGCCGAGTTGTCGCGAGACATCACGCCCAGCAGTGTGCTCTTGCCCACGCCGCTGCCCCCGAAGATGCCCATGCGTTGGCCTTCGCCACATGGCAGCAGCCCGTCGATGGCCCGCACGCCCGTGGTCACCCGACGTGTAATCATCGCTCGTTCCAGCGGATTTGGAGGGGAAGCGTACAGATTGTAATGCTCTTCCGCGTCGATACTGGGCCCGCCGTCGATCGGCCGCCCCAGTCCATCCAGCACCCGGCCCAGCAACCCCGGTCCCACATGCAGCAGCGACTGTCCACTGCGCGCCACAATGCGGTCGCCTGGCCGCAATCCGGTGGGCTCCTCCAGCGGCATGGAAAGCACAGCGCCTTCACGGAAACCAATCACCTGTGTCAGGAATGTGCGGCCGGTGGATGTGTGAATCGAGCAGAAATCGCCTACCGCGGTCGCCGGGCCGCGTGATTCCACCAGCAAGCCCGTCATGCGCGTGACCGTCCCGCTCCAGCACCGCGGTTCAATCGTTTCCAGAAAGTCCAGATACCGCCCGGCGTGAAACCGCTCGGGTAAATGTCGCTCGGCAACCATTGCTTGCATCTGGCCTTCCATCAAATCCGGTCGGCAAAGCCGTTCTCAATCTCGGCGAACTGCGTCTCCAGGCGCGCATCCAGCGAACCTTGCTTCGTCTCGAAGAGGATGTCGCCCAGCGTCAGTGCGGTGTCCGCCACCACTTCCGCCGTCGTGATTCCCTCGTCCTCCAACGCCGCTCGAATCTGCGCGGCATGGTCAGGATGCACGTGGATCGTCTGCAGATCTTTCCTGGAGATCTTCGACAAACCCGCGTTCAGCAGTCCCAGCACGGTATCGGCGTCCATCGAAAGCTCGCGCCGGACAATCCGCCGAGCCACGGCAAACGTCAGCTTCAGGATCTCGTGTTCGGCTTCCTTGCGGAGTTTGTGCTTGAGATTCGCCAGTTGCGCGGCGGAGACGGCCAAGCGATCCAGCGCCACCCTCAACTCTTCCTGCGCCTCGGCTCGCGCCGCTTCCTGTCCGGCGGCCAACCCATCCTGAAAGGCCTGGGCCTTCACGGCCTCCACCTGTTGCCGGATCTCGTCAATCTCCCTCCGCGCATCCACGCGGCGTTCCGTTTCCGGCTGATTCAGTTGCGGGCCCAGAAACGCCGTGGGCACCTGCGCCTGGCGCACCGGCCGTTCAAACCAGGGCCGTACGGAAAACCCGGCCGAACTCTCCAGGACTTTAGACGACATATTCTTCCGCGCCTGCCGACCGCAAGTCGATCAGCCCCTCGGCTTCCATCTGACGTACCACGGAGATGATCTGCTGCTGCGCACCTTCCACCTCGCGCAGCCGCACCGGACCCGCCGCATCGATATCCTCCAGCAGCATCGCGGCGCCGTTCTTCGACATCGAACCCAGGAACTTCTGCCGGATCTCCTCGCTCGTCCCTTTCAAACCCAATACCAACAGCTTGCGATCCACCCTGGAGATCAACTCGCGCATCGCCTTCGCGTCCAGCTTCAAGATGTCGTCGAACACGAACAGTAACCGCCGGATCGACTCCGCCAGTTCCGGCGCCTGCGATCCCACCGAGTCCAGCACCCGCACCCCATCCTCGGGATCCAACCGGTTGATGAGTTCCGCCGCGAGTTGCACACCGCTGGCACGCTGCCTCTGAGGAGTTCCTCCCTCGGGCAACCGCTGCAACAGCGCATCGGCAATCAGCTCGATCATCGCCGGATCCGACTGCTCGATCACCGCCATCCGCGTGAACACGTCATATTGCCGCTCCGGCGTGAACGAAGCCACGATCTTCGAACCCGCGTCGGGTGCAAGAGCCGACATGAGCAACGCCACCGTTTGTGGATGCTCGGCTTCAAGAATCCTGGCTAACTGCTCGTGGTCGGCTTCGGCCAGCCGGTCAAGCGAGGTCTTCTTGATCTCCTGGCCGGTCAACGCCACGCCCGTCTGCCGTGCGAACTCTTCACCAAAGGTCCCGGACAGCAGCTTCATCGTGTAGCCCGGACCACCACAGCCCATAATCTGCCGGGTCGACGCCTTCTCCTCGAACTCGTCCAGTACCTGTTGCGCCTCTTCCACCGGCACCGGACCCAACGCGTGCAGCGCCGCGCTCACCTGCCGGATCTCGTCCGGGTCCAGTTGCTTCAGTAGTTTCGAACTCGCCTCGAGGCCCAGCGACGCCATCAGCACCGCCACTTTGCGCGCGCCCCCATGTGCTGCCGTCAGTTGCTTCATGACGCCCCCACTTCCTGCTCAGCCAACCATTGCTTCAGCACCACCGCGCACTGCTCCGGCTTCTCTTCCACCAGCGTAAGCAGGCGCCCCACCGGATCCAGTTCTTCCGCCTCCAGGGCCTGCTGTTCCTTCATCGCCTCTGTCAGAGCCGTGTGGCCACCGCCCGAAGGCAAGGCCGGCAGAGGATGAAGCACCGCGTGTTTCCGGGCCTTCTTCGCCTTGTACCGTTTGAACTGCCAGGCGCCGACACCCAGGACGAAGATGGTCGCCAGAATTGCGCTCAAGGGCACCAGCTGCTTCGGGTCCTGCACCACATTAGTGACCCTCTGTTTCCAGTCCTTTGCCGGCGCGGGTGCCGGAGCCTGATCGGCCAGCGGATCGCCGTGCAGGTTCATTTCGAACGGCAGCACTTCCAGCACAATCTGGTCGCCGCGCTCCTGCGAGAAGCCCACAACGCCCGCCACCAGATCGTGAATCGACTTCACGCGCTCGGGCGTGGGCGGGACAATCACCTTCTTGCGGTTGGCACCCTGTCCCTGCCATTCCACATCGTTGTCCAGCAACAGCGAGACCGAGACGCGCCGCACCACACCCTGAGGTGTCCTGCGGTGTACCACTTTGCGCGAAGTCTGATACGCGACACTCTCTGTCTTGCGAGACGTGCCCGCCTGCCCCTTGGCGGCATCATTGGGACGGGGCAGTGCCGAGGCCGTGCCCGGCACGCCACCCGCGGGAGTGTGTGAGCTCGAGTCCTCGCTCTTCTGGCTGCTCGTCATGACGGAGCGCTCCGGGTCGAAGACCTCCTCGCTCTCATCGGAACTCGACAGATCGCAATCCACGGAAACGCCCGCGCGAAACCGGTCCGGTCCCAGCAATGGCTCAAGCGTCGAGTTGATCTTCGCCAGCAGTTGTTTCTCCACGGCTTGCTGGTACTCCAACGCGTAGTCGCTCGCCTCCTCGCCGTTCTGCGTCGGAGTCCGCCGGGGCCGCCCCAGCAGGTTCCCGTTCATGTCCAATATCGATACCGCATCCGGGCTCAGTCCCTCCACCGCGCTCGACACCAGGTGAGCAATCGCCTGGACGTTCTGCGGGGAGAGTTTGGCGAAGGGCTTCAGTTTGACCAGAACGCTCGCCTTCGCGGGCTGCCGCGTCTCCGTATAGACCGATTCCCGTTTGAACGTCAGGTGGATGCGCGCCTTCTCCACCTCCGCCAGCGAAACCACTGAGCGTTCCAGCTCCCCTTCCAAGGCCCGCCGGAAGTTCACCTGCTCCGCGAAGTCGGTCACCCCGAAGTTCACTTTGTCGAAGAGTTCGAAGCCGGGACGTCCGCTGCGCACCAACCCGGCGCCGGCCATTTCCAGCCGCATCTCGGCGGCTTTGTCCGACGGCACCAGAACGGTCGAGCCGTTTTCCGCCAGCCGGAACTCCACGCCGCGTTCCTTCAGCTTGGCTACCACGGCGGAGGCATCTTCACCGGCCAGCTCCTTATACAGAGGTTCAAACCCACGCTCGTGCTGCCACCGGGAGATATAGAAGAATCCGGCGATGAGCGCGAGACAGATGAGCGCGATCGAGCCGCGTTGCTTTGGACTTAAGGAGGCGTAGATGCTTCGCAGTTGGTTCATGGGTTTCTATCCGGCCTCAGATCTGCATCCGCATGATTTCCTGGTAGGCCGAGACAACTTTGTTCTTCACTTGCAGAGCCAGTTCGAAATCCAGTTCAGCCCGCTGCACGGCCATCACCGTCGAATGGATCTCGCCCTCATCTCCGCTCACAAACTGTTTCACCGCGTCCTGCGCCGTATTGCGCGACAACTCCACGCGGTCGATCGCCGCTTCCAGCATATTGCCGAACTCCGGGCTGGCCGGCCCTGTCGGCTGCACACTGCGCGTCGAACCAAGCCCGGAGGCTCCGTCAATCCCGGGGATGTTCGCCATTGAGGTCACGGGGGGAATCATCTACGCATCTCCCTGCCTCTTACCGCAACAAATCGATCGAGCGGTGAATCATGTCTTTCACTGCGCTCATGGCCGTGACGTTGGCCTGATAGTTGCGCGACGCGCTCATCAGGTCCACCATGTCTTCGGCCGGATTGACGTTCGGCAGTTGGACGTACCCATCTTTGTCCGCGTCCGGGTGCCCGGGCAGGTAGCGCCGCACCGGGTCGCGGCTGTCCACGATAATCTCGCTCACCTCAACGCCCGACGATTGGTTGCCGAGTTCGGCTGCGTACACCGACTGGAAAGGAGTGTCGACGGACGAAGTCGAGAAGACCGCGTCCTTGCGCCGGTACGGACCGCCCTCTGCCGTACGCGTTGTCTCGGAATTGGCCAGATTCTCCACCAGCAACTCGGCGCGCTGGCGTTGCGCCGTGAGTCCGGTGGCGCTGACGGAAAGTGCGGTAAAGAGGCTCATGCGCCCTTACCCTCCTGGATTGCCATCTTGACCTGGCTGAGTTCGGTCTTCAGCAACGTCGACGCAATCTGAAAACGCATGGCGTTCTCGGAAAGCAGGCGCATCTCGCGCTCCATGCTGACGTTGTTGCCGTCCGACTTGGCCGTCAACCCCGCGGGCTCAGTGATTTTTGGTGGGTCCCCATCGAGAACGGACTGCATCTGCGAGGCGAAATCGACGTCCTTGGTGCGGTAGTTGGGGGTCTCCGCGTTCGCAATGTTCGACGAGACGAGGCGCTGGCGCATTGCCACCAGATCCATGTATCGCTCGAGACCTTCAGCGAGTTTGTCGACCATAACACTCACTGCTATGCAATCGGCATGCCATGTGAGTTTTGTTATGTGGGCTACGATTTATCCACAGACTCCCGTCAGCTACCCGACGCGCGGCGTCAAGATTCTGACGTTTGCGCTACAGGCTTCTGGACCAGCGCTCGTGCTCGCCCTCACGCTGCTCGGCATATGCGGCGGTCGGTTTCACGGTCTTTGCCTGCTCCCGAAGGAACTCGCGGGTGGCAATCGCCGATCGGCGCGCCGCCTCGATTTCCTGAACCAGACGATGGGCTCGAATCGCCCGCTCTTCCGCGGTTGTGGCGGCTGCCAGGTAGTCCTGAACCGCCGCGGCAACCTGTTCCGCCTGCCGCACGGCGGCCGGCATGTCTTCGCTGCGCAACGCGTTCATCAGGCCTTCATAGAACGCCCGCCAGCGCTCTTCAGCCGTCCGCTGGGTGTCAGTTGCTGGAGCTGCTGTTGTTGGCATCGAAGAGTCCGGTGATCAGCGTAACTTGTTGTTCCAGAAGCGCAATCGCCGCGTCGGCCGCGCTCATACGCTCCTTCAGATTGGTGCTCATCACGTCAATGCGGGTCTGCATTTCCGCAATCTGGTTGTCCTCGGTGGCAAGCGTCTTCGCCACCTGGGTCGACGCGTCCGTCAGCACCCCTCCACCGGACAGGCCATCCACGGTATCCAGCGTGGACTTCATGCTCTGCAGGAAGCCACCACTGCTCTCCCCACCCATGAATGAGCGGACCACATCCGGATGATCGGCAAAGGCCGTCGCAAAAGTCGACGTGTCAAACTGCAGTTGCCCCTGCTTGTCCAGCGACAACCCCAGATCCGCCGGGTTGCTAATGACGGAACCTGAGGATTCGTATTTCATCAACTGCCGCAACGCCGCGCCCAATTCAGTGGGCAGGCTCTGTCCGCTGAGCGCTCCTCCGGCTTCTCCGCGATGTGTATCAATTTCGGTCGCCGCTGCATTGAAAGCGGTCACAAAGGCGGAGATGTAGTCCTGGAGCTTCGTGCCATCCATGGCCAGCGAGATGTCGGTCGATCCCACCGCTACCAGTTCCGCGGTCACCCCCGGCGCGATGGTCACTTTGCGCGAGTTGCTTTCCACCGCTGTCGCCGGAAAGCCGTTCACCTTATACTGCGCATTCGTGCCGGTGGCGTACTGCGTAGCCAAACTGCCTGTGGAATCAGAAAGATCGATCGTTACCGCGCCCAAATCGGAACTGCGCAGCGCCAGCCTGTAGTCGGGCGCCGTCGGCGACCCGATGTTCACTACCGAGGCCTGTACCCCCGCGCCCTTCTCGTTGATCGCCTGCGCCAGCGCGTTCAGGCTGCCCACCGGAGGAAGAATCTCCATCGGCACCCCATTTACAGTCAACGTGACTACCGTGTCGGCGGTAATCGACTGAGCCGTTGGGTCCGTAATCGTCGTCAAGCCATCCTTGCTCAACGCGGTCGAATAGGATCCTAGATTGATGACCTCGAGGTTCATCTCTGCCGGCAGAGATCCGGAAGCCGCGGTGACGCGAGCCACCGAAGATTCGCTCAGCGTAGCAGTGGGTGCGGCAGTCGTGCTGGAATCAATGTTGTCCAGCGCGGTTCGCAAGGCGGAGAACTTCGTGGAAAGACTGCTGATGGCCGTCTGCTCGCTGGCCGTGTTGCTCCGCTGCTCCTGCAACTGAGTCAATGGAAGCGAGGCGATCGCGACGGACCGGTCAATGATCGATTGAAAGTCACTCGCATAGCGGCTATTGCCGCTAAAGATGGTACTCGACATATCTCACTCCTGGCTCGCCCCTTCGCGGCGATCCAAACAAACTGGTAATGCACGTATGGGGCCGATCCGAAGATCGACCCCAAAAACGATCCAACTAACCTGTTTATACTAGCGGAGCAGCGAGAGAACCGACTGCGGAGCCGAATTCGCCTGCGCCAACGCCGCCATTGAGGACTGTTGCAGAACCTGAGCCTTGGTCAGGTTCGAAGCTTCCGCCGCGATATCGGCATCGCGGATACGGGACTCGGCCGCCGCGATGTTGGTCGCCTGGGAAGACGCCAGGTTCACGGCATACTGCAGCTTGTTCTGGCTGCTACCAACCTGGCCCTGAATCGTGCCGAGCTTGGTAGTGGCCGTCGTGAGGTTCGTCAGCGACAACTTCGCGGCGGCCTTGTCGGCCAGATCGTTCGCCGTGATTCCGAGACCGCCCTGATCCACCAGGCTAGTGGCCGTCAGGTCGAGGGTCACGATCGAACTGGCTTGGTCGACTCCGCCGCCAACAAATACTTCGCTGGCCGCGGCATTGGCGCCGCCGGAGTTGAGACCGATATTGGCCGCCTGGCGGTTGATTTCCGTCTTGATTGCCTTGAACTCGTTGTCCAAAGTGGCGATGTCGCCCGTGAACGTGTCGGAAGCGGCCTGGGTCGCCAGAGTGCGCAGCCGGTCCACCATCTTGGAAATGTTGTTCAAGCCGCCATCGATGATCTGAAGCTGGCTGAGGCCATCGTTTGCGTTGCGAACGCCCTGGTTGAGCTCGGCAACCTGCGCACGATAGCTGTTCGCCACGGCCAGGCCGGCCGCGTCGTCACCCGAGGAATTGATGCGGTAACCGGAGGTCAGCCGTTGAATGGTCTTCGACTGGAAGTCGGTGTTGGTGCGGAGGTTGTCCAGCGCCATCAACGAGCCGGTGTTGGTTTGTACTGAAATCGCCATAATTACTCTCCCCTTCTTATTTTTATTGTTTCTAACCTGGCAAATTCATCCCGCCTAAGGACCTAATCCTTAGCGGAGCAGCGACAGCACCGACTGCGGAGCCGAATTCGCCTGCGCCAGAGCCGCCATCGACGACTGCTGCAGGACCTGAGCCTTGGTCAGGTTGGACGCTTCCGCCGCGATATCCGCATCGCGGATACGGGACTCGGCCGCCGCGATGTTGGTCGCCTGCGAGGACGCCAGGTTCACTGCGTACTGCAACTTGTTCTGGCTGCTACCAACCTGGCCCTGAATCGTGCCGAGGGTGGTTGTGGCATCCGTCAGGTTGTCCAAGGCAGTCTTGGCCGCGCCCTTGCTTGTCAGAACATCACCGTCAATCCCGAGACCGGCGGAGTCGACGACACTGCCGGCAACAAGATCAAGGGTGACGACCGAGTTCGCCTGGCTGCTGCCGCCGCCCACATAAACCTCACTGGCTTTGGCGTTGGAGCCGCCCGTGACCAGACCGATGTTGGCGGCCTGACGATCGATCTCCGCCGTGATCGCGGTGAATTCGTTGTTCAGGGTATCGAGGTCGCCCGTGAACGTATCGGAGGCGGCCTGCGTCGCCAGAGTGCGCAACCGGTCGACCATCTTGGAAATGTTGTTCAAGCCACCGTCCACGATCTGCAGCTGGCTGAGGCCATCGTTCGCGTTGCGGATGCCCTGGTTGAGCTCTGCAACTTGGGAACGGTAGCCATTCGCCACTGCTAATCCGGCGGCATCGTCACCCGACGAGTTGATTCGGTAACCCGAAGTCAATCGCTGAATGGTCGTCGCTTGAAAGTCAGTGTTTGTTCGAAGGTTGTCCAGCGCCATTAAGGAGCCGGTATTTGTTTGGACTGAAATCGACATGATTTCTCTCCCTTTTTCCCATCAGAATTCCTGGTCCGGCCAGGCCGGACCGCCCGGAAACCTATCTAGTTAGCGAAGCAGCGACAGGACCGACTGCGGAGCAGAGTTCGCCTGTGCCAACGCCGCCATTGAAGACTGCTGCAGAACTTGCGCCTTCGTCAGATTCGAAGCTTCGGCCGCGATATCCGCGTCGCGAATGCGGGATTCGGCTGCCGCGATGTTGGTCGACTGGGAAGATGCCAGGTTCACGGCGTACTGCAGCTTGTTCTGGCTGCTACCAACCTGCCCCTGAATCGTGCCGAGTTTGGTCGTGGCCGCGGTGAGGTGGGTCAACGCAGTCTTGGCATTGGCCTTGGAGGTCAGACTGTCGCCATTGATGGTGAGACCGGTCTGGTCGACCACACTCGTCGTCGTCAGATCGAGACCGACAATGGAGTTGGCCTGGCTGCTGCCGCCACCGACATACACTTCGCTGACTTTGGCATTGGCGCCGCCAGTGACGAGACCGATATTCGCGGCCTGCCGGTCGATTTCCGTCTTGATTGCCGTGAATTCGTTGGAGAGGGTGGCGAGATCGCCCGTGAACGTGTCGGAAGCAGCCTGGGTTGCCAGCGTGCGCAGCCGGTCCACCATCTTGGAGATGTTGTTCAGGCCGCCATCCACAATCTGAAGCTGGCTCAGTCCGTCGTTCGCATTGCGGATACCCTGGCTGAGTTCGGCAACCTGCGAGCGGTAGCTGTTCGCCACTGCCAGACCCGCGGCGTCGTCGCCAGACGAGTTGATACGATAGCCCGAGGTCAACCGTTGGATGGTCTTGGACTGGAAATCGGTGTTGGTGCGAAGATTGTCCAACGCCATCAGGGAACCTGTGTTCGTTTGGACTGAGATCGACATATCTGCTCTCCCCTATACAACTACTTTTCTCGGTCTCGTCAGTTCGCTTACCGAGAACGTTCTTGTTGTCGAAAGCAGCAGAAATTCCTTTAAGAAATTTCTTTAGCGACTTCGCAGAAATTCTTTGCCGATCTCACTTCGCTGTCATCCAACCGGTCCGTCCAGGGGCCTGCTCCATCGCTTACCCCGGGCTGTCGTCTCATCGGGGGCCTGTCCGCGCTGCGCGCGCCCACCGGCACACCTCGCCTCTCGTCCACGGCGCCGCGCTGCACCGCGTATCGATCGAGGTTGTGAAGTGTCGGCATTCTCGCTTTCTTTGTGCTGGCCCCGACAACGCGGCGAATCCGGATCCTGATTCAACCGCGTCGTCCTAAGTGGAACCGCTCATGCATGCCCTCAGTCATCTATCGCAGAGGACGGGCCTTGCTTGAGCGGAACTTGCGTCTGAACCATGCCAAATCTGCACACGGGTAGTTCGGATGCGAACGCATCCTGTGGATCGCCAGATTCCAACCGTTCTCCGGCCAATCCGCGGCACCCGGTGAACCGGAAACCCGGTTCTCGGCGCGCTCGGATCCAGTCCGGAAAGAAGGGCTCAACGCACCGTCAAACCCTTCGCCATCAACAGCCTCATTCCATGCCGGTGTTCCGGCCCCATCCGGCCTGAGGGATTCGAGCCCACGGATTTCGCCCCCGCTGCGCCCAGTCGCGCCCCTCGCCCAGTCCCGGAGCGTCAGCGACGGGCTCCATCTGACTAGCGGAGGGAGCCCTTCTACCCGGCACGCCGGGAGAACCCGAACACCAAGTCACCCGTCCAGGCCCTCTGAGCCCGCGGGCGCCTGGGCGCTCGAGTCCGTATTGATTCCTGTGTTGGCCCTACCGTGTCCGCACCGCGGCCTGCGGCCCGGCGCCGGTCTTCGAGACCTGGCAGCCCGTTCTTTATTGCCGCAGCAGGGTCAGAACGCTCTGCGGAGCCGAGTTCGCCTGCGCCAGCGCTGCCATCGAGGACTGCGACAGAACTTGCGCCTTGGTCAGATTCGACGCTTCCGCCGCGATATCGGCGTCGCGGATGCGCGATTCGGCGGCCGCTATGTTCGTGGCCTGCGAAGACGCCAGATTCACCGCATACTGCAGCTTGTTCTGGCTGCTGCCAACCTGGCCCTGCACGCCGCCCAGTGTGGAGGTGGCGGCGACGAGGTGGCCCAAGGCGGTAGTGGTCGCGGTCTTGTCCAGCAGATTGTCGCCGGTTATGCCAAGTCCGGCCGCGTCGACCGTGCTGGTGGTGGCCAGATCCAGAGTGACAATCGAGTTCGACGCGGTGTCGCCGCCGCCCACGTACACTTCAATGGTCTTGGCGTTCGCGCCGCCCGCGGCAAGCCCGATGTTGGCCGCCTGGCGGTTGATCTCAGACGTGATCGCCTGGAACTCATTGTCCAGCGTGACAATGTCACCCTTGAACGTGTCGGAAGCGGCCTGGGTCGCCAACGTGCGCAGCCGGTCGATCATCTTGGAGATGTTGTTCAGACCCCCGTCCATGATCTGGAGCTGGCTCAGACCGTCATTCGCATTGCGGATACCCTGATTCAGCTCAGCCACCTGCGTGCGGTAGCCATTGGCCACGGCCAGGCCGGCCGCATCGTCGCCCGACGAGTTGATGCGATACCCCGACGTCAACCTCTGGATCGTCCTGGACTGGAAGTCAGTGTTCGTACGAAGATCGTCCAGCGCCATCAAAGCGCCACTATTGGTTTGAATTGAGATCGACATTTCCATTCACCCCGGTTTCGATTCCTGTTCCCCTGACCGCGAGCCCCGGTTCTCTCGCTGCTGCGGAGCCCCGGCCTGCGCGTCCATCGGTCCTGGCCGCAATCGGCGGCCTGCGGAGGCCTTCGGCCACCCGCCCATCGCCCTGTAACTCAAGCCGCAACCATCTGGTAGCCGGCCTGTTTGGGAGTGCTGCCATATTCACGGAGGGGTCGCCATGTGGACATCCATCTCGCGCGGCCCGGACCTTGGCCAGTCCGGCTCGCTGATGACGCCCGTTGGCCGTCTCCGCTCGCAACGCTCCTGAAAAACTCGCTAAGTCAATCGCCTCCGACACACCCCGTGCAAGGTTCAGCCGGTTGTGCCTGAGAATGACTACTCGCCTATCGTTTCTGCCTGCTTCCGCAGGGCAGACATGCTCGTTGGGGGAACTTGCAGCGGGTTTCTGCCTGGTAGACAGCAAACAGCCGCAGCCTGTAGCCCGACAATATCGAGCGGTCCCTGTATCGAACTGGTTCTTTCTCTCTGCCGGACCACCGGCTCGAGACCAGCTCTGTTCCCGTTCTGGAGAAGAAGGTCCGGCGCCAATGAATGAGAAACCACTCTGGCCCCATTGCCAGGCCACCCGGGACCTGCGCGCGGCCAGTCTCATCGGCAATTGCGACCCGCTTGCCGTCGTTGGACGGCCTGCTGGCGGCGCCACCGGAGAACTTTCTACGCTCCACTTCTTCATCACGATCGTTCCTAGACTCCTCTTAACGCTCATCGAGAGACTTTTCACCGGTCTGCCAACTCTTCGGGCACACTCCATGCCTGGCCTCGTCCTGCTGGACGATCTTTCTGACAAACCTGAACTGTCTTCTGTTTTCAGTCCGGAAACCGACCTCACGCCCTTGCGCTGCCACATCCAACCCGTCTACTCCGAATGGGCCCTCAATCGTCTGGAGGCCGATCCGTTCCGGCAACAGGACTAGGAAACCCTGCTGCGTAGCGTGGTGGACAGGGAGGTCTTACCTCAGCGGAAACACCCTGCCTACCGGTACTACTGGCGGAGCAGCGTCAAAACACTCTGCGGAACAGCATTCGCCTGGGCCAGAGCGGCCATCGAGGACTGCGCCAGAACCTGAGCCTTGGTCAGATTCGAAGCTTCCGCCGCCACATCGGCGTCGCGAATACGAGACTCGGCTGCCGAGATGTTGGTCGACTGCGAAGAAGCGAGGTTCACCGCGTACTGCAGCTTGTTCTGGCTGCTACCAACCTGGCCCTGAATCGTTCCGAGGGCTTTCGTGGCGGCCGTCAGGTGATCCAATGCCGTTCCAGCGTCGGCTTTCAGCAGCAGGCTGTCGGTATCGATACCGAGGCCACCCTGATCCACCAAACTGGTCGCCGTCAGGTCGAGCGTCACCACCGAGTTGGCTGCGGAGCTGCCGCCGCCGACATACACTTCCACTGTCTTCGCGTTCGCGCCGCCGGCTACCAGTCCGATGTTAGACGCCTGGCGGTCGATCTCTGTCCGAATGGCCTTGAACTCAAAGTCCAGAGTGGCGCGGTCGCCGGAAAACGTGTCTGATGCAGACTGTGTCGCCAAAGTGCGAAGCCGGTCCAGCATCTTCGAGATATTGTTCAGGCCGCCGTCCACGATCTGCAGCTGGCTCAGGCCATCATTCGCGTTGCGGATGCCCTGGTTCAGTTCGGACACCAGCGCGCGGTAACCGTTCGCTACGGCAAGACCGGCGGCGTCGTCGCCCGACGCGTTGATACGGTAACCCGAGGTCAGCCGCTGAATTGTTGTGGCCTGGAAGTCGGTGTTGATGCGGAGGTTGTCCAGCGCCATCAAGGAGCTTCTGTTGGTTTGGATTGAGATCGACATTTTTACTCTCCTGTCTCTTTCTTTTCAACCCCGACTGGCCTGTTCAGCTTGCCGAGGACAGTTATGTTGTCGTCTCAACACACGTATCCTTGAAGGAATTTATTAAACCCCTTGACAGCCAAGAATTTCTAAAATATGGGCGCTGGTATGCGATACCTGTTGCCCGCGTGGCGTAGGGACAGAGCTCCGCCTGGCTGCTCCAAATGGCAGGCATCCTGGCCGATGGCCCTCAAACCCCAGTCGCGCGGCCGCCTTCCATCGCGGCGCGTCCTTATATGTATGCTTCTAGCTCGTCATTACTCCATGCCGGTCGCCGGCTCGCCTCAGGACCGTATCCCACCCGCCATCCACATCCGGCTCGAGAAGCTCGAACACGGTCGTCTGGCCAGGTCAATGACACGGAGCAGGGCCTAAGCCTAGGCAGCCACAGGGTATCCCTGGGGATCCCGCGCGCGGCTATCCTTACCGGCACACTCTCTGTCCTCTCTTTCATGCATTGGCCGCGGCTGGGCTCGCCGCCGGAAGTCACACCTTCTCGCCCAGCTCCATGGGTCGCCGCGCCCCGGCCTCCGAATCGGCCAGGCACACGCCTTCCCTCTCGCCGTCACAGTGGACGGCCCTCACGCACAACTGATGATCCTCTGTGTTTTCAATGAGAAGACGACCGTTGGGCCCTCCCTCCATTTGCTGCAAACGCAGAACTTTCGCGCCCGGTGGCGGGGCGGTATCCGCGCAAGCCACCGTTGCCCCCCAGGACTACTCGTGAGCGCGAGCTCGCGCCAAGTTCACGGCGCACCGCCGTTAGCCTTGCTTCGTACCTGGTTTGTCGAATCCTGTAGCGGTCGGCCAGCCATGCGCCGGCTTCGGCCGGGCGCCCCGGACCTCGGTGCCCGTTGCACGGAGATCGTCCGTGAACCGCCCGCGAGTGTCCTGAATCGCCAGTAAGCGCAGTCCTTCCAACCACTTGATGAAACTTATTGGATTGCCGCCCGCAGTCCGGGCCTGTCCGAGTCCCTCGTGCGCCGGGCATACACTCCGGCCCAGTTCGAGCGGATGGGCGCGGAGGCCACTTTGCGTGGCCAAGCTGGCCCGTCGACGCGGTCGACTGAGGGGTTCTGCCTGGATTGGGAATCGGTGCGCGTGCCAGTTCGTCTGGCGCCATCAGGGGCAGCTTAGGGTTCAGCCAGAACTCAACATTCCTGCTCTCCTCTCGTTGCCTGCTGGCTGCCCGGCCGAACCGGATCGGCGGAACGGGCTCTTTTCTCTTTTCGCTACCAGTTAAGATCTCTTTAGGAAATCTCCGGCGATGACTGGAAAATGTGTCTAGGTTTCCTACAAATCCCAGCCGGCCGATTCGTCTCAGCACCGGGGTGTTCTGTGGGATCGCATCGCGCCGCGGGTCCACCTGGAGTCGTTGTTCCATGAGTGGGTCACCCGGCCACAACCACGGCACTTCCCGCGCCGGGACCTGTATTGGCAGTATCTTGAGCGCATGGAGCTCCCTGGCCCCATCGCGCCAGCTCGGCAGGGCGTAGGCGAGCCATGGCCCGCCCGGGCTCCCGCCCCCACACCGCGCTGCGTCGCAAATCGGAAGGATTTCGAAGCGCTGCCTTGTTCATTGGGTCCTGCCTGTGGAGGGAAGCATCTCGCTAATTCCTGCGCCAGCTTCGGCCGGACACGCCCGAACACGGTTGCGCGTGGTTGCATTCGGCCTGCTTTCGGAATGCGGCCTCAGGCTCGAGCGGAACCTGCCACCCGCGCCGGCCGGCCAAACCCCGAACAAAGTCAGCTCGCGGTCCGTCGGAGTCGAATGGATCCTCGGAGGATCTGGTACACCGGCCAAGCCCGGCTTCCGGCTCTGAGAGAGCTCGGCTCGCGCCAGGCCTGGAGGCTCGGTGCACCCAGGGAACACTCACCGTGGTCCTGCGTGCGCGACTCGGTACTCTGCTCCGGCCGTCCATTTCCGTCCCCTTTCGAGAAATTCGCGGGCGATCCATCGCCCGGCTTTACGCTGTGCGGATGTCGATGAAAGACGATCCCAACTGGGCCGTCCTCGCTGCCGCGGCGGGCCCGCGCAGCCACCTTCTTTGACACTTCAGTGCTGTTTACCGTCCGCGTCCTCATCGACCCGGTTCTGGAACCCCAGTCCACACGGATCCGGGTGCTCTTTCCCGCTCTGACCCGGCTCAGAACACACTCCGGGCCTGGCCTCGCCGCTCTGGACGATCTTTCTCCAACAGACCTGAATTGTCTTTTGTTTTCAGTGCCGAACCCAGCCTCGCGCGCCTGCGTGGCTGCGTCCAATCCGGCTACTCCAGGTGGGCTCTGGGCTTCTCTCTGCCCATCCGCGCCATCGTCGAAATGCTCGATTCCGGCTGCGGCGGGCAACGCGCCGCCTATCGTCTGGAGGCCGATCCGATCAGGCAACAGGCCTGGGAAGCCCTGTTGCGTAGTGTGCTGGACAGCGAGGTCACCTCAGCGGAAACACCCTGCCCTGGCCCACTACTGGCGCAGCAGCGTCATGACGTTTTGAGGAGCCGAGTTCGCCTGGGCCAGCGCGGCCATCGAGGACTGGGCCAGAACCTGCGCCTTGGTCAGGTTCGAAGCTTCAGCGGCGATATCGGCGTCGCGAATGCGGGACTCAGCGGCCGCGATGTTGGTGGCCTGCGAGGAGGCGAGGTTCACGGCATACTGTAGCTTGTTCTGGCTGCTACCAACCTGGCCCTGGATCGTCCCGAGCGTCTTCGTGGCAAGCGTGAGGTTCCCCAACGCCGTCCCGGCAGCATCCTTGTCCAGTAGATTGTCGGTATTGATGCCAAGACCGGTCTGGTCAACCACACTCGTGGCCGTCAGGTCGAGGGTCACAACCGAGTTGGCCGCACTGCTGCCACCACCGACATACACTTCCACGCTCTTCGCGTTCGCGCCACCCGTAACCAGGCCGATATTGGAGGCCTGGCGATCAATCTCCGTCCGGATCGCCTTGAACTCGTTATCCAGCGTGGTGAGGTCCCCTTTAAACGTATCGGAAGCAGCCTGGGTCGCCAGCGTGCGCAGCCGGTCAATCATCTTGGAGATGTTGTTCAGGCCGCCGTCCACGATCTGGAGCTGGCTCAGCCCATCGTTCGCATTGCGGATGCCCTGGTTCAACTCGGCCACTTGTGTACGATACCCGTTCGCCACGGCGAGGCCCGCGGCGTCGTCGCCCGACGCGTTGATACGATAGCCCGAGGTCAGCCGCTGAATGGTTCTGGACTGGAAATCGGTGTTGACCCGCAGGTTGTCCAGCGCCATCAAGGAGCCGCTGTTGGTTTGGATTGAGATGGACATTTTATTCTCTTCCTTCTTGTTTACTATTTCCCGGTCCGCCCTATTCAGCTCACCGTGGACATTCCTGTTGTCGTCTGCACCTCAGATTCCTTGAACAATTTTATTAAATCCCTTGACAACCACTTTTCCCTAAAAAACCTCCGTCCGCATGCGATACCTTGGCCCGCGCGTCCCAGCCCACTCTATTGATGCTGCTGGATGGCGCTCCCAACGGCCCCACGCGGCTGCCAGTCCACACTCAGGAGAGGACATAACCCATTGCAATCATTAGCATACCTACCGCCGCAACCAGGAATGGCGACGCGTCCCACCACTGACGCGACCCTGCTGTCAGGAAGGCCACTACATCGTCCGTCAACATCAGAGACCACGCCCGGCCTGAACCTCGGCGTCCACGCCGGAAGCCCACCAACCACCTTTCTGCCCGCCTCCCCAGTGACACGAATATCTCCGACCTTGCATTATGGAGTGAATACTCTTTCGGTCTTCAATTTATGTAGAGAGAAAATTCTCAAACAATAAATATTAAAACTATCCGAGGTGAATGAAACAGCGAGAGTGCCGGCTCGACTCAGCTGCTTTGGTCGGCCTCCAGCCACCAGACGTTCGTCGCCGGGCCGG
Organism: uncultured Paludibaculum sp.; assembly: GCF_963665245.1. Lineage (NCBI taxonomy): Bacteria > Pseudomonadati > Acidobacteriota > Terriglobia > Bryobacterales > Bryobacteraceae > Paludibaculum > uncultured Paludibaculum sp. The sequence goes on from NZ_OY762267.1 coordinate 623,940, forward strand.
CCCAGGGACAGCCGTCGCGGGATTCTGGACTCTGGGGAAGGGATTCGGTCGAACAGGAGCAGCAGGACAGCCACCATGGCGGGAAACGAGCAACCACACCATCACACGCTTCGTGTCGATGATGTGGCTTAGGGACGGATACTTACGGGCGGGCCGTCGGTGCGGCGGCCGCTGTCATGTCAGGCGCTTCCGTGGTCAGGTTCTGGATCACGAGATCCACCCGCCGGTTCTTGGCCCGGCCCTCTTCCGACTGGTTGTCGCCATTGGCTTGGTTCTCTCCATAGCCCAGAATCGCCACCCGCCGGCGGTCGATTCCAAACTTGGAGATGAGCATGTCCATCACGGCAATGCTTCGCGCGGCGGAGAGCTCCCAGTTGCTGCGAAATCGCGAATTGTGGATAGGGATGGAATCCGTATGTCCTTCCACCACAACGTTGTTGGGCAGGTCTCTCAGCACTTCCGAGATCGAGCGGAACACTTCCGCGGCATCCGACTGCACCTGGTCGTCCCCCGACCGGAACAGCGCGGTCTGGCGGAAGCTGATCACCAGCCCGCGAGCCCCCAGGCTCACCTGCAGCTTCCCCTCGGCGATCTCCTTGGCCAGTTTGTCGTTCAGTGCATTGAGGGGCGGAAGCAGTTCGGCTGGAATCGGCGGTGGCTGAGGATCCTTGTCCTTCTTCGCTCCACCCGGCCCGCGCATCATCGCGTTACCGATCCCCTTCTCGTCCACGGTTCCGCCCAGGATCCTGGCCACCACGCTGCGCCCCTCGTAGACCGCCCCGTGCCGCACCGCCCGCAAGTAGGAATTCTGCAGCGCCGACATCTTCGCTTTGTCGGTCTGCGACGAGGCGAACAGAACGACAAACAGGGCGAACAGCAGCGTGATGAAATCCGCGTAGGAGATCAGCCAGCGCTCTTGATTGGAATGCCGTTCGGCCTTTCGCTTGCGCACCATGGCAGCGCCCGCCTATCCCTGCACCGTGGGCACACTCGCCACGCCCGCACTCTCGCTCAACCGGCCCTTGCGGCGCCTGGCCTCCCCTGCCCCCTGTTGCTGGAACGAGGCCAGCTTCTGGCGGATCATCTTCGGGTTCAGTCCGTCCATCACCGCCGCCACACCCTCCATCACCATCTCGTTACACAGGATTTGGGAGCGCGACCGGGCCTTCAGCTTGCCGGCCGCCGGCAGAAACAGCAGGTTCGCCGATCCGACGCCGTATAGGGTCGCCACAAACGCCACCGCAATCCCCGGCCCCACTTCGTCGATGTTCTCGATGTGTTTCATCACTTGGATCAGCCCCAGCACCGCACCGAGAATACCCAACGTCGGCGCATAACCTCCCGCCGATTCAAGCACTTGCGCCTCTGCGTCAGCCCGCCGTTCCGCCAGCTCGATCTCCAGCCCCAGCGTCTCCCTGTACTCCTGCTGGGCCATGCCATCCACCGCCAGCGCCAGCGCCCGGTGTAGAAACGGATCTTCCACCTTTTCCAGATCGTCTTCCAGGGACACGATGCCCTCTCGCCGCGCCTTCAGTGCCAACTGCGCGATGTCGTCCAGACGCTGATCCGTCTGGTCGGGCAGGTAGTAGAACAGTTCGGGTAGCCTGCGCAGCATCCGGACGAAAAGGTCCAGCGGAGTGTTCAGCAGAACCGCGCCCAGCGTGCCGCCCAGCACGATCAGGAGCGCCGAAGCCTGCCGGATGTCGGCGAAGTGGCCACCCTCGAGAATCAGGCCGCCCACAATGCTCAGCACGGCGAACAGCGCGCCCATCAGGCTCGAATAGTCCAGCCGCTTGCCGCCCGGCCGCGCCGCACTTTCGTCAGCGGTAGCCATGCTTGCCCTCTCCTCCCGGTTGACTCGTCGCCACGCCGCGGCCTCCCTCTGACCCGTCTGCCGCAATGGCGCGCCGGAATTCGATCACCCGCGCGACAACCTCATCCAGCGACTCTCTCACCATCAACCGCTGCCCGTTGGTCAGCTTCAGAACCGTGTCCGGAGTCGACTCCACACACTCGATCAAATCGCAGTTGATTACGATCGGTTCCTGATTCAGTCGAGTGAGGCGAATCATGACTGCGCGTGCGTGTCCTCAGTCTTCTGTCGCAGAAGTCGCCGATAGTTTTAGGGGAAGTTATCCCCTATTCCTGCCCCGGAAGTCCGCCGATAGAAAGGGAGCGAGTACATTCCGTGGCCCAGCAGAATATCACTGAACCGACACCAAGCAGCTATGCCGTCCCAGCCGGGCTTCCAGTCTTGGACGAGCTGAGTGCCGGGCAATTGCGGAAGGCGCAAATCATCCACGAAACGCTCGTTGCGGCCCTCGCCGCACGCCTCAGCGCCCTGCTGCGCCAACCCGTCCAGGTCACCCTTGAGAAGCTTGAGCGGGACGACCCGGCCGGCTGCATGGCCCGCATCGACGAGCAGTCCACCCTGGCCGTCCTCGGGGCGCCCGGTGGCCTGAGGGCAGCCATGTTCATGGGCAACGGCGTCCTTCTGTCCGTCATTGAAAGACTGCTGGGCGGCGCCGCCGGCGAGCACATCGCGGCGCGCACCCTCACCGCCGTGGAACTCAAACTCCTTTCCAGATTGTTGGAAAAGCTGATGCCCGATTTTCACGCCTGTTGGGATCGCGCTATCAGCGGGCCCGTCACCCTGAACGGCCTGCATGACAACCCGGAGATGGCCACCGTCTTCAGTTCGGATGACGACCTCATGGCCTTCGCGTGCCGCATCCAGCTCGGCTACTCGGAATCGGCGATGCGTCTCGTGCTGCCCATCCGCGTCCTCGTCAAGATGCTGGAGGCCGGCAGCGGAGTATCAGGCGCGGCAATCACGCAGGAGTCCGATCCGGTCAGGAGCCAGATCCGGGACACACTGCTTCTCAGTGAGGTCGAGGTAGAGGTGATGCTGAACGGGAATTCCCTGCCCCTGGCGGCCCTGGCCAGGATCAGGCCAGGTAGCCTGCTGGTGCTCGACTCAAAGGTCGACCGTCAGGTCGAAGCCATTTTCAATCAGTCGGTCCGCAAGAAGGGTCAGGTCCTGAGGGATGGCGCCAAGCGGTTGTTCCGGATCCAGGAAGAGAAAGCCTCATCCTGACGGCCTGCGGCGCGATCCGGCTGCGGCACGCCACAGAGTTGTTCCAGTAGTGCCGCGATCGCCGCCTGCCGGATCTTCGGCGACGCACTTTGGGCGTGCGCTCCACCGGCTTCCCGCATGCTGGCCGCGATCGCATCCAGCAACTCAAGTTGCTCTTCTTCCAGCGAGCTGCCGGGACCCATGGGTTCAGCCTCGTCGATCTCAGCCAACCCAGGCGTCAGAGCCGCCAGGCTGGTCGATCTCTTCCGGGCAACCTCTAGAAGGCTCACCGCGCGATCATGTATTCGATTCGTCATGGAAGTAGGGCAAATCTCCGCTACTCAGTGCATCGATAAAATAGTGCGAAGTTTTAGAAAAAATCTTTCAACTACTTTAGATAGTCGAAAAGGCTCGTTCTCGGCCGTCCGGATTCGGCACTGTACGCCGCCTCCCGCGCCGTCTTGTTCTCCGTCACTTCTAACGCCGCCGCCGCCAGATCGGTGTCTTCGATCCCGGAAATCGCCGTCTTCCAGCTTAGTTCCAGCTTCGCAGCCGAGTTCGTTGCGGTCGTGATCTGATTCTGCAGATCACCGTAGTGCGCAAGCTGTTGATTCAGATAAGTCGATGCCGTATCCAGCGCCGCTGCGGCAGCCTGTGTATCCGTCGCGCTGTCCTGTTCCAACGCCAGTCGCAAGTCGTTCAGAGCCTTGAATACCCCGTCGCTGCCCGACGCATTGAATATTGTATCCGCCGTCAGCCCGGTCGACAACGAATTGCCCAACGCATCCTGTACCTGCCGGCCCGGAATAAACTGCGCAGTCTGGTCCACGCCGTTCGTGGAGCTCAAGTTCACTGCGTACGCAGCCTTCTGGTCCGATCCACCGCTGAAGATGTACCGTCCCTCGACGTTGGTGTTCGCGATGCTCACCATCTGCGTCATCAACCCGCGGACCTGATTCGCAAGAACAGACCGGTCCGCCGTCGAATCGGTGCTGGCGCCCTGGCTGGCCAGCGTCACCGCCGTATCCAGCAATGAAACCGCCTGTCGTAGCGACGTCTCCGCCATGTCCACTTCGGACTGGAACCGCCCCAGATTCGACCGCGCCTGGACACTCTTCGCAAGCTGCGACTTGAGGCTCATCAGCGTGCCCAGATTCACCGGGTCGTCCGATGCCGTCTCCACCCGCTTGTTGCTGGAGATCTGCCCCTGCGCACGATCCCCGCGGTCTTGCAGTCTCTTAATGTCCAACAGGAAACGTTGCGCGCTCGCGCTAATTCCAGAGGTCATCGGCATATCCCTTTACGAAACACTCTGAATCAGTGTCAATGTCATCTCGCTCAAGACCTGAATCATCGTGGCATTGGCCTGATAGGCGCGCTGAAGCTCCAATACCTTGGCCGCCTCTTCATCCAGCGATACGCCGGAGATCTGCTCTCTCAGACTGCGGGCCTGCACCACCGCATCGGCCGCGGAGTCGGCCCGGTCCGAGGCGTTGTCGGCCTGGAATCCAATGCTTGACGTGATGCCGGCCAGGTACTGCCCATAGGTCTGGCCGTCGATCTGGTCGGCCGCCGCGCCGGAGTCCCGCAAAGCCGCCAGCTTCAGCGCCGTACCGTTCACCACCGGAGGATCGCCCTGCTCCGCCGCCGCCAGGTCGCTGGACTCGAATCCAGCCACAACCTGCAGGCTCAGTGCCGCGTTTTGGCCGCTGCTGTACTGAAATAGCGGAACACCGGCCACCGGCTCCGGATCCAGCGACGAATAACCCGAGGTCAGCAGACCGTTGATTCGATCCGCCACGCTCGCAGCCAACGTATTCAAAGATCCCGGCTGTGTGCCATCGCCTTCCAGTTCGGCAATGGCTCCCGTCCGGAACGCGATCAATCCACCCAGCGTTCCACCCGTGGCGTGGGCCGTCACATCCTGCCCGTCCGCCGCCAACAGCTGAAACTTGGGTGGAACATTGGTGCCCTGCGGCGTAATGCTCACACTCAAATCGCTGCTCTTCGAGCCCATCACCAGCGGAATCTGCCCGTCCATCAACACGTTGGCCGTGCCGTTGGCCTGCATCAGTACCGAAACATTGGTGAGACCCGACAACTCCTCCAGTGCCGCGTGCAATTGCGCGTCGACACCGGCGTCCGGACCGCCCTTTTCCAACTTCGCGTTCAGCGCGGCGATCTGGGTCGTCAGTTGATTGATGGACGTCACCGTCGCCTGCGACTGCTGGTCGGCCGATTGCCGCAACTGACTCACCTGGGTGGCCGCCTGGTTGAAGGCCGTCGCCAGATTCTTGGCGGCGTTCAGCACCGAGTCCCGCTCAGTGCCGGAGTTCGGCGACGTGCTCCACGACGAAAAGCTGTCCCACAGCTTGGTCAGCGCCCCGGACACACCCTTGGTCGTGTCTACCGGCACAACGCCTTCCAGCATCGACAGCATTTGGTTCTGAATATCTTGCGATCCGGAGTCGGAAACCGCGCCGCGCACGCTCTGCTCGGCAAATTGGTTGCGACTCGACTGCGCATCAAGGCTGGTCACACCGCCCGTCAGCCCGGCGCTCAGATCGAACGGCATTGCCGCGGTACTGACCGTCTGTTTCGCGTAGCCCGGAGTCTGTACGTTGTTGACGTTGTTTTGGGAAGCCGCGATCTGGCGATCGATGACGCGAAACGCTTGCGCGGATGTTTGCAGGGACGATAGGAGGCCTGACATGGTGCCCCGCTCCCGCTCAGGCTTGCACCTGGATGCGCGCGGCTCGCGATTCGAGATTCGCCTGGCCGCCAAAACAGTCCATGGCCGGTCCAAGCAGTGCTTGTAAATGCCCAGCCGCCAGGCGCGACCCCTGCTCGGCCAGCAACTGCAGTCCGCTCAATTCGCGCACAAGCAGGCGCAAATCCGAGGGTTCGTAGACAATTCCGTTTTCCAAGGCGTACTGGATCTCCTTCGTAAGGTTCTCCAGCAATCCGGAGGCCAGTCCCAGCGACTCGAGCGACGACTCCATCAACAACCGGCGGATCTCGGTGGCGCCAGCGCCCAAACCGCGGTTCTCTACTGAGCTCGCTCTACGACCGGCCATGCCTTCGCTCACAATCAGCCACCCTGCTCCAAGTCGTTGATAAGTGCTTCACTTACGGCTTCCGGATCGGGCGAATACTGACCCGACGCAACCAGCTCCGAGAGCTGCTGCAGCCGTTCGGGCGAAGCGATCGAGCCCGCTTCCCGTGCCTTCGCCAACAACTGCTGCTGCCCGCCGACGCTGATCTGATCGATCGCCGAACCAGTAGACTCAACGCCGCTGCCCGTGCGCGCCGTCAAAGATTTGCCGGTCGACGTCAGCGTCTGCACTTTGCCGGAGCTCGAATTTTGTAACGGTCCGTTTTCTACTTTCATATGCTGCTCCTCTCAATTCTCGTCGAGTGCATTCCTACTGTCGCAAATTTCCAAGCCCGTTTGAGGAATTCGTTCGCCGGCCCGATAACGCTTCCGCCGGGCGCCCCATACAGAGGCTCTCCAGCTTCCAACGCAGCCGCAAGTCCGATGTCAGAACACCCAGATCCGCCGCAATCCGCTCTTCCCGCATGCCCATGGCCCGCAACCGGCCCGCGCGCTGCCAACGGGTCTCCGGCAGCGCCGGAGCGTCCATATGGGTGACCGGCCGCGGCGCGTCTACCTTTTCCTGTACCTCGGACGGAGCCGCCGCCGCAATCGCCACCGCTTCGGTCTTTCTTTTCAGCTCTTCCGCGGCGAGCCTGGTGATCTCCGGCAGAACATCCAAACCCCCGGGAGCCGCCAGCCCGAGAGGCCGCGACTGATCCGCCGCCTTTACCTCAGGCTCGGCCGCTTCCGCGTCCTGACCTCTCCTCCGCACCGTCACCAAACCGAAAAAGCGTGTCATGCCTGCTCCAACTCCTCTTGCGGCTCGACGTCACGCCCCCCGGTCACGATGTCTTCCAGTTGAGCCCGGGCCACGCCGTTCACCGCCAACGACGTCACTTCCACGCCGTAGTAGCCGTCCACCACCACCAGTTGCCCTAGCGCCACGACTTTACCGTGCACCAGGACCTCCACCGGATCGTCCACCCGCGAATCCAACTCCACAATCGAGCCGTCGCCCAGATCCAAAGCCTGGGATAGAGGCATCCGCACTTTTCCAAATCGCACGCTCACCGGCAAGTCCAGGTCGAGCAAAGGATCCACGTCATTCCCCCAAAATTCGGTCGAGTCCGTCACTCCATTCCGCACTTCACCAGCCGGATTCATCTCAGATATCTCCTCGCGGCGTCGGCCATTTCTTGTCCATCAGCGTCTTCAACCGCAAGATCGCCTGCGTCTTCAACTGAGAGATGCGGCTGTAGTGCAGATTCATGATCGACGCGATCTCTTTCAGATTCAGGCCTTCCTGGTAGTACAGGGCCAGGACCTGACGCTCGGCCACCGGCATCCGCGAGATTCCTTCCGCGATCACCTTCTTCAGCTCGGCCCGCTCCAGAATCCGCCCTGGCTCGTGGTCTTCCTTATCGGCAAAGAAGCACAGGAAGGTCATCTTGTCGGTATTCACCGGAGCCGCATCAAGACTGCCGATGGAGACGCCCCGCGTCTGCACCAGCGTCTGCTGGTACTCTTCCAGGTCCATGCCCAGTTCCGCGGCAATCTCTTCCTCGGTCGGTGGACGCTGCAACTGCTGTTCCAGCTTGGAGATCGCCGCCTGCACCTGCTTCACCACCTTACGGTGATGCGGCGCAATACCGTCGATACCCCGAATGCTGTCCATGATCGCGCCCCGGATCCGGTAGCTAGCAAACGTCGAAAGCTTGACGTTGTGAATCGGGTCGTAGCTGTCGATCGCCGCGATCAGACCCAGAATTCCGGTCGAGATGAGATCATCCAGACTGAACTCACGAGGCAGCCGCTCATGAATGCGGTGGGCAATCCACCGCACCAGGGGCAAGTGCTCGAGAATCAATGTCTCACGTGAGGAGGCGGCCGAAGCCACTTCACTCTCATAAGCCGCAAATTGGGAGGATGCCATATTTGACTCCACTCGCCTATCCCGCCGCCAACAGCACCGGCATAGTCTTTCTCACAAATTCCTCAGCTTGCGGGACGGTCAGATCTTCCGGAATCTCCTGTCCCTCACTCCAATACGCCACCGGCATGCGTGCCGAAACCGCCAGTGCCAGACACGGCCCAGCCTCGGCCGTGCAATCGCCATGAGTGAAGGTCAGGCTGTCCGCATGGAACAGGCTGAACTGACGCGCCATGGCAAAAAGATCGACGGGTTTGGTTGTTGCCGATAGGACTAAGCTGATGTGGGCGATCTCGGCGCTGGAAAGGTCCCGCGCCCACCGCCGCATCGACTCGTCGTCGCGGCGGGAAAATCCCGGCGTATCGATAATCACCAGTTCGTTCTCCCGCTGCTCGGCCAACGCCGGCCCCAGTTCCTCAGGCGATTCAATACTCTGGAAGGGCACTTCCAGGATCGACGCCAACGACGCCAGTCGCGCGCCGCCACCGGCCGACTTTCCGCTCACACTGACAATCCTTACGCTGCGCTGCTGTCCGGCCAGTGCCGCCATCGCGATCTTGGCCGCGGTCAACGACTTACCAGACCCCGCGGGTCCGATCAGCGCCACGGCGTGGCCCACCGGCACGACACTGTCTCCGCCGGTGCGCATCATCGGCAGGCGGTTTGCCAGTTCACTCGCCAGCGCCTCCTCGGCCGATGCCCGGGCCGGTGCTTCCAGCAACATCTGCTCTTCCATCTCCCCGATGGCGTCTTCCGCGGCGTCCCCCTGGTTCCGCAACACCGCCACGTTCTCCAGGTCCAGCAGCGGCAGGATTGAAGCCAGTTCGGTCTGCATCTGCGCCTGCGCCCGTGCCGTCTCGGGATCGATCAGAAGATCGAACTCAAACTCGGGGGGTTCTTCATCATTCAGGCGCCGGTAGACCGCGCGGGTAATGTCCGATGCCACAACTCCGGGAAATCCCTGATCCGTCAAAGCCCGCCGGATCCGCCTCCACTCCACCTTGGCCGGCAACTTCGACTGAGCCTGCCGTCCGTTCCGCGCCAGTGGGGTGGACATCGGCCGCTCCGCTCGCTCCGTCCGCTCCGTTTTCGCCGGCACGTCCATCGTCCGCGGTTGGGCCGGCGGCGGGTCGTGCAACACGGCCGTTTGGCGGAAGGGCACTTCAGGAACCGTAATCTCCACGGGCACCGGCTTCTCCGTATAGCCGCACACCACTTCAAACTCGCCCAGATGCCGCGCTTCCGCCGGCGTCCGGTGACTGCTCAGCAACACCGCATCGGACCCGAGTTCCGCGCGCGCGGCCAGCATCGCATCATGGACCCGGTCCGCGAAAAACGACTTTGACTTCATCGCGTCACGCTCCTGCCTTTGCTTCAAGCTGGCCCGACGTCCCGGGAAGACCGCTGACATGAATTCTCACCTCCGCTGGAATCTCGCCGTGCGACAGCACCGCGACGCCCGGCATGTACTGTTCCAAAATCTGCCGGACAAAGTACCGTACACTCGTCGAAGTCAACAACACCGCGCTGTTGTCGCCAGAGCCCACACGCCGTCTCACCTCTTCCACGACTTCCCTGATGCGCGTCGGCGCCAGTGCCAGGCTGCTGGTCGTCTCGTGGTGGTCGATCGCCTTTTCAATCAGATTCTCGGTCTCCGGTGCCAGCAGGAAGACCTCCAGGGCCCGGTCATGGTTCAGATACGGCTCCACCATCACGCGCCGGATCGCCTGCCGTACAAACTCGGTTAAGAGGATCGGATTCTTGGTGTTCACCGCGGCTTCGCTCATGGCTTCCAAAATGAGAACCGAGTCGCGAATGGGCACCCGCTCGCGCAACAGATTCTGCAGAACTTTCTGGATCACTGAAAGTGATAGCAGTTTGGGGACCAAATCCTCCACAACCTTGGGATGGTCCTGCGCCACGCGGTCGCAGTAGTTCTTGGCGTCCTGCCGGCTGAAGAGCTCGCAGGCATACTTCCTGATCAACTCCGCCAGGTGCGCGCCGATGATGCTCACTGCGTCCACTACCGTATAGCCCGAGGCCCGCGCCTGGTCGGACAAACCGGCTGCAATCCAGAATGCGGTCTGCCCGAACGCCGGATCGCGTGTGGGCTTGCCGTCCTTCAGCGGTTGGGCGTTGACGCCTGGAATCGCCAGCGAATGCCCCGCAAGTAGTTCATAACGAGCGATTTCCGCACCGCGCAGCATCACCCTGTATTCCCTCGACCGCAGCGACAGATTGTCGCTAACCTTCAGAGGTGGCAGCAGATAGCCGCTCTGCCCGGCGAGTTGGCGCCGCAGCGCCGTGATCCTCAGCAGCAGCGGAGAATCGTTGCCGCCTTCCACCAACTGAACCAGTCCGAGGCCGACGTCCAGGGCCAGCGGCTCCACCTTCAGCAGGGCCTCAACGTTCACCTGCGCCGCTTCCTTCTTCACCGGAGCCACCATCGCCGCGGAAGCGTCAGTTTTTTGACGGATCCGCCAGCCTGCGTATCCAATTCCTGCACTCATCGCCAGAAACGGCACCGTCGGCAGGCCTGGGAACAGCCCCAGCACCGCCAGCACGCCGCTCGACAGCAGTAAGGGCTGCGGGTTCGAGAACATCTGCTGCTGCACCTCGGCGCCCAGCCGTTGATCCGAACTGGAACGGGTGACGATCAGACCGCCCGAAATTGAGATCATCAGCGCCGGGATCACCGACACCAAACCTTCGCCGATCGTCAGGATCGTATAGGTCTCCAGCGCCCGTTTCAGGTCCATGCCGTGCTGGAAGACGCCGATGAGGAAGCCCGCAATGATATTGATGCCCGTAATAAGGATGCTGGCCACGGCGTCGCGCTGCGTGAACCGCGACGCGCCGTCCATGGCACCGTAAAACTCCGCTTCGGCCGACAACTGCTTGCGGCGAACCCGAGCTTCCTGCTCCGTGATCAGCCCGGCGTTCATGTCGGCGTCGATCGACATCTGTTTGCCCGGCAGGGCATCCAACGTGAATCGGGCCGTGACTTCCGATATACGCACCGCGCCATGGTTGATCACAACGTATTGAATAGCGATCAGCACCAGGAAGATCACCGTGCCAATCACATAGTTGCCGCCCACGACGAATGTGCCAAAGGCTTCAATCACATGGCCGGCCGCCGAAGAACCCGAATTGCCGTTCAGCAGAATCAGGCGCGAGGCCGAGACGTTCAAAGCCAATCGGGAAAGCGTCAGCAACAGGAGCGCGCTGGGGAAGATACTGAACTCCACCGCCCTGCGAATGTACATCGCAACCATCAGCACGATGACCGAGGTCATGATGTCCAGCACCAGCAGGAAGTCCAGCAACATGGACGGCAGCGGAGTGACCAGCGCCACCACGATGGCAAGCACCGTGACGGGCACGGCCATGTCCGTCCACTCTGTATTGCGGAACAGGGAGCGGGACGACGCCAGCACCGGCGAACTAGTAGAGTCGTTGGCCATGAACGGTCACTGAATCAGGCGATAGCGAAGCCCAGGCTGCGGGCCTTGTAGAGCAAAGTGGTCCGTTTCAGACCAAGAAGATCGGCGGCCCGGGCCTTGTTCCCGTTCGCGCGTCCCAGTGCTTCTGAGAGCAAGTGCATCTCCAAACGCCGTACGGTCTCTTCCATGTCCAACCCCGCTTCGGGGAGAACGGGGAAAGCTCCAGTTCCACTCTGCACGGGCACGGCCTCATTCACCGGCACGTCGATGGGGAAGTCATAGGCGGTCAGCACGGTCCGGCCATCGGACATCACCACGGCCGACTCCACGGCATGCTCCAGTTGCCGTACATTGCCAGGCCAGTCGCAATCGGCCAGCCGCCGCAGGGCGTCGGGCGTAACCCGGCAGCGCGGCAGCTTTTCGGCCTTGCAGACCCGCTCAATGAAATGATCCACCAGCACCGGGATGTCTTCGCGGCGCTCGCGCAGCGCAGGCAGGCGCAGCACCACAACGCTCAACCGGTAGAAAAGGTCGGAGCGGAACCGCTTCAGCCGAGCCTCTTCCGCCAGATCCACATTCGACGCGGCGATGACACGGCAGTCCACCGGGACCGTCTCCCCGCCCCCGACGCGCTGAATCTCGCGCTCCTGCAGCACCCGCAGCAGTTTGCCCTGTAGCGCCAATGGCATCTCGCCGATCTCGTCCAGCAGCAGCGTCCCGTGGTGGGCCCGCTCGAAATAGCCGGCCCGCGCGCCGATCGCACCCGTGTAGGCGCCCTTCGCGTGGCCAAACAGTTCCGCTTCAATTAGTGACTCGGGAATCGCCGCGCAGTTCACCGGAACCAACTCCTGGTCCCGCCGTCCGCTGGCCTCGTGAATCGCCCGCGCCGCCGCTTCTTTGCCCGTGCCGGTTTCACCCAGCAACAGCACCGTCGTGCGCCGGTCGGCGACAATGCGGATCATTTCGACGATCTTCCGCATGGTTTCGCTTTCGCCAATCAGCCAGCGGCGCCAGTTGGGCGGCGAACCCGCGGCCGATGCCGGCGAGGCCGGTTGCTGCCCGCCGCGGCCCACGATATTGATGTTCACTGCCTGCCATTGGTCGTGTTCCGAAATCAGGTGGTGAGGATCGTATATGGAGATCTGGATGGAGCGCGCCAGGTTGAGCAACTGCCCCCGCAGACAGCTCTCCGTCCAGTCGAGGTACGGCCAATGGATCAGGAACTGCGAACCGTCCTCACGAACCGCGGTGTTGACGGCGTCTTCCAGTCGCTGGAACCGCTGGATCGTGTCTCCAGGTTGTACCATGCGCAACATGTCATCGGTGGCGTGGGCGAGTTCGTCGATCACGCAATACGTCTTCCCAGTCATTGAGCCTTTGCTCCTGTAGATTTTCGAGTAATCGCCGGCGCCGAGGCATCAAAAGTCCTCAAACGGAGGCCGGGATCGTCGACAAAGTACACACAGTGCGAAATTCCTTCGGAAACGACAGCGAATACCTCGAGAGCAGAGTGCTCTCGGCTACTCCAGCAGGCCTTATCGAGATCCTGTACGAGAAGGCGCTGGAGCATCTGACCAAGGCCCAGGTCCAACTTCACAGCGGTGAAATCTTGGAGCGGGGTCTTTCTATCTCCAGAACGCAGGCGATCATCAATGAACTGGTCAACTGTCTCGACCGCAAGCAGGGGGGCGAGATCGCTCAGAATCTGCTGCGGCTGTACGACTACTCCAACGTCAGGCTGACGGAAGCCCATCGATTGGGTAGCGAGGCAATCCTGAAGGAGGTAGCAGGAATCCTTCAGAACATGCTGGACGGCTGGCGAGAGGCGAACCGGCTCACCGAGAGCAGCCGTATTGGTGAACCGTTCACGGCTGATCATGTGATGGTGCAACCGGAAGCGTCTCCGGCCCTCCGCTCTTGGACTGCGTAACAGGCGCGGGCTTGGCTTCCAGCCCGCGCATCACCATGGCCGTCAGTCCAAACCCGCCCCGGGTAGCAATTGCCTGGGCGAGATGTTCCTGGGCCATCTCCATCATCGAACCGGAAGAGGAGTCTTCCTCCCCTAATCCAGCTTTCTGGGCAGAGGCAGACACTTCCTTTAAAATCTGACCAATCAACAAGGACTCAAACTGTTGGGCTGCGTCACGGATCTTCTTCGGATCGTCCGCTTTTCGCGCGCCTTCCAGTGCCGTGGTCGACGCTGTATCAGCGGGCAATGCGAGATTGAGTGAGTCTATATTCATATTAAATGACCTCAATCTCCGCTTCTAAAGCGCCAGCTGCCTGCAAACTCTGCAGGATCGAGATAATGTCACGCGCCGTCGACCCGATGGACGACAACGACTTCACCAACTCCTCCACCGTCGCGCCGTCCTTCAGTATCAGATTCCGGGCCTTCTCTTCCTTGACGCCCACGCCGATCTGAGGCACCACCTGCGTCGTCCCCTGCGATAGAGGAGCCGGCTGGCTCACTTCCATCGTGGTTTCGATCTGGATGGAAAGATTGCCATGCATGATCGCCACCGGGCTCACCTTCACCTGCTTGCCCATGATGATCGTGCCCGTCCGCTCGTTGATGATCACCTTGGAGACCGCATCGGTTTCCACCTGAAGCGATTCCAACTGGGCGATGAAGCTGACGGGATTGGCCAGGTACTGCGCTGGAATCTTCACGCGAACCAGAGCGGAGTTCTCGGGTACGGCCACCGGTGCTCCCTCACTGGAGAACTTCTTGTTGATTGCTTCGGTGACACGATTCGCGCTGGAGAAGTCGCCGCGGTGCAGTTGCAGCTTGACCTCGGTCGTCGGTTCCACCGACGGCGGAGTCTTCTCCACGGTGGCCCCATTCGGGACGCGGCCCACCGTCGGATGATTCGTAGTCTGTTTTGTGCCGCCGCCACCGGCCACGAAACCGCCCGTGACCACGGGACCTTGACCTACCGCGTACGGCTGCCCATCAGCGCTGCGCAGATTAGTAAGGAGAAGCAATCCGCCTTGCAGGTTCGCCGCATCGCCAATGGCGGCCACCGTCAGATCCAGCTTCGTGCCCGGTTGGGCAAATGCCGGAAGCGTGGCCGTTACCATTACAGATGCAGTGTTGTTCACGCGGATGGAGGCGGGATTCACCTGCATGCCCATCTTTTGCAGCAGGTTGGTCAATGCTTGTGTGGAGAAGACTGTTTGCCGGCGGTCACCGGTCTGGTTCAACCCGACGACAACCCCATAGCCGATCAACTGGTTGTCGCGAATGCCTTCGATGGATGCGAAGTCTTTAATCCGCGTGCCCGCCATCGTGGGGTGCGCAAACACCACTAGCAGACAGACCCCGAGGCTCAGAAGCCCTCTACGCATTCGTCCTCCAAACGACTCCCTGTCGACCACTCATACCCCGCGTCCGTGACCCAGGACTACTCGGGGTACAAGTTCTATATCGTCTGGCGGGGCCGCGCCTGTATACCCCGATGATGGTTTTTCAAAAGTTTGAGCTATCCTTCGGTCAAAAAGGCAGGATGCCCAAAAGCAGTCTGTAGATGAAGTTGGGGCGGCGAATCACGTCGTTCACGACGCCCTTTCCATTAACTTTTATTTCTAATAATCCGAGGTGGTCCGACTGGATGATATTACCCGTGCTTATGTCAAACGGGCGGGCCACTCCGCGCAGCGTCACCACCTGCGTCTCCGAGTTGACCGTGATCGATTTCGACCCTTCGATGATCATGTTGCCGTTCGGCAGCACCTCGCTCACACGCGCCGTCAACGTGGCCCGCAGCGAGTTCTCCCGGCTGGTGGTGCCATCGCC
The DNA here is from genome assembly GCF_963665245.1 of uncultured Paludibaculum sp. Classification (NCBI taxonomy): domain Bacteria; kingdom Pseudomonadati; phylum Acidobacteriota; class Terriglobia; order Bryobacterales; family Bryobacteraceae; genus Paludibaculum; species uncultured Paludibaculum sp. The sequence goes on from NZ_OY762267.1 coordinate 639,288, forward strand.
GTTCAGACTGTGATCGGTCCCGGCCTGCGCCAGCCCGGCCAGCGCCGGCGTGCTGATTCCGGCCACCGACGTCACGCCTGCCTTCACCGACGAACTGCGAGAGGTCTTGGTCGTGCCCTTCGCCACCGCGCTGGCGTCTTCCTGTACGAGAACGGTCACAATGTCTCCGGCATGCGAGGCACGCAAGTCCGCCCCTGCGTCCAGCAGACGGGCCGTTGGCGTCCACAGGGAACCCGGCTGCGTCTCCATCGCCTTCTGAGAACGCTGGACCTCATCACGATACTTGTCAATCTCGGAGGGCACCTGCTGCGCCGCCTTCTTTTTGTCCTTGGCGGGCGCCCCGGCCGCGAACAGAACCATCGCCAAGCCCCACACAATCGCCGTCTTCATCGATTAGGTCCTTTCGTCGCCACTGGCATCAGGCCAGGGATCACCACCGCTCGTCCAGCCGACACCAGCGTCGCGCGCATGACTTTTCCGCTTTCCGCATTCCGCAGCAGCACCCGTTCGCCGATGCGGGCCGGAGCCTCCGCCACTGCCTGCGTCTTCAACAGCCCATGCCCGAACTTCGCTTCCAGCACCACCACGTCGCCCTTCTTCACGTCCATGTCGGCCACGACATCCGTATCGCTGAGGACGGTGCCCGCGCGGATGCCTCGTCGCGCTACGCGGCCGATAAAGTCCTCTGTTGTCAATGCTTTCTGGCGCGAGTAAGGAAAACGCCTGACCTGCTCCTGGTTGATCTGGTCGGCCTGAATGGGTTCGCCGGCTTTCAGCGTGGAGACAGCCGTGACCTTCGTGGAGAGCACCGAGAGAATCACCTTGCCCCAGATCTTGAATCGCCTGTTCGGCAGATACTGGACGTAGCCATACCAGATCACCGGATGGCTCTCCAGCAGCGGACTCGGCTCGCGTAGCGCACTTCTTTCGAAGGAAACCTTACCAACCGGCACGGGAAAGCGGCTGAACTCGACCAGCTTCATCTCAATGCCCGGCTCCAGGCCCGCCTGCATCGCTTCCGTCAACTCGGCTTCCGTGAGTTGGCGCGTCGTCCATTCAAAGCAGCCGTCTTTCGCCTGCGGATCAACCGCCCCGTGCGCCTTCGCCCAACGCACCAATTCTCCCGCGACCACCGTTCGCCGGACACCCGGCTGCGGCGCGCTGCCGAAGACCACCTCGTCCGCGATATCCACATCGGCCTGCAGGAGACCCCTGAGATGCCGCATCTGGATGCGGTCCGCATCGACGGCGACACAGGCGCCCGGAGACGCCGCCAGGGCGCTGAGTAACAGGGCAAGGATCATCGGCCTGAGAGATTATTGACTTGCTGGTACATCTCGTCGGCGGCCTTCACCACCTTCGAATTGGCTTCGTACGCTCTCTGGCTCACAATCAGATTGATAAACTCCTCCACCACGCTCACGTTCGACTGCTCAGTGTAGCCCTGCAACAACGACCCGATGCCTTCCTGACCACCCGGTTGGCCCACCTGCGGGTCACCCGACGAGTCCGTCGGCGTGTAGAGGTTCTTGCCAATCCCGTCCAGTCCCGCCGGATTCGCGAATAACGCCAACTGTAGTTGCCCGGCGATCTGCGCCGCCGTCTGGTTCGGCTGCTTGTAACTGACCGTGCCGTCCGCCGCGATGGTGATCGACTGCGCGTCCGACGGAATGGTGATCTGCGGCTCGATCGGATCGCCATCCGACGTCACCAGATTGCCGTCCCGATCCGTGTGGAACGAACCCGCGCGCGTATACGCCAATTCACCGTTGGCCTGCCGCACCTGGAAGAAACCGCGGCCTTGAATCACGACGTCCATGGGGTTCTCGGTCGCCGAGAAGTTCCCCTGCGTGAACAGAATCTCATTGGACGACGCGCGCGTACCCAAGCCCAGTTGGAGACCGGTCGGGATGGAGGTCTGCTGCCCGGCCGAGGCGCCCGGCTGAATCATATTCTGATAGAGGAGGTCCTGAAACTGAGCGCGACGAGCCTTGTAGCCCGCCGTATTGGCGTTCGCCAGATTGTGCGCGATGTTGTCCACATTGAGCTGTTGCGCGGTCATGCCGCTCGCAGCGCTGAAAAGTGCTCGGATCATTCGTCTTCTCCTCTAGCTCCCCACACGGCCGACCTCTTCGATCGCCCGCTTGCCCATATCCGCGCCCATCGTGATGGCCCGCTGTAGAAACTCCGCCTGCCGCATCAGCGACACCAGCCGCACAGCCGACTCCGCCGGAGCCACGTTGGAAGCCTCAATCTTGCCCTGGTGCACATCCGCATCCGTTGCCGGCGTGGGTTTCCCGCTGGCTTCGTTGGCTTTGAAATAGGAATAGCCAGTCTTCTCCAACGCCTCGGGCTTAGGGAACTGGACGACGGTCAGTTGCCCCACAGGTTGGCCACCTTGCCGCACCTGACCGTCGTTGCTGATCTCAAATGCCTGCGCGCCGGCCAGAGTGATGGTCTTGCCCGACGCATCCACCATTGGATAGCCGTCCGAGTTGGTCAACGAGCCGTCTTTCGCGACTTTCATGTGACCATCCCGCGTGTACATCAATCCGGTGGGCGATTTCACGGTGAAGAAGCCCTCGCCCGAGATGGCGACATCCTGCGGATTGCCCGTCAGTTCCAACGTACCTTGCTGGAAGTTGGTCCAACGGCTCCGGATGTCCGGCAACGACGACGTCATGCCGCCCTGCATCGCCTCGGCGGCTTCGCCCGCATAGGTGCCATAGAGCTCGTTGTCCGCCTTGTAGCCGCTGGTGGCCGAGTTCGCCAGGTTGTTGGCCAGAACATCCAGCGCCTCCAACCGGCTGCGCAGACCACTGGCCGCTACGATTGACATCTTGTCCATGACAGTGGAGAGCATTGCAAGGCGGATGCCAAACACGTTCGTCTAGTTTTTCCTCAAATGCAGCCCGATTCCTGCGACAATCCCCTCGAAACGGTAAGTACCTCTTAATCTGACTGTTAGATTCCTGCCGCCGCTGTCGGTTCTCTGACGGTTTCCCGCGCCGGATCCGCCATTTTCCGGCCATTTCGAGGATGGCGCGCAAAGTGCAATTCATCCACGGGAATGAACTGCACGCGAGCCACCGGCCTCTTCGACACCTCAGCCGTACCCCCGGCCTCAGCCGCCGGTGCCGCCACGCCTCGCGCTTCGTCAAACAAGACCGGCCCGTCCTTCGGGGCCATCCTCGGCGCACAGGATGATACTGATTCCGGGCCGGATAGACGCCAATCGGACGACACCGGCAACTCGTCGTTCGCTGTACCCGTGCAAACGCGCTCCGATCCATTCCCCCGGCACATCCTGAAGGCCGGCGAATACGAAACGCCGATCTCGCTCCATCCGCAAGAGGGGCAGCGCCTCGAATCGAGCCAGGTGTCTCCATCCGATGGACGGCAAATTGAGTCGCGCGCCACTAAGGCATTTCGCCAGGAGCAAACGGAGAGCACCCGAGAATCCGCGCAGGACGATGCCCCTGCACCGGACGCGACACCAGTATCCTCAGGGAACTCGCCGTCCGATTCCGTGAAATCAGAGGAACCCGCGGTGTCCGATGCGGCCGCCCCCAGCGACCCGGCCGCCAAGAGCGTCCTCGCTTCATTATTAGTAGCCGTATCACCGGAGACCTTGGCGGCAGCGGACGGGTCCGCGACGCGGGAACTGGCCACCGGGAGCAACGGTGCGATCAACACGAGAGATCGGATTCACGGCGCCCAAGCGGCCGAGGGCAACCCGGTGTTCAAGCCGATGCAGACCGCCCTGGAAGGCGTGCTGACCCTGGCTACCGAGGCCGGCGCTCCCGTCGAGTCAGCCGGCTCGGCACAGACACCGGACGCAGCTATCAATCTGCTGAAATCCGCGGAGGCCTCGGCCGTCAACCATCGCGCTTCCGACTCAGCTTTGGCGAGCACAAACCTGAAAGCAACCCAGGTGACCACGGCCGATGCGGCGATGCCCGCCCAGGCAGCGGAAACGGCCGCGCAGACGGCGTCGTCGGTCAGCAACGCGCTACCCAAACCCGCGGCCGCCCGCTCAACGAATGAGCACGAGGAGGAGCCCACGCCACAACGCACGCCCCAATCGAACGTCACGGTCTCTGAAGCGCCCCGCGTCCAGGCGAGCGACGCGCCGGTCCGGACCGAGGCCGTCCGCCCGACGCCCGGCGTCGAGATGACGCAGCGCATCGAAGCCATTCAGACGGCGCAGTCGGCGGCGCGCACTCCGGTCCAGTCGTTCAGCATCCCCATTGGCAGCGAATCGAACCCGCTGGCCACGCTGCGCCTCGTTCAGCAGGCTACCGGTGTGCGGCTGACGGTGCAGACCAGCGACGCCGCGCTCAGCCAATCGATGCAGGCCAATCTGCCTCAGCTCATCCGCGGCCTGGAGGAATCCGGCATCAAGTCCGAGTTCCAGGCGCGTCCCGAAATCACAGCGCAAGTATCGACAGCCCCGGCCAGAACCGCTTCGACGGACAACCGTCAGGCCAACAGCTTCAGCCAGGACGGCTCTCAACAGGATGGCCCGGCCCACGGTCAGGGTCGCGAAAAGCGGCAACCGTCGCACGAGTGGCGGCAATGGTTGCAACATGGCCGAAAACAAACGAAGGAGCGGAACTGATCATGCAGGTTTCTAACACCTACGCATCTCAACTGGGCGCCGATAGCACGTCCACCACATCAAATTCGACGTCGGGCACCAGCGACCTGGCGAACAAAGACGTATTTCTGCAACTGCTGGTGGCGCAGATCAAGAACCAGAATCCGCTGGAGCCGCAGGACAGCTCGGCCTTCATGGGCCAGCTCGCGCAGTTCAGTCAGCTGGAGCAGTTGACCCAGATCAACGACCAGCTCACCCAGCTCAACGCCACTGCCTCGGCGTCGACCACCGACACCACCAACAGCGACTCGACAACTTCGGGAAATTGAGGACCACACATGCTCAACATGTTCAACACCGCGCTTACCGCGCTCAATGCCAACAGCACGGCCATCGACGTCACCGGCCACAACCTGGCGAACCTCAACACCAGCGGCTATAAGGCCGGCACCGTGTCGTTCGAGGAGCTGGTCACCCAGGACCTGAGCGTGGACTCCAGCGACATCAACGGCAATGGAATCGGCGCCCCTGTCCTGTCGCGCCAGTTCACCAATGGCACGGTACAGGTGACCGGCGGGCTGCTCGACGCCGCCATCTCCGGCAACGGCTTCTTCACGGTGCAGGGCTCCGACGGCAACACCTACTACACCCGCGCCGGCAACTTCAAGCTCGACGACTCGGGCAATCTGGTGACGGCCACCGGCGAGAACGTCCAGGGCTGGATGGCGACCAACGGCGTAGCGTCACCCGGTGGCGTGCCCACAAACATCAGCATCCCCCCCGGGTCAGCCAACGCTCCGGTACCGTCCACGTTCTTCGGCATGAACATGAATCTGAATGCGCTGGGTACGGTGGATGGCACCAATGGAACTTTCACCGCGCCTGTCGAGGTGGTGGACTCGCTCGGCACGAAGCACACGTTGACGGCCACGTTCACCAAGACCGATACGAATGCCTGGAAGTACGACATTAGCATCGACGGTGGTGATGTGGACGGCGGCACCGCCGGCACCCCCAGTTCCCTGGCCACCGGCACCCTGACGTTCGACACGAACGGCAAGCTGACCGCGCCGGCCGCCGACGCCGGCTCAGTGGAAATTTCGCTGCCCGCATTCGCCAACGGAGCGGGCGAGCAGACCGTCAACTGGCAGCTCTATGACTCCGCGGGCGCCAGCCAGGTGACGCAGTACGGCGAGGCATCGGCCGTGAACTCCAACTCCGGTGACGGCTCCACAGCCGCCCAATTGACCCAGGTTGTGATGGGCGATGGCGGCAAGGTGATGGCGAAATACTCCAACGGCACACAAAAGCTCGTTGCCGTCGTGGCGCTCGCCAGCATCCAGAACCCTGATTCCCTGGTGGCCGTCGGCAACAACAACTACTCCACGACACCGGCCTCCGGCCCGGTCAGCTACGGCGAAGCCGGAACGGGCACACGCGGTGGCATCACGGCCAACGCTCTCGAAAGCTCCAACGTAGACATGGCCCGCGAACTCACCAACATCATCATCTATCAACGCAGCTATCAGGCCAACGCCCGCGTCATCACCGCCGGCGACGAGATCAGCCAGGAAATCCTCAGCCTCAAGAGGTAGTTCATGGCAGCCAGGGATTCCGAGAAGCAACAGCCGGCTCCTCTCATGCATTCACTGACCATCGAAATGGAGGCCACCGCGCCTCACCGCGATATGTCGTTGCGCGAGATCGCAGCTCTTCGTCCCGGCTCCGTGCTCCGCCTTGCCGGCGGCCCTCGCAACTCAGTCGAACTGTACTCCGGAGGCCGCCGGCTGGCCTCCGCCGAACTCGCTCAAAGCGGCGGGAAGTTTGCCGTCCGTATCGTCAACAACTCCACTACCCGGGGCAAACGATAACCATGGACCTAGCCGTCCGCCTCTTTCTCGCCGTACTCGTCATCGCCGCGCTCTATCTTACCTTGAGGCTCCTGCGCGGCCGCGGCGCCATCTCCATGCCGGACCTCTCCCTCGGCGCCTCCAAACGCCGCCGCATGGAAGTAGTCGAGCGTCTGATGATCTCACCCCAACAGGGCGTCTGCATTGTGCGCATAGACGACCAGCAGTACCTCCTCTCCTTCAGCCCGGGGTCGAGCACACTGCAGCCCTACACAGGCCAACCGCGGGAGCAACGCTAATGCTTCTCTCCCTACTCCTTGCCGCCGCTCCCGCCGCGCCCATGCTCTCGCCCTTCGGAGTCAAATCCACGGGCGGAGCAACCCTGAGTACGCCGATGCAGATCGTCATCATGCTCACGCTGATGACGCTGCTACCGGCGCTCATCATGTCCGTCACGCCTTTTCTGCGCGTAGTGGTTGTCCTGCACTTCCTGCGCCAGGCCCTGGGCACCCAGTCCACCCCGTCCAACCAGATCATCATCGGACTCTCGCTCTTCCTGGCCCTTCTCGTCATGCAGCCGGTGGGCATGCAGATGTATAAGGATGGCTGGCAACCCATGGAGGAAGGCCGTCTGACACCGGCCCAGGCCATGGACGCCGGCTCGCAGCCTCTCAAACAGTTCCTGACGAAGTTCGTTCGCGAAGCCGACGTGCGGCTCTTCCTCGACGCCACTCACTCGCCCAGTCCGCGTAATCCGCAGGACGTCGAACTGCGCATCCTCATCCCGGCCTACATCCTTTCTGAGCTGAAAGCCGCCTTCCAGATCGGCGCCGTCCTCTTTCTGCCGTTCCTCGTCATCGATCTGCTCGTAGCCTCGGTGACCTTGTCACTGGGCATGGTCCAGCTACCACCCGTCATGATCTCCGCGCCCTTCAAGCTGCTGCTGTTCGTGCTCGTTGACGGCTGGAGCCTTGTCATCGGATCCCTTCTCAAGAGTCTGCAGGTTTAGAACTATGACGCCCGAATCAGCCATCAACATCATTCGCGAAGCCCTTCTCACCGCCCTCCTGCTGGGCGCGCCCCTTCTCCTGGTCGGCTTCGTCGTCGGCGCCGCCGTAAGCTTGTTTCAGGTCGCCACGTCCATCCAGGACAATGCCGTCGGCACCGTGCCGCGCCTGGCCGCGATTCTCGGCACCTTTCTCGTCCTTCTGCCCTGGATGCTCAGCCGCATGATCACCTACGCCGCGTCGATTTTTGGAGATCTCGGCCGCTATGCCCGCTGAGTTCGCCATCGGCACATCGACGCTGCTGAGCTTCCTCGCCGTTCTGGTGCGGGTCAGCGGCGTCTTTGCCTTTGTCGCCCTGCCGGGCCTGAAGGAAGGCCCTGAGCCCATCAAGGCGTTCTTTGCCCTCAGCTTCACCCTTGCCCTGATGCCGTTGTGGCCCGTCCTGCCGGAGGGTTCGCTGTCGACAGGTATCTACTTCGGATGGATCGCCTCGGAAGCGGCCTTCGGTATCGCGGTCGGCATCTGCCTGGCCATTGTGATGGAGGTCTTCCTGCTCACGGCGCAGGTCCTCAGTCTCCAGTCGGGCCTTAGCTACGCATCGGCCGTCGATCCCAACTCCCTGGCCGATTCCGGCGCGTTGACCCTCACCGCGAATCTCACGGCCGGCCTGCTGATCTTCGCCACCGGACTCCATCGCCAGATCATCCTGGCGCTGGCCCGCAGCCTGGAACTCCTGCCCCCCGGCAGCTTCGTCATCCACCGGGCCACCGTCACCGACCTCATGCAATACTCCGGCGCCATCTTCTCCACCGGCCTGCGCCTCGCCCTGCCCATCATGGCATTCCTGTTCATGCTCGACATGGCTCTGTCGCTGATGGGCCGCATCAATCCCGGACTCCAGCTGTTCAGCCTCTCCTTCCCCGCCAAGATCTTTCTCACTCTCTTCATCTACTCCCAGGTGCTGGTGCTGTTCCCGCGTGTCTTCGAACGCCTCGCCAACAGCTGCATGACACACATCAACCGCCTGCTGCCCGGCGGTTTCTGATCCCCCGTAGCCATGTCGGATAAGTCGCAACAAACCGAGAAACCCACACAGCGACGCAAGCTGAAGGCACGGGAAGAAGGCCAGTTCGTCAGCTCCCGCGACTTCATCAGCAGCGTACAGTTCGTTGGTTTCCTGATGATGACCGGTGCGTACGGCGCGGTCTGGTTCCGCGAATGCCGCGAGGCGCTGGCCCAATACCTCTCCGGAGTCGCCCAGCAGACCATCACCGTCGCCACGGTCCAGAACCTTTTCATCTTCCTGATCGCCCGCAACGTCAAGCCCCTGCTGGTAGCCGGCGGCGTGATGGTGATGGGCACGATAGGCTTCCACCTGGCCTCCACCGGCATGGGGTTCAGCTTCAAACGCCTGGCGCCCAGCGCCAGCAAGTTCAATCCTGTCAAACGTTTGAAGGACACCTACTCGCAGTCGTTCATGTCCGCGGCCAGCGCGTTGGCCCTGCTGGTGGTCTTCATCGCCGCTCTATACTGGCTCATCGACACCCGCCTGCAGTCCGTCATCCTGCTGTCGATGACCGATTTCGAAGCCGGCCTCGGCTCCGTGGCCAACATGTCGCTCGACCTGCTCTGGAAGGGCGCCTACATCCTGTTCCTCATGGGCACCATCGATTTTGTCCGTCAATTTCGCCGTCATTCGCAGTCCCTGAAGATGAGCAAACAGGAAATTAAAGACGAAATGAAGGAGACGGACGGCAATCCGCTGGTAAAAATGCGTCTGCGCCGCCTGCAGCGCGAGCTGCGCCGCAACCGCATGATGAAGGATGTCCAAACGGCCACCGCCGTCATCGTCAACCCCACTCACTACGCCGTCGCATTGCTCTACGAACACGGCAAGTTCGCCGCCCCTCGAGTGGTCGCCAAAGGCCGTGGGTTCATAGCTCTGAAGATCAAGGAGATCGCCCGCCAGCACCACGTCCCCATCGTGGAGAACCCACCGTTGGCGCGCACCATCTACAAATCGGTGAAAATCAGCCAGGAGATTCCGCCCGCGCTCTATCGCGCCGTCGCCGAGGTGCTGGCCTATGTCCACCGAATTCGAAATTCCATGTACTAAGGACGGAGTTGTCGAGTTTCGCTCAACTCTGTCAGACAGTCTGCGATAGAGGAATGAGTCGAACAACCAATCATGTCCCTGTCGGCACTCATTGTCATGGATGAACTCGCGGACCGCTCGGTCGTCGAGTCCTCGCTACGCGCCAAGCCCATCGTCTTCGAACGCTGCTTTGCCGCCTGCGCCACCTCCACCGCGCACCGCTGGCTGGAACACGAGCAGGTGGATCTGGTCTTCGTGGACCTCGACCTGGAAGGCGGATCACAGATGGTGCGCGACCTGCGCACGAACTCTCGCTACGGGGCATTGCCCGTAGTCGGCATGTCATACAACTCCGACGCGGAACTGGTGGGCCAGCTCCTCAACGGCGGTCTGGATGCTTTTCTGTCCAAACCTCTTAGGCGCGACATAGTCCGGGCAGAGATCGAGGAGATTGCCGGGCTCCGGTCCGGGCAGTCTGTTTAGGGATCCGGGCCTGTAAGTGACAGAGAGGGAGGAGTAAAGCGAATGTTGGTTCTGGCTGGCATCGTCGTCGTGATCGGCGCAATCATCGGCGGATACCTGCTCGAGAAAGGCAATCTGCTGGTGCTGATGCAGCCAGCCGAGCTGCTCATCATCGGCGGAGCCGCGCTGGGCACGCTGCTCATCGCCAATCCGCCGCACGTCATGGTCAGCATTCTGAAAGGACTGCCCGGCACCATCAAGGGCAGCAAGTTCGGCAAGGCGTACTTCACTGAAACGCTCAAGATGCTCTATGACCTGTTCGTCTACATCCGCAAGGTCGGCCCGGCCGCCGCGGAAGCAGACGTCGAGGACCCCAAGAGCAGCACGGTCTTCTCGCAGTTCCCCAAACTGCTGGCCGACCATCATGCCCTGGATTTCGTCTGCGATACCTTGCGAACTTACTCCAGCGGCACAGTGGGTCATTTCGACATCGACCAGATGATGGAGTCCGACATGGAAATCCAGCAGCACGAGCGGGAAGTGCCCGTGACCTCGCTCTCCACCGTGGCCGACAGCCTGCCCGGCCTGGGCATCGTCGCCGCCGTTCTGGGCGTCGTCATCACCATGGGCGCGCTGGGCGGTCCACCGGAAGAGGTAGGGCACAAGGTGGCGGCCGCCCTGGTCGGAACCTTCCTGGGCATTCTTCTTTGCTACGGCTTCGTGGGACCACTGGCCGCCAATATGGCCAAGATCAACGAATCCGAGGCCCATTACTTCCAGGTGCTGCGTAAGGGCATCGCGGCCTTCACCAAGGGCATTGCGCCTCTCATCGCGGTCGAATCCGCACGGCGCGCGATTCCCGTTCACGTGCGCCCCACGTACAAGGAAATGGACCAGGCCTGTCGCAAGTCCGCCGGCTAGGAAGGCGACGCCATGCCAGCCGATTCCCAACAGCCCATCATCGTCATCAAGAAGATCACCCACGGCGGCCACCACGGCGGCGCCTGGAAGGTCGCTTACGCCGACTTCGTCACGGCCATGATGGCCCTCTTCATCGTCCTCTGGCTGCTGAACTCCAACCAGAAGATTCAGAAGGCCGTCGGCGGCTACTTCAACGACCCCAAAGGCCAGGGCAAGATGGTCGGCAGCACGAAATCGGCCAGCGGGGAAGGCATGTCGGTCAGCAAGGAAGACATGGCCAACCTGAAGCAGCGCATCGAGGCCGCGATGAAGAAAGAGATCAAGGACTTCGACAAGCTGCGCGAGTTCGTCGAGATCACCGTCACCGAAGAGGGGCTGCGCGTGGAGCTGATGGAGTCGGCCAAAAGCACCTTCTTTGAACGCGGCCGCCCGGAGCCCACCAGCGACGGCAAAGAGGTGCTCACCATGCTGGCATCGCAGTTGGCGCACCTCAAGAATAGACTCGTGATCGAAGGCCACACCGATGCCAAGCCCTTCGGGACCCCGGACGGCTACTGCAATTGGGAGCTGTCCAGCGACCGCGCCAATGCCGCGCGCCGCTTGATGGTCTCTCAAGGTGTCAACCCCCACCAGATCGCGCAGGTAAGAGGCTTCGCCGACCAGCGGCTACGCAACAAACAGGAGCCCGAGGCGGACTCCAACCGCCGCGTCTCGGTTATTGTCCGCTTTGAGGACGACCTGGGCCCGGATCCCGCCAAGGCCGCGCAAGGCCATCCGGAGCCGAAGGCCGAAGGCGGGCATCACTAACGCATCTCCGGACCTCAATTTAGCGGGGGAACAACGCCGAACCGCGGCGAGGTCGCCCCGTCCGCCAACGTCGCCGCTACACGATATGTAAGCCGGATTACCTTCTCCATCTTTGGGAAGTTCAGCTTCTCCACCGTATCCGAAGGCTCGTGGTAGCCGGGGTGGAAGCCCCCAAAGAGCCAGACCGCGGGAATCCCGGCGGCCAGGAACGGCAGATGGTCGCAGCGGAACAGGGCGTTCAGTGTGTGGTCGCGATCGAACTTCGTGTCGAGGGCAAGACCGACCTGCCGGTTCTCCTGTTCAATCGCCGCCTGCAGGTCCGCACTGTACATCACACCCACCAGGTTGAGCGAGTTGCTCGTATCGGCGGGGATTTCCAGGACACCCTGGCTTTGCGGAATGTGAGCTTCGTCACGCGCGATCATGTCGAGATTCAGCACCGCGCGCGTGCCCGCCAACGGGCGCAGGGGATGGGCCGTGTAGTAGTACGACCCCAGCATGACCTGCTCTTCCGATCCGAAGACGACAAACAGAACACTGCGCTTCGGACGCGGGCCGGCTGCGAAGAGCCGTGCGAGCTCCATCACGGCCGCGGTTCCCGAGGCGTTGTCGTTGGCACCCGCGTAGACGTGGCCGTTCTGTAGCCCCAGATGATCGTGGTGAGCCGTGATAAGAATGGTCTCCGATTTGAGCGTTGGATCAGATCCCTCCAACAACCCGGCTACGTTAAGCGATGTGCCGCGGTGCATCTCCGCGTTGCCGCTACCGAGTTCCACTTGCACGCCTCGCAGGTCAGCCGAGCGCGGCTTCAGGTCCCCCTCGATGGCACGCTGCAGGTCGGCCGGCTTCTGCCCCAGCGGGACAAGCAGTTCGGTCAGCACCTCGTCCGAGACGGAGAAGACAGGCAACTGCGTATCGTCGTCGAGGGCCTGCGGCGGGGCCGACGCGCGCAGCGACTGCCCCTGCGTGGGCCCGCCCGGCGTGGGTTCGAGCAGTCCGCGATGACTGCGCACGGGCTCACTGGCCATGAGTATCGCCACGGCTCCATGCCTCCGCGCATTGGCGATCTTCATCGCGCGGCCCGCATGCACTGTATGGCCGGTGCCGTTGAACGGCGACCGCGCGTCGTCCTCACGCGGCTCATGATCGAAGATCAGGACGGCCTTGCCGGCCGCATCGATGTGGGCGTAGTCGTCGTATTGATACTCGGGCGCGGTGATGCCGAAGCCGGCGAAGACCACCGGAGTGCGCCCGATGTGGACTTCACGGCTGAAGGCGCCTGAGAAATCCGCACCCGGCTTCAGCACCCGGCCGGTGGTGTCGCGGACAAGGGTCATCGAGCGCAGGCGCGGATCCGCGCGGTAGGCGATGAGAGGAAAGGGCTGCAGGTACGACCCACCGGCCACCGGCTGCAATCCGCTCCGCTGAAATCCGGCGGCGATGTAGCGCGCCGTGATCTCGGCCTCCTGGCTCAACGAGACGCGCCCGGCCAGCGCGTCGGAACAGAGGAACTCAAGGTCGGCCCGCAGCCGTTGCGACTGCGGAGCGGGTTCCTGAGCCAGGGAGACAAGACAAGACGAGACCAACACCAGGATGGCGGTACGCATAGATCGATTCTGGCGCATTGAGGGGCACGCTTCATCAGGTATTCGAGCGAGGCACGCCCGAAGATCCTGGCAGGGCCCGGCCAGGGCTTGACCTGCACCCTCCAGGAGCAGAACAATGGTCGATTCCATGAGTACTCGCCGTCAATTCCTCGCCACCGCCGCGGCCCTGCCCGCCGCATTCGCCCAATCGAAGAGTTTCACCAGCGCGCGCCCGGCGCTCGAGGATCGTAAGTTTTCGAGCACGGCCGTGGAAGCCGCCATCGCCGAGATCACTCACGCCATCAGGGATCCCGAACTCGCCTGGCTGTTCGCCAACTGCTTCCCCAACACTCTCGACACGACGGTGCGGTTCTCAGAGGCCGACGGCAAGCCAGATACATTCGTCATCACGGGCGACATCAACGCGATGTGGCTGCGCGACTCCACGGCGCAGGTGTGGCCCTACCTGCCGCTGGCCGCGCGCGACGCAAGGCTGAAGTCGCTGCTGCTGGGCGTCATCCGACGTCAGGCGCAGTGCATTCTCATCGACCCCTACGCCAACGCCTTCAACTTCGGCCCCACGGGCAGTGAATGGGCGAAGGATCTGACAACGATGAAGCCGGAATTGCACGAGCGGAAGTGGGAGATCGACTCGCTGTGTTATCCGGTGCGCTTGGCTTACGCCTATTGGAAGACCACCGGCGACGCTTCGTGCTTCGACAAGACGTGGCGTGAGGCCGCGGCCCTGACCGTGAAAACCTTCCGCGAACAGCAGCGTAAGAAGGACCATGGACCGTACCGCTTCCAACGGTCGTCGCCCGTGGCGTCGGATACGCTACCGAACAGCGGCTACGGCAATCCGGCTAAGCCCGTCGGCCTGATCTTCTCGGGCTTCCGGCCGTCGGACGACGCCTGCGTGTTTCCGTTCCTGGTGCCTTCGAACTTCTTCGCGGCGCAGTCGTTGACGCAACTGGCCGAAATCCACACGTCGGCACTATCCGATGCCGGGTTCGCCCGCGAGTGCACAGCCTTCGCGCAGGAGGTCCGCGAGGCGCTGAACACCTATGCCATCGTGGAGCACCCGGTGCATGGCCGCATCTACGCCTACGAAGTCGACGGCTATGGCGGCCGGCTGCTGATGGACGACGCGAACGTCCCCAGCCTGATGTCGCTGCCTTATATCGACTGCGTCGCGCCCCGGGATCCGGTGTATCAGAGCACGCGCAAGTTCATCCTGAGCGACGACAACATGTTCTTCTACCGTGGCAAGGCCGGCGCCGGACTGGGCGGGCCACACAGCGGGCTGGACATGATCTGGCCGCTGGGCCTCATCATTCAGGCCATCACCACGGACGACGCGAACGAGATCGCGGCCTGCCTGGCGACCCTGAAGGCCACGCATGCCGGAACGGGCTTCATGCACGAATCCTTCCACAAGAACGATCCGGCGAAGTTCACGCGCAAGTGGTTTGCCTGGGCCAACACGATGTTCGGCGAACTCATCTACAAGGTGCACCGGACACGGCCCGACCTGCTGACGGCCTAGTCCGCCATCAGGACTTTCGAATCTCCATCCTTCGGATGAGCCGCCCTCAGTCGTCATGGCCGTGCTCCCTCTACTTCGACAATACCGGCCGCTTCCCACGGTCGGGCGTTGCGGGTAAACTGGGCGCTCAGGTGGTTCTCATGAAACTGGTGATATTTGCATTCTTAACAGTCTCGCTGGCCGCTCAACCGGCGTACGATCTGCTGATCAAGGGCGGACACGTCGTCGACGCCAAGAACAACGTGAACCGTGTCATGGATGTCGCGGTCGCCAATGGACGCATCGCGGCCGTGGCGTCGAACATCGACGCGGCTACGGCCAAGCGGGTCGTACAGGCATCGGGCCTGTATGTGACTCCAGGGCTCATCGACATGCACGCCCACGTGTACGCGGGCACCGGCTTGAAGGCACTCACCGGCGATCTGAGCGTCTACCCGGACCCAATCGCATTCCGCAGCGGCGTGACGACGATGGTCGACGCGGGCACCTCGGGGTGGCGGAACTTCCCGGATTTCCGGGAACGGGTCATCGATCGGGCAAAGACCCGGGTGCTGGCCTTTCTAAATATTGGAGCCGTGGGCATGGCGCCGAAGGGCGAGAACAGTCCCTCGGACATGGATCCCGATGAGGCGATCCGGATGACCGAGGCGAACAAGGAAATCATCGTCGGCTTCAAAGTCGCGCATTTCGCGCATGGCGGCTGGTTGGACATCGACAATGCGGAGAAGGCGGGCAAGGCGACGAAGCGGCCGGTGATGGTCGACTTCGGCAGCACGGATGCGGACCGCAACATCAGCACGCTGCTGCTGGATAAGCTGCGGCCCGGCGACATCTATACGCACTGCTACTCCGGCCGGCGTCTGGAAGTGCTGCCGGGCGGCAAATGGAATCCGGTGATGCAGGAAGGGCGGAAGCGCGGCATCATCTTCGATGTCGGCCATGGCGGCGGCAGCTTCTATTGGCCGGTGGTCCTGCCGGCGATCCAGCAGAAGTTCCTGCCGGACACGATCTCCACCGATCTGCACATGGGCAGCATCAATAGCGGTATGAAGGACATGCTCAACGTGATGTCGAAGATGCTGGTGTTGGGCATGACCGTGGATGACGTAATCAAGAGGTCCACATGGAATCCGGCGCAGGAGATCCAGCGGCCCGAGCTCGGCAATCTGGATGTGGGCGCGGAAGCGGACATCACGGTACTCCGCGTGGAGAAGGGGCAGTTCGGCTTCCTCGATAGTGCCGGTGCCCGGTATCCCGGCACGCAGCGGTTCGTGGCCGAACTGACCGTGCGCAAGGGCGTAGTGATGTGGGACCTGAACGGCATCGCGGCTCCGGATTGGAAGTCGCATGACTACGGAAAGACATTGAAGGTCTTTGCGAAATGAATCTGAGCGGACTGCTTGCCGTGCTGTTCTGTGGCGCGACAATCGCCGCACCGTTGCCGGTGGATCCGCAACAAGGGCTGATTGCCTACTGGCCCGATGCGAGTGAAAAGGTGGTGGGGCTCCTCAAGGAGCTGGGCGTCAAGACTCTGATCACGACGACACCGGTGACGGGCATGGCCTCACTGTTCGATGCGACAGCCGCCGATTCCATTGAGGGATTAACGGCGGCGGTGGACCAGGCCAGAAAAGCCGGTTTTCTGGGAGCGGCCGTCTCAGCCGTGGGTGAGGCAGCCGCGTTCCAGGCGTTCCTGAAAGGCCAAAGTGGGTTCGTAGCCATCGTTTACCTCAAGCCGGAGCAGATCGGGTGGGACGTGGCTCCGGCCCTGGCGGTGCTGCGGAGCGGGACTTGGCCAGGCATCGCTCCGCGGGACACATCGGCGGCGGGGGCGACGGAAGCCGTCTGGCTGAACGCCAACGCCTCGCTGGTTGCGCATCTCCGCGCGCTGTACCCGAACCGGCCGGCGGTACTGGGCTACCGGCCGGACAAGGACGCCGGCGTGCCCGAGACGCGGAGCCTGCCGCCGCGCGCGATGGAGGTGGTGTTGGCGGACGCGTTCGCGGCCGGTGGATACGCCGTGCTGTCATTCCCGGAGAACTTCCGGCGCGGGCTGCTGGCCGGAGAGACGCGGATGACGTCGTCGTGGAGGGACTTGGTCCAACTGGCGTCGTTTCAGGCCTCGCATCGGGAAGTGGTTCAGAAGGAAGGCTATGCGCGGACGCTGGTGATCGCGGGCGACCTGGAGCAGTCCGGGGAGATTCTCAATCTCGCCTACCGGCGCAATCTGTGTCCGCGCGTGGCGGCGGCGAGCCGTGTTCCGGCATTGAGCACGGCGACGACCGACGTGGTGGTGGCAGCCAATGTGCCGCTCGCCAATCCGGTGATCGCGAACCTGAAGGCGTTTGCCAGCGCGGGCGGCACGGTGATGGCGGCTCCGGCGGAGGATGACAAGACCCCCTGGTGGACCTCTTCGGGGAAGAAGGTGGAGCCGGAAGAGGAGTGGGACAAGTACGCGGTGGGGCGCGGCGTCGTCTATGGCTATCGCGGACCGGTGCTGGATCCAGGCACCTTTGCGCTGGACTTGAAGGACGCCTATGCCGAGAAGAGCGGGGGCGCCGGCGGACCGAAGAACCTGGACGTGCGGCTGTGGGCGGCCGACACCATTCAAGCAGTGATGCACCGAATCGGGCCGGGCCGGCTGGCCGTGGTGCTGACTTCCTATGGCAATCCGCCGAATCACGACTTCCTGTTGAGCGTCCGCGGACGGTACCGCAGCGCCTGGCTGGAGGACCCGTCGCAGACGGGCAAACAACCCTTGACGCTCATGCCAAGGGATGGGCGAATGGAAATCAACTTGAAACGCGCGGGGCGAACCGCCATTATCTACCTAGAGGAGCTTGGGCGATGATCACTTCCCGACGGGAGTTTCTAGCCTCCGCAGCCGCTGGGACGTTGCTGCGCCAGGCGCCGTTTTTCGGCCTGCATCCCTTTATTGAGGCGAACCCGAAGGCTGTGTTCATCCGGCGGACGAAGGTGCCGCAAAAGATGGACTCGGCGCGCAAGCTGCAGGAAGGGCTGGAACTGGCTCGTGAGATCTTCGTGCCGAAACCGCAGGGCGGCATTCCCACTACCCACAAGATTCTCTTGAAGCCCAACATTACGAGCGTCCGCAGCCGGCGGCCTGAGGTGGACAACTGGGGTACCGGCACGGATCCGGACTTCTACGAGGGGCTGATCCTCGGCCTGAAAGAGCTGGGTCTGAAGCGCTTTCATTTCGCGGAGGCGAATCTCTATTACGCCTGGCACTACCGCGGCTTCATGGACATTCACCAGCGGCACGGGGTGAAGATGAACGAGCCGGAGCAGCGGTTCGACACGCGGCGGCGCAACCCGGAAGTGGTGTGGAGCACGGTGCCGGACGCGGTGGTCTACAAGCGGATTCCGCACTTCGCCCCCACGAATGAGAGCGACACGTGGCTGCTGAATATCGCCAAGTGGAAGGGGCACAGCATGTGCCTCACGCAGTCCGTGAAGAATGAGCAGGGGTTGGTGGCGTTCCCCTACGTGCGGTTCTGTCCGGGGTGGTCGATGGTGACCGGCTGTCCGGACCATATGAAGGAGAACATCGCGCAGAACGTGGAGAAGCGAGTCGAGACGTTCTTCGAGAATCACAGGCGTATCGGCTACGAGCGGTACAACGTGCCTCCGGAACAGAAGGTGTCGCCGATCGCGCAGGAGATCTGGGCCCACAAGACGTGCGACAACCAGAGCGTGCTGAAGACCGGGCTGGCGATGATCGAAGGTATCTATGGGCGGGATGGCGATGGCTTCGATATCGGCAACGACTACCTGACCAACCTGGTGATGTTCGGCACAGACAAGTTCCGGCTGGATCTGATCGGTCTCTGGTTGGGCGGCCACGAGCCGGGCAATATCAACCTGTACCGGATTGCCAAGGAGCGCGGGCTGTCGGACACGTTCAATCCGTGGGACGTGCCGGTGTACGAATGGGTGAATGGCCGGGCGGAGCCGCGGAAGTTGAGCGACTTCCAGCGGACTCCGCTGAAGAGCCCCTACCTGGTCAAACAGGGTGAGCCGATGTTGCACCTGACGGCCGAGCGGTTCGACTACGACAAGTACAAGGCTTAGGGGCTGCTGGGCCAGGGGGCCCAGCGCGGACGAGGGCGTCCGCCTTACCAGCGTGGTGAAGCGCACCGGCGAACTGGCCTTGTGAGTCTCCTAGACCTTCAGGCTTTGCAGGAACGGGTAGCTCTCCTGCATGGCGTCGAAGTCGACCTCGACAAAGTAGTTCTTCACTCCGCTCTTGTGGGCCGCGGCGAAGAGTTGCTTCCAGTCGACTACGCCCTTGCCGACGGCGACACTCTTCTTGGTCGCGCTGTCCCAATCGGCTAGATGAAGCGAGAGGATGCGGCCGGGGTACTTTTGCATGTAGGTGGCCGCTTGGAAGCCGAGGCTGACGACAGCGACCTGGAACTGCATCTTGACGAGCTTGGGGTCGAGGCGGCGCATGAGTTCGTCGTAGATGAGGACTCCTTCGAGCTCCTTGAACTCCCCGTTGTGATTGTGGAAGCCGCACTGGATGCCGGCCTTCTGCATCTTCGCGGCGGTGGTATTGAGGCCGTCGGCCGCCTTCTTCCAGTCGTCGAGCGTGGCCGTCTGGGGCAGGCCGAAGCTGGAGAGGATCATCTGTTTGAGGCCGAGTTCCTTGGCGAAGGCGATGCGTTCGTCGAGGTTCTCCTTGAGCTCCTTGGCCCCATAGTGGCAGCTTTCGCAGCGTAATCCGGCGTCGGTGATGATCTTCTTCATCTCGGAGGCGGGCATGGAGACGAGTCCGCCGAAGCCCGAACTGACGTAGCCGGGTGGCGAGCACATTTCCGTGGTCTTGTAACCGATTTCGGCCATCTGACGGAGGGTACCGGGGAAGTCCTTGGCCAGGGCCTGGCGGAGAGGATAGACCTGGAAGCCGGCCGGCATACCGGCTGGTTCGGCCTGGAGGGCGGCGGCTCCGGCCGCCAGGGCTCCGAGGCATTGACGTCTGGAAAGGGTTTGCATAGCGGTTCTCCTTAGAGCTCCCAGCCCTTGCGGTATTCGCGGTAAAGGAAGCGGTTGGCTTCAGGCAGGTTGGTGATCTTCATATTCTCGCTGTCGAGCAGGACCTTGCGGCCGGCTCGCAGGGAGACGGTTCCGAGGGTGACGGCGTCGGAGATACCGGCGGCGTTGAGAAAGTTGCCGGGCGAGGGCGGGCCGCCCAGGAAGGATGGCAGCCAAACGTTGACGCGCTCGGCTTGGCCGCCGTCGCGACGGGGCGGAGCTTCTCCCGGAAAGAGCGGCTCGATCTTGCCCTTGGCGGCAACCTGCGGCATCTGGCCGTTGAACCCCGCGAAGATCTTGCCCTGGTCACCGACGAAGAGGATGCCCTCGATGGGCCACTCGATGTTGGCGGCCTCGAGTTCGGCGGGCAGGCGGGGCTTGATGCCGCCGTCGTACCAGAAGAGCTCCGGCGCGGGTGAGCCGCCGCGGGACGGGAAAGTGAAGTGGATAGTGCAGGCCGTGGGGAAAGCGAAGTCGTTTTTGTTCCGCTTGCTGACCTGCTCCTCAATGATATTGGTGTGGGTGGCCCAGGCGTCCGCACTGACGGGTGAGGGGAGATTCAACTCAGTGAAGACGGGCCAGAGGCTGTAGATACCCATGTCGGCCATGGAGCCTCCGCCGAAGTCGTACCAGCCTCGAAAGACGGCGTTGGTGTAGTTGGGGTGGTAGGGGCGCTCGAGCGCGGGACCGAGCCAGAGGTCCCAATCGAAGCCGGGCGGCGGAGCGGGCGAGTCCTTGGGGATCTCGGTGTATTGCGGCCAGACGGGGCGATTGGACCAGTTGTGGATCTCGCGGAGGGTTCCGATGGCGCCTTCGTTGATGCGCGCGCAGATGCGGCGGTTGCCGTCGCCGGCTCCGTAGGGCAGGAAATGGGTGGCGCAGCCGGTCTTGCGGGCGGTCTCGATGACGAGCCGGGCCTCGTACATGCGGTTGGCCAGGGGCTTGTGGACGACGACGTGTTTACCGCGCTTCATGGCGGCGATGGAGACCGTGGCGTGCAGGTGATCGGGCGTCATGATCTTGACGGCATCGATGTCGCGCTCCTTGTCGAGGAGTTCGCGGAAGTCCGCATACGCGGTGACGGAACGGAACTGGTCAGTGGCGCGCTGCTTGGCGTAGTAGGCGTCGATGACCTCTTTGCCGATGTCGCGGCCGCCGGGGCAGCCGGTCTCGCCGGCCTGCCAGTCGGGCTGATCGAGAATGCGACGGATGGTGTTGCGGATGGAGCCCTTACCCCATTCGACGTAGTTGTTGGAGGCGCGGTTGGGGTCGCAGACGGCGACGATCTGGATCTTCGGGTTGGCCAGAAGGCCGCCGAGTTCGGTGAAGCTCTGAGTGCCCATCCCGATGTGGGCGAGGGTGAGTTTATCGCTGGGGGCAACATAGCCGGTACCGCCGAGGACGGCACGCGGCACGATGGTGAAGGCGCTGGTGGCGGCAGCGGAACCGACGAAGGAGCGTCGGTCGAGGTTGGATGACATGGGTCCTCCTGGAATGACCGGTGAGCGGGCAGCCGATAGTTTGATTCCGGGGGCGAGTATATAACAGGTTGGGGCGGAAGAAACGGGGTTGGTGGCTTTGTTCACTCCCTGCGGTGGGATTTGGGATCCCGTTTGGCTTTGATCGTGGCTTTTCGTTCGTGGACTTGAAGGCGGGTCTGAACTTGGCTCTGGTGGCTTTGATCCCTCAATATGGAGGGTTTTGGCACTTGATCCGGCCGGCCGAGCCGTTGGCGGGTTCCGTTTGGGTTCGGAGTTGGGTTCTGGATTTGGCCTCTTTTTGTTGATTACAAACGACCCTTGGGTTTGTTCTGTAATTTTCGAGTTGGCTGGTCTCTATGGGGTTCAGACCCAGAAACGGGACAGGCGCCCGATGGACTTCCCGTGTCGTCCGGGCGCCCTGATGTGGAGCGCGAGCGTTTCGAATGTCAAGGAACCAGGACCGGTGCGACGGCAGTGCCGCCGAACAGGTCGGTCGCGGGTGTACGCACTCCCGCGACGTGAAGAGTGTGACAGGCGGGACCTAGTGTTTTCGGGCCAGCAGAATGCAACTGGCTGACAATGAACGAAATATTTCTCTCATTCGATTGTTGACGCCGTTTGTTCGCCCAGCGGTTCGGGACAGGGACGGCGCAGCTAATCCTTGATCTGGTCGTGGATATAGGCATCCGAGAGGGACTCCCAGTTCTTGGAGCCATCCTTGAAGCGCATCCACGTCCTGTGGCGAGCGGGGGCGCCATCCGTGATCTCAAAGACCCGGCCGCCGCGAACGTGGAGGTTCGACGGGTCGTCCGGCTGCACGTGCGGATACGTGTAGTGGCCGAGGGAGCCATCGTAGCCGAGTTCGATGCCCCGCCAACGGCCGACGTAGTTGTTGACATGGTCGTGACCGCAATAGACACCGCGGACATCGCCGCGGTCGAGCAGCGCCGCGAAGAGCCCGCTGTTCACTGGCGAGGGCGACTCGTGTTCCTGCCGTGTACCGATGATCTTGGCGTGGTTCACCATTTCGTTGAACTCGCAGAGGGGAATGTGAAAGAACATGAGGCCCGGGACCTTGGCTCCGTGCTGCTTCTCGAGTTCGGAGGATGTCTGGTAGTACCAGAGAACCTGATCGGTGTGGATCCAGTCGTAGGAGCGATTCTTCCCATCCTGGAAGTAGTCCTGGGAATCGAGTAGCCAGACGGAGTAGACGGGTTTGGTCCCGGCGGCATTCCAGACAACGAGGTTTTTGTTGCCGGCTCCGTGGAGTCCGCGAGCGTAGCCGCCGTTGAGGTTGTGGGGATAGGCGGAGTAGATGGCGAGAACGGCCTCCTTGCCGATCTGGGTTTTGGGGCAGTGCTCCTGGTCGTGGTTGCCGAAGGTGATGGCCCAGGGGACCTGCTTTTTCTCCATCGCAGCAGCGACGTGGCCGATGGAGGTGCGGAGCTCGGATTCCGATTGGCTGTCCTTGCCGGAGAGGCAGTCGCCGTTGACGACCACCAGATTGGGTTTTTCGGTGTCGATGAGGCGTTCCGCGAGCGCGATGCCATGGACATCAATGCGCGGGGTGTAGTGGAGGTCGGAGATGGCGAGGATGCGGAAGGTGCCATCGGGACTGCAGCGGAGAGCGGGGCGGCCAGGGGCAGATTCCGTCGGGGCTGCGGAGGAAGGGACGGCGGGCGCGGCGAGAGTGGCGGCGACGAAGGATCTTCTGTTCATTGATGATTTCCGGGCGGTGATGTAGTGCGATGGCCAAGCGGTGATGGGTTGCAAGGCGGCGTTCTCATTCTAACGGAGAGGGGTGGGGGAGGGGTTACAAAGCGGCGTCAGTAAGCGAGGAGCCTGCTCTCGTTCGCTACCGAGCCGAAGTTCGGAGGTGGTGCCAGTTGCAGGGTGGAGTGTGCGTCCCAAATCATCACAGGCGGGGGTCCCACTCGCGGTCCCCACGCTCCTGTTTGTTCACAGTCACACGATAAGCCACACCCAATTTCGGATGCTGGCTTACTTACGCCTGGTAGCTGCCTAACTCGCAGGAAGAGCGCATATCCAGGGAGCATACAGCGACCGTATGGCCGCATGCACGCGCGGAGGATAAGGCCGAGAGGACATTTTGCACCAGAACAGGCCGTCCGCGAACGCTGGGGCGAAATCGGCCGATTGATTCTGGGAACGGTGGTGATTGCTGGACTGCTCACGGACAGTCTGTCGAGATCTTCGAGATCTCGGAAGATCCCGGCAGCACACCGAATCCACCTGAACAGGAGATCGAGAGAGGTGGGAATCGCGGATTGGACTTCGAGACGGACAGGCTGGAAGGGATCGGCCTTCCGACCTGTCCGTCAACTCAGGTAACCCTGTAAGGCGCAGGGCGCTTCCACATCAGTCTTCAGCGCCTTGAGGCGATCCGACTAAGGTGTGCACGTCGCGTAGCAGCTCAGATACTGCTCGTTGCAGAAGTTCTGCATCGATTCCCCAGTATCAAAACAGGCCAGGTAGCAGGCGGATGTGGGGTTATTGGCGGAGCAGTAGTTGGTGCAGTTGTTCATGTACTGGTTCAAGACATTGCTGCACGCAGACATATTTGTGTCGCACACTGTGCAGGATACGGACGCCCAGGCGGGGATAGCGTACAGAATTGTCGCCATGACCGCTAATAGCAGGACATTTCTCTTCAAGAGTTTGGACATACTTGTACCTTTCTTTCTGTTAGAACCGACCGGCCGAGGGGTATCTACCCTCCAACCGGCACGCACGAGCGGCACTGCTGCATCAAATGGGACAGCAGATCCTTCCTACGTGTCTCGCTTAAGACGCCAATCCAGGCCGAGGTTACGACGCTTCGCTGGTCGAGAACCAAGATCGTGGGTGTAGCGGTGATGAAGAACTTGTCGAGTGGGGAAGAAACGATGGCGTCCGCCGATAGCTGGTGCTCAGCAGCATAGGATTCAGCCTCGGCTTTTTGCTGCGGCATGGCGAGGACGACTCGCAAATCCCTGCTCCGCAGAGCGACCAACTGCTGGTAGAGCTCCAGATTTCGGGAGCAAAACGTGCATTTGGAAGAAAGGCCGACCACCACAGTCACCTTCTGGCCAGACTGCGGGATTGAGTGCGCGTCCAACGTCCTACCCTTCAGCGCGCTCTCACTTTGAGCTGCACTGGCGCGCGGCGCGCCAGTTCGAAAGTCGCTTCGCCAGAGCGTGAAGACCACTGCGATGGCCATGGCGATGACGGCCAGCGACGAGAGCTTCTCAAGAATATTCATACGTTTAAAGCAATGCTTCGACGGGCGGGCGACCGCCCACGCTTCCCAGCTATTTCAGTGCAAACTGGTACACACGAGGCTCAGCGGAGCCGAGGTCGATTGGCATACTCGACTCCTTTTAATACGCTTTCTCTTGATACTGGACGATCCAGCAGCGACTTGACCTGTCACCGCTGGCAGTAGATTACCATTCGTTTTCTTCATGCGCAACGGCAAAAGCGCCAGTTCTTTGTTTTTTTCCGCCACTTGCTCCGCAACCCATGTGGAAGTAATCGCACTGTTATTTTGTTTGCCGATATGAGCCGATTAAATCGATTGGAGCCGCCGCGCGAAGGGACATGCTACGGTATCCGGCGCGGGCCGGCGCCGCGACAAATCGCGACGGGCAACGGCTGCCAATGCGCTTCCGGTGGGAGTGATTTCTCAGTGACTTCGTAGCTCAACACGCGACGGAGTGGGTCGACCGACCGGACTCCAGGGGAAGTGACCACCGATGGGTGCACGACGACCCAGGTCCCTGTCGGCAAATACACACTTCAATGGAGGCTCCTCACTCGCTACCCGTCGCGGACCAATTGGACTTGCGGCCAGACGAAGTGATCCGGACGGACGCCCGACAGTGAGGTCAGGGCGCAAGGTCATGGAGATTCAGGTAAGATTGCGCTAAAGATCCCTCGCCGAAGACGCTGGATATTGGAATCGGGAAGACCCTTGCTGGGAGTTCAGCTTCTCCCCTGAGATCTGGGCAACCTAATCAATGTCGGCACTCTACCCTGCAGCCACGCCCTATGCCGGCGGTCTATGGCCAACTGTACGGCCATAGTCTCGTCCTGGCCGCTCGCACCCAGAGGCGCCTCAAGTACCCCGGTGGGGTGCCCGCCCGATCAGACCCGGTGTCAACCGATACCCGCGAGCCATTTGACCGGCCTGCATCCGTTATTGCAGGATTGGGCGCATGACGGTTCGCCGTTTTCGATGGGTCTTTCTTGACCTGCTTGGCTTGATTTTTGGCCTGACCGGCTACTTCTCGGAAAGGCCCGCGTTCGCAGCTTCCATCGAATGGACCAATGGAAGCTACGCGTTTTCAGGTGGCACACAACCGTGGTCTCTCGGCCTTTCAGCGGTAATCGTCGTTGCCTTCATACTGCTCATGCGTGCGAAACGCGTAGAATCGGCGGGACCGCTCCCTGGACTGTTGATCCGCTTCGCCGCATTCTGGATCGACTTCCTGCTGGCGCTGTTCGCATTCGCTCCACTTTATGGTGCCGTGCCGGTGATCGTTGAATGGAGACGCACCGGAGCTTTCGCATGGTTCGTTGAACGAAACATACGCGTAGCCAGCGATGTTCCTGTGGTGCTGCTATCGATGGCCTTGCTGATGGTCGGCTTGTTGTTCCACTTCACCATCCCGTTCGTCCTGCGCAGGCCGTCCCCCGGAGCCTGTGTGGCGGGCTACCAGGTCGTGGCGGATGAGGGCTACTCCCTGTCGCTCGAGCGGGTGTTGCTCAGGAATTTCGTTGGCTATTTTGCGCTTTGCACGGCCTGGATCGCGCCATTTGCCGGCCGCGACAAGCAGGCCGGCAAGTTCTGGCTCGATAAGCTCTTCCACACGCGGGCCGTGCTTCTGGACTGAGCCACGCTGGCGAGGGGGCGTTCCCGTGGGGCCGGGTCGAATGCGTGAGTTTTGGTGCATCGCGCGCCTTGCCGTCCGATTCGACCTGATGGCGAGTGGCCGCGACCCTACGGTCAGCCGACGACCAGAACGCCGGCCTAGGCGACCAGTCTTCGGCTCCATTAAAGACGCGTGCGTAGCCCCTCACTTACGGGGACTGGGGCACGGGGCGCGGCTTCATCCGCTTTAGCGGCCCGCAGGGCCACGCGGGACTCCGTTGAAGACGCGCCACGAACCGCTGCCCGCTTACTGACGCGCGCGGTTCGCAAGGGGCGGGGACCACTCCCTCACGGTCGTGGTTCGTAGCGTCTTCATACGGTTTGGCGGCCCGGTGAGCCATGCGGGACCGCTATCAGAACCTTACTCCCCACACGTGGACACCTCCTCCGGGCATCTGCTCTCCGGGAACTTCGGCCCACACACCGCCCGAGCAGAACACACCGCTTTGCGGATTACAGTAGAGGGATGTCCAAGATCCTGATCATCACGGGCGACGCCGGTGAGTCCTATGAAGCACTCTATGCCGTGCACCGGTTCCAAGAGGAGGGCTGGGAGGCGGTGGTCGCGGCTCCTTCGCGGCGGCGGCTGAACCTGGTCATGCACGATTTCGAGCCCGGTTGGGACACCTACATCGAACGCCCCGGCTACGGTCTCGTAGCCGACTTGGCATTCGACGACGTCCAGGTCGAGGACTATGTCGCGGTGCTCCTGCTCGGTGGCAGGGCGCCGGAATACCTGCGGAACGACGCGAAACTGCGCGAGATCGTTCGCGAGTTCGACGCTCGGGGGCAGTGGATCTTCTCGATCTGCCACGGCGTGCAGGTACTGGCGGCGGCGGGTCTGGCGCGTGGCCGGCGGTTGACCTGCTACGAACATGTCCGGTACGAGGTGGAGCAGGCCGGCGGCACCTTCGTGAACGAGCAGACGGTGCGGGACGGCCGCATCATCTCCGCGCAGACGTGGCAATCGCACCCCTCGTTTTATCGCGAGATATTCGCGCAGTTGGCCGGGCAGCCGGATGCCGCTCGATCCTGAAGTCGCGGCCTTGCTGGAGCGGCAGAAGGGCCTGCCGCCGCGTTCCTCGCTGAGTGTCGCCGCCACGCGGGACAGGATGCGCGAGGCCGGAGCCCTGGCCGGGCCCCCGCCGCCGCTCGCGCTGGTGGAGGACCTCCCGTTGCCCGGGCCGTTGGGGGCCCGGCACTATAGCCCCACGGAGGATGCTGGGCAGCCGGTCGTCCTGTACTTTCACGGAGGCCGGTTCTTCAGTGGCGATCTCGAAAGTCACGATACCGTTTGCCGTCTGCTGGCCGTCGCCGCCGGCTGCCGCGTGATCGCCGTCGATTACCGACTGGCGCCGGAGCATCCGTTTCCCGCCGCGGCCGAGGACGCGTGCCGGGCGTTGGAATGGGTCTCCAAGCAGGGCGTACCGGTTGCGATTGCGGGCGACAGCGCTGGAGCCAACCTGGCCGCGGTGGCGGCCTTGGCTCTGCGCACCCCGGCCGTGCGCTGCCAGGTTTTGATCTACCCCATGATTGACGCCCAATGCGGCTCACCTTCGTTCGCCGAGTACGCCGACGGCTACGGCCCCGGGGCCGTCGATATGAAGCGGGGTTGGTCCGAGTACCTGCCGGAGGGAACAGATCCGTGCAATCCCCTCGCGTCGCCGCTCTACGCCCGGGACACGGTCGGCATGCCGCCGGCATTCATCCTCACCGCGGAGTACGACACGCTGCGAGACGAAGGGGAAGCCTATGCTCGAGAGCTGATGGAGTCCGGCAATCTGGTGCAACTGCGCCGGTATCCGGGCACGATCCACGGGTTTTTCGTGATGCCTGGAACCTTACGGCTCGCTCGCGAGGCGATGCGCGATGTGGCCGCGTTCCTGCGGCTCCACCTCGGATTGACGCGGTGAGAATCGAGAGGGCGTCGGCCCGGAGCCATCTGGTCGACGGTGGAGATGCATAGGTGGAGAGCCTGCGGTTGTTGCTTGAGGGGGAGCGCGCGGCAACGTCCCGCACATTGGCGTACTCGTGATGCCCAACGGCGCGGACCTCACGCACGGCTGCTGGACGGAGGCGCGTCCGCCGCGGGTGCAGTCAGACCTGTCCTAAGTGCATTCTCGATCGGTTGATTCGATTCAGTTTTGTACGATTGGGGGATGACACGCAGCCGGACTTGGTCGACGGCCACTTGCGGGTTGTGCGCTGGCGGGAGCGCTATGAATTGGTCGTCGGTAGAGACGAGATTCTGGACACAGGTTGGACTTCTGCCTTATTTCGCGCAACGTCGTGGTCCGATTTGGCGGAGTTGGGATGGGACGGGTCAGGCCGTCACCGGTCGTCGGCCCCCTTGACTCTCCGATAAGTGCCTCGCCTCGAAGTAATTCAGCCCGTCCTTCACTGCACGATTCTGAAGTGATTCAGGCTGACAGTCTGCACCTCTTCTTGCTTACCGCGCTGCCCGATGCGGAAGTACCTATACTCCACAGGCCCCACGCCTCGGACGTAAGTTGTGGTGGTCCGCAGTCGTGTGCCCAGATCGGTCTCTTCTATAACGGCGCAGTCCTGAAACCTCTTCGAGGCGATAGAGCATGCCTGGCCAACGGACAGGACTTTGAAGGCAGGAGGCGACTGCCCTTGTCGAGTATGACCGCCGCCCAACCAGTGATCGCCAACTGCCAGCGGCCACTTGAGCACGAGACTTCGAGTCGACACTTCTTCGACTCCCACCCCTGAGGCGGATAACATTATAGCCTCATCGTCAGCTTGCATAGGCGTCGGCCATACTTGGTATACGGTTCTTCCCTCTTTGCCTTTCTCAGCTTTGGTCACACGCCAGACCACTCTGGACTCTTCTCGTCTAGGGGTCAGCGCGTGAACGCGACACTCCCAAGAATTCCCGACCGACAGCGGATAGTACGGATGACCTGATGGCCGCTCGGCTGCAATCACCAGTACCGCCACGACTGTGAGGGACACCACCCGAAACCAAACCGGCATCATTCCTATTTCTCCTCTTCTTTCGGCTTTGCGACCGTCGTGTAGACACCGCGATTTGTCTCCTCCGTTCCCTCGGTCATGAAGCTAGTGGCCGAGTCTGGATCGTTACGGGAGTCCAGGTGCAAGTGCGCGGCTTCAGTCTGAGTGAATGGCCCATGCTTGATGAGTCTTAGTCCTTCGCTGACGGGACTGCTGTTTTCCTGTAGCTTCTGAAAGGCAGTATTGTCCGCAACACTAATTATGTGAAAGTCGGCAGCTTGCCCGGTCAAATGAGCGCTCTTCGTCGCTCCGCCTTTCGGCACGACGTTCCGGTCCCCACTCACAACGTTGACGGATTTTCCGAACGACATCATAATGCCATCAAGGGCCGTTCGAACCCGTTTGTCTGAGACGGTATGGTTGTTGTATCTGACGCTGACGCCAGACAGTGTCAGCATTGTACGTGTGTCAATACTGGGTGGCGGAATCCTCACCGGTTTGGGCGGTGAAACCGTCGTACAGGTATTTCCCATTCCAAAAATGCAAATGTGACCGTCAGGGTCCCTGTTCTTTAAGGGACTGTTCCTGACGTAGGCGTAGAGATTCAGTGATTGTGGGTCGCTGAGATCCGCAAACGGAATAGGCGCCGGCTTGGCAGACCAATCCGGCGTCGTAAACCTGCCCTGCGCCCCCGAGAAGTACCGAGCCCCGAAGTAATCCAGGCCCGTTTCCCCATCCCGTTCTTTGCCGGTGAACATGCACCCGTCGGCCTACTGCAACTTGCGCGCTGCATTTTTGGCGTCGCCGACAATGTGATCAGCGCACTTATCAAGAGCATCAGCCCAACACGATCCGGAACGGTTGCCAGCAGCCTTGCCGTCAACGGACGTAAAGTGCGCTGAGTAGAGCACCTGGGTTCGTCGTCCGATCTTTTTCCAGTCGACATTGGCCGGAATTGTGACCACCAACGTCCCCGGCTTTTTTCCACTACTCAGAGTGAAGTCCACCGATGATCTGAACGCAAATTCCAGCGCGTCTCTGAGCCTCAAGGTCAATCCGTCATCGCCTCCAATCCACACTTCCACTCGGATGGGTTCCGAGGAAACCGAGTTGCCGCCAGTGGAGGCGAGAATCGTTCCGGTGACGAGGGCTGTCAACAGCCACCTCCACGTCGATATCAATGGCATTTCGTCTTTCCATTCTCTACCGTGCATTGCTTCGTGGATTTGTTCGACTCGGCCTCCTTAACCTGATCAGGTTTCAGATTCGTTCCGTCTCGAGAGGTCATGATATTTGAGTTGTCATAGCCTGGGGCAGGAACAGCCGTTCGGTTACCATTCGCGTCCTTTGGGCCTTCAACATACTGATCTTGGATTCCGGCAAAGTGCAGAATTTCGTGCGGACCAGAGTCCTTCTTGCCTGTGTCGCTACTATCGATGTATCCTTTCTTGCCCCCGAGCCTATCCACACAAGACCCGGGGTCACCGCACATGGTGGTATTCGGGCCAGGACTAATCTCGAGAGTATTCAGAACACCGTTGATCTTCTTGTCGGTTACAACGACCTGAATCCCTGTTGTAGACCCATTTGTGTTAAGGCCATTGTCCCGATCAACAATCTGCTTGATCCTCTCTGGCGTTGCTCCGCTGCCGGTGAAACGGACAGGAATTACCACCGTAACTTGGCCTGAGGCCTTGTCTGTGATTCTCAACGCATCCTTTCCCGTCACGTCAACCATCGCCAATGGATTGTTTCTAACGTAGGCGTATAGATTCCAGCTTTGTGGGTCCTCCGGATGCTGATCGGCGAACGGCGCGTCCGGCGTCGTGAACCTGTCCTGCGCCGCGGAGAAGTACCGCGCCCCAAAGTAATCGAGGCTCGTCTCGGTATCCCGTTCTTTGCCGGTGAACTTCACCTTCGGGTCTTCGCCGGTTGCCCAGCACGCTCCCGCTCTTCCGGCTCCCAGGCCCTGCGGAATCTGCTCGCCGTATGGGAGGTAGTCCAGACAGCGCACAGGATTGCCTACGCCGTCGAACACCATACGAGTGCTTCCCAGCGAATCCTGCGCCAGATACCGCACCCCGGATTCCGTTGGCGGCCTGCTGTCGTATTCCTGGATCAGCCCGCCGTCCACCCCGTAAACAAAGAGTGTCGTGTGGGCGTCGGTCACCTTCTTGATCTGGTGGCCTTCGCCGTCATAGCTCATCACCGTTGTGATCGAGTTGATCTCGCTCGTCACCAACCGGCCTTCCCCATCGTACGTCTGGGTGTAGCCTCCTATCTTCTTCTGATGCCCGACTGCGTCATACTCAGATCCCTGAATGGTCAACTGATTTTTGTTGTTGTTGTCGATGGTGTTGAAATTCGAATCCGCCACCGGCGTGAACGGATCCAGTGAGGCTCCACTGTGTGAGGACACCCAGGTATTACCTGGTTGGTCGTGGCCATAGACGCGGCTCCATGTCGAGCCGCCTGCCCCTTCCGCGGCAGAGGCCAACCGGCCCACTGCGTCGTAGGTGTAAGTCTGCTGCGCGTTGCCCGCCTGCCCGATCGTTTGAGAGACCGGGTTTCCGTTGTTCGTCGCGCACGACGCCGCTCCGCCCGGGCAGTAGGCGTACGTCAGGGCAAAAGAGGAACCTCGCGCCATCGTGGCTGGTTGAATTCTGTGGTCCCAGGTCCGCGTCTCTGTCTGCAGGTTGCCCAAGGCCACGGAGGATTGGCCCCCGTGCGCGGCGTAGGATATCGCCGTGACGTAGCTCGCCGGAGTTTGGCTCTTGAGACCGGACACCGACGTCACACGGGCCAGCGGGTCGACGCCATAGGTCACTGCGCGGCCGCCCGGGTACCCTTCGGTCGCCAAGCCGGCGGGGCGGTACGTCGCGGTCGCCGTGTAGTCGAGTTCGTCCACCGTTTGTGTTCTTGATGTTATCTTGTCCAGCTCGTCGTGGCGATGACGCGGCGGACTGGCGCCCGTTGTGTTGAAGACGCGCTCGGAGCCGATACCCGCTTACTGACGTGCGCGGTTCGTAGCGCGGCGGAGGACCACTCCCTCACGGTCGTGGTTCGTTGCGCAGTTTCCCGCAGATGTGGACGAGTCCGTGGACCTCGCGGGACTTCTTCCCGGCAGGAGACGGACTACCTACGGCATGGGCAGCAGGCTCGGCGGGCCAGACGCCGTGAGGCTCGGAATTACTGCGACTACAGGCGGCATAATTCCGAGCACCTGTAGTTGCCACCGCCCCCGGGAGTGGACATAATTGAGGTTCCTATCGGTCGAATTCTGGCTCAAATGACGTTACGTTCTTTTCATCTTTCCTGTCTAGCCCTACTCTGGACGGCAGCAGCGGCGACCGCAAGCACTCCGGTGGGTGTGCAGCCCGCCTCCGCTTCCATCAGCCTAAAGTCCTCAGCGGCTGGAGGACGGGCATCCAGACCCACAGCGACTGGCGACAACCTGTCACCGGGCTTTGCCCTTGATTGGAATATGGCGCCGCTGAGCGCTGCTCGCATTGACGCCACTGAATTGACCGCTGTGGCACAGGCACAATTTTTTGCCAATAGTGGTCCGATCTCCGTATCAGCGGTGGACGGCGATGCCGCGAACCACGCTGGGCCCGCCTTCAGCGGTGTGCCCACGATTCAATCGGCATCACCGACCCAAGTTTGGGCTGAGGGCGTCGAATTCGTATTGACCGTCAACGGCGGAGGCTTTGAACAGGGCGCGACTGTGCAGTGGGCGGGCACCTCACTGCCAACCGTCTTCGTGAGTTCAACCCAGTTGGCGGCCACTGTCCCCAAACACCTGCAGACGGTGACGGGCAACTATGAGCTGACGGTTACCAATCCGGACGGAGGCGTTTCCAACCGGTGGGGGAGCATCTCGGTCGGTCCAGTGATCACCAGTATCAGTCCGACGGTGGGGGGATCCCGGCTCCCACTCTCGCAGTTGGGGTGCGCGGAGCCGGATTCACTGCCTCGTCTGTGGTTGTCTTTGACTCACCGATCGGACAGATCAGTCTCGACACTAAATTCGAGGATTCAGCGACGCTCATCGGCGCAATTTTCAATCCGGCAGCGGTGCAGGGAACGGGTAGTATCTTCGTTCTCGACAAGGCGAACGGTCTGGTCTCGAATACCCGGGCCTACACAATTCGGAGAGTTGCGCCAGTCATCGCGTGGCTGAAACCGGGTTCCATCTCGGTGGGCACCCCGGACTTCAGCCTGGCTGCCACCGTTGATCGCCTCGGCCCTGACCCGATTTTGAAGTGGAATGGCACTCCGCTGGCCATAACTTCGAACGTCGCGGGGACAGTCACCGCACTGGTACCGGCACCGTTAGTCGCCGCCGCGGGGACGGCGGCCATTACGATCGAATCGGAGGGACTTGTCTCGCCACCCGCCGCATTCCCGATTATCCACGGGCCGCTGATCCAGACCGTCAGCCCAGATGGGGTTGACGCCGGGGGGCCGGATCTCGCGATTGTCGTGACCGGCAGTGGCTATGTATCCGGCTCCAGAGTCTACGCAGCGGGCCAGCCTTTGGCCACAACGTTTCGCAGTTCGACGCAACTGTCGGCCATCCTGCCTTCCGAGAGCATGCTGCTCGCCGCTGGCAAGGAGATCAGCGTGGGTAACCCGGATGGATCGATGGCCGAGTCGCAACAAGTGTGGGTTTCGGTACGACCGGCGTTAACCTCTGTCAGCCCGAGTTCGGTGGAGGCAGGCACTCCGGACGTCACGTTGACCATCAAGGGGCGCGGCTTTCGCCCCACAGGCATCGTGCAGTTTTCGAGGTGACGAGTCCATGGGCGTTGCAGACAACCTATGTTGACTCGACAACGCTCACAGCCGTGCTGCCTGCCGACAAGCTCAGGACAGCCAAGACAGCCACCATCTATGTCTCCGACAACACCTACAACACCATATCGCTTCGCCTGCCTTTTGCCATCGGAACGATGGCGCCTCTCCTGTCGGGCTCGGAGCCTCAGGTCGTCTACGCCGGCAATCCGGGCTTTAACCTGACCGTCTATGGCAGTTACCTGCGGCCGGGGATGGTGGTGCGTTGGAATGGGATGCCTTTGTCCATGGTCTCAACAGGCCCCGTCTGGATGGCCTGGGTTCCAGCCAGCCTGATTGCCAGCCCCGGATCGGCCAACATCACGCTGGTCAACAGCGATGGTCTGGTGTCCAACTCGAGAGTTCTTCCCGTCAACCCGGCCAATACCCCTCCCGGCTACAGCCCAGTCATCACGTCCATCAATCCCACGAAGCTGAGGGCCGGTGGAGAAGGCGCCACACTCACTATCAGCGGCTCCGGGTTTTTCACAGGCTCGACCGTGTACTGGAACAACACTCCGCTGAGCACCACGGTCTCGAGTCCCCTTCAGTTGTTTGCCTTGGTGCCAGCGAGCCTGATGGCGAGCCCGGCGACCGTCAGTATCACGGTGGTCAGGGCGAATGGCATCGCCTCGCTGCCGCGTAGCCTGACCATCGAGTCGGTCATCCCAATCAGTTCGTCGGTCACACCCGGAGGGTTCATCGCTGGAGGGGATTTGTCTCCGATAACCATCAACGGATCCAGGTTCCTGGCAGGAGACCGTGTGTTCTGGAATAGCGTCCCACTGGTGGTGACGTCCAGCACGCCCACTCAGTTAATGGCCACTGTACCCGCACAACTCATTAGCAGCCCGGGTACAGCGGTGATCAAGGTGGTTTCCGGAAGCCTGACGTCGAATCCGTACCCCGTCGTGGTGTACGCGAGCGTGCCTATCCCAACTCTGGCGGCAGTGAGTCCCGCGTACGTGAACGCCGGCGCTGCCGGATTTACCGTGAACGTCACCGGCAGCGACTTTCTGCCGGGCGCCACGATCTACTGGGCCGGCACACCGCTGGCCACTACTTTTGTGAGTGCAAGCGAGATGAACGCAGCAGTGCCAGCGGGTCTTGTGACCGAGTCGGGTCAGTTCGACATCACCATGGCCAACGCCGGCGGCGCGAGTTCGATCCCGTTTACGCAGATGCTAGTCCGGCCGGTGCTGTCGACACTCACGCCGAGTTCCATTGTGGCAGGGAGCGCCAACGTCACGCTCTCGGTGACCGGAATTGGATTCCGGCCTACCGCCTCGTGTCGTATCCGGTCCTCCGATGGGGATTGGGTTCTGCGGGCAACTTACTTGAGCTCCACGGCCTTGAGTCTGCAGGTTCCGCCAGAAGCTATCATGAACCCGGGCACAATCACCGTTTCCATCGGTGACACGACGAACGCCGCAGCCTCGCGGTTGGTGACTGTCATTGTCGAGCCGGGCAAGCCGACCATCAGCACGGTGCTGCCCGGTTCGGCCACGGCCGCTGGCCCAGAGTTCCAATTGACTGTGAATGGGGCGCACTTCTATATTGGCGCTCGGGTGCGCTGGAACACGACGGACCTCTCCACCCGTTCCCACGCAGTTGACGGCGTCGGTACCATCCAATCTAATCGCATCGCCAGGCACTGTCAGCCTTGGCGTGGTAAACGAGTCCGGGGACAAGTCCCTCACGACGGCGTTCCAGATCCTGCCGGTGAGCCCGCGCATCTTGAGCCTGAGTCCGGGTTCGGCCGAAGCAGGAGGGCCGGAGTTTGTCCTGGCGGTCCATGGCGCCAACTTTTCCGCCGGCGCAGTGATGAACTGGGATGAAGCGCCGCTGGCCACGTCGTTCGTGAGCCCAGCCGAACTGACGGTCACGGTTCCGGCCAACCGCATCGCGACGCCTGGCACGTCGTTCCTCGTCGTGGCCAACCAGGATGCGCACTCGACACCCACCAGCTTTCCCATCAAAGCCAGCGGACCGGTGATTACAAAGCTCGATCCCGCTGCGGCGACGGCCGGGGGGGCGTCGTTCCGGTTGACCGTGACCGGCAGGGGATTCCAGCCGGATGACGCCGTGCACTGCAACGGCACGGCCCTACCGACCGTGGTGGACAGTTCCACGCAGATGACCGCAGTGGTTCCAGTGGAGGCGATCACCGAGCCCGGCGGAGCCTCCGTTACGATTGTCCGCTCGACGAGCGCGGAATCGCTGGCTGTCTCCTTTCTGGTGAATCCGGCGGATCCGATCATGACGGAAATTGCGCCTAGTTCAGCGACCGAAGGCACCGGCGCCTTCACCCTGGCTATCAAGGGCAAGGGGTTCCTACCAGGCGCTGTCGTGGTGTGGAATGGTCAACCGCTGGAAACCGAGTTTGTGGATTCCGGCGGGGTTACGGCCAAGGTGCCGGTGGAACTCGTAGCCACCGCGGGTGAGGCCAGTCTGGCCATCACCAACCCGGGCGGCACAGAGGGCACGCCAGCGGCCTTCCTCGTCCATCCGCCCGTGCCGGGACTGCTGAGCGTCTCGCCTTCGTCGGCGACCACAGGTGGTGACGATCTGACGCTGGTGGTGAGTGGGTCGGGCTTCGTGACAGGAGCCGCGATCCGTTGGGACGGAGTGGCGCTGGAGACAGCCTTCCTCGACTCCACACGCCTGAAGGCAATCGTCCCCGCATCCTGGATTATCGGTGGCGGCGCCGCCGAGGTTTCGGTATCGAACCCTGATGGGCTGACATCCGAAGTGAGTTCGTTCCAGGTTCTGGAGGCCAAGCCGAGGATCGCGGGAGTTGCTCCCGGGACCTTGGCCGCAGGCGTCTCGGGACTCGTGCTTGCCGTGGACGGAAGCGGGTATCTGCCAGGAACCATCTTGCAATGGGATGGGGTCCCGCTGGAGACAACCTTCGTCGATCCTACGCGGTTGACCGCGCAAGTACCGGCGGACCGCATGCTCAACTCAGGTAGCGCCCGGCTGACGGCCGTTAATCCGCACGAACAGATCTCGGAGCCGTGGCCGCTGACAATCGTGGCGCTGCGCGTAGCGAGCTTCGACCAGGAGAGTCTGACGGCGGGCGGACCGGATACGACGCTCACGGTCTTCGGCGACGGGTTCCAGGCTGGGGCAACGGTGTACTGGAATGGAACGCCGCTGAGCACCACGTTCTCGGAGGGCGCGTTGACGGCGGCCGTTCCCGCCCGATTGATCGACAAAGTGGGGATGGCGCGCATCGCCGTGGCGATCCCGGGCGGCCTGATGTCGAACACTCAAGCGTTCCCCATCGTCGCGGCGAGCGTCGAAGAGTAGGAACAAGTGGCTGCCCCAAAGGCGGCATGTACAATGGGACTATCTCGGAAACGCATGAGCCGGCCATAGGCATCGGCCGGCTTCGCAGCGGCGAGGATTCCCATCATGTTGGATCGTATCAGGGCGGAGATCGCTCACTGGAACAAGACTGATCGTCTGGTTGCAAATGGGACCCGGCTATACTGGACCGATCATCCGCGCGTCTCGCACCACTACCGGCGAAAGGCACTTATCGACGGACTACCGTGGCGGACACGGATCCCCCAGGCACTTGGCGGACCCGCTGAGTACGCGCTGGAGCTCGGCTGCGGCAGTGGAGAGAACACACACGCGACCTGGCGGGCAGGAACAGCGCGCCACGTCACGGGCATCGACCTCGACGATTCGCGTTTCGCCGAGGTCCGGAGCGGGATGAAGTCCCAGGGCGCGCCGGTCAGCTTCCAGGCCGCCGACATCGACCACCTCTCGCTGGAACCCTCGCGGTACGGGCTGATCTATGCCATCCAGAGCTTCCACCATTTCGAACGGCTGGAACATATCTGCGCGGAGATTTCCAAGGCGCTGGTCCCCGGCGGTTTCTTTGTGCTGGACGAGTTTGTCGGTCCGGCACGGTTCCAGTGGACCGACAAGCAACTGGCCCTGACGGCGCAACTGCTGGGACTCATGCCCAGGCCCCTGCGCATGTATGCAAATGGCATAGAGAAGCGCGCTGAAGGGCGCAGTACTCCGGAGCAGGTCATCCAGGTCTGCCCGAGCGAAGCGATCCGGTCCAATGAGATCGTCCAGGTGTTCCGGGATCACTTTGACGTGGTCCACGAGAAGAATCTGGGCGGGACCATCCAGCACCTGCTCTACTCGGGCATCGTCCAGAACTTCCCGGATGACGACGAAGCCACCAACATCATGGTGGACAGCATCAATAGCCTGGAAGAGCTCTTTATCGACAGCGGGGTTCTACCCAGCGACTTCATGCTGCTGATCGGGCGGAAGCGCGGAACGTGAGCTCTCAGCGATCAGCACTCAGCCAACAGCCCGCCACAGTGTAGCGGAAAGCTGATCGCGGTCTGATGGTGCGGCTGGCTAGCCGACGGCGCATCCGTGGCCGCAGTTGCAGCTCTTGCCTTGCAGTGCCTGGATCCCCTCGCGCGCGATGATGGGCACCATGATGAGGCCGGCCACCGGATCGGCCCACCACCAGCCGGCCACGGCGTTGAGCAGCAACCCGCCCAGAAGAATGCCCGACAGCCAACTGCAGAGCTGGGTCTGACGGGAGTCGGCCACCATGGCGGCGCTGTTCAGGTTCATGCCGACACGGCGCTTCATGCGAGCCATGACGGGCATAACAATGAGTGAGGCGATGGCCAAAAGGATCCCGGGGATGGAGCGCTGGGGTGCTTCGCGGCTCCACAAGCTTTCAGCGGATTCGTAGGCGACATAGGCGGCGAGCAGCAGAAAGGAGATGCCGATGTAGCGTAGCGCACTCCGCTCGATGGTGTCGCGAAGCGGGTGGTCGTCCTGCCGGAGACGCCAGAGCATGATCGCGCTGGAAAAGGTCTCTATGGAGCTGTCGACGCCAAAACCGATGAGCGCAATGCTGGAGGCCGCGCCGCCGGAGACCAGCGCGACAATCGCTTCGAGCAGGTTGTAGGCAACGTTGACATACTCCAGCCGGAGGCCTTTTCGCACCTCGGCGCCGCGCACGATGACCGCTTCCATTCCCTTCATTCTCACCGATTGCGGGCCGGAAATGGTCTCAGGAAACGGGGTCTGATTATCGTCGAGCGGCGTGGAGAGATTGCGTAAGGAGCAATCCAGGTATCCGGCGGAGCGCACTTCGCGGTCGGGCGCAGTGTAGGCGACATTCGGATCGTCAGCCAACCGCAGAGCCCGGGCGCGGCTCATGCGCAGGCGGGCCATGCGGCCGGAGGGCATAACACGGCGTACCTGGGCACCTTTCGAAGAGGCCGCGCCCCGCCTCCATGCCGCCCGGCGCGTGTGGTGATCACCATCCACCGCCACCACGCCAGGGTGGACACGCCGTGTAGCATGGATAGGAGATGCCCAACAACATCGTCCAAGCTCTCTTGGATGTCCTTATCTTCTGGCTGCTCACAACACCTCATGAATTCGCGCACGCATGGGTAGCCGACAGGCTTGGCGACGATACTCCGCGGCTGGAAGGCCGCGTAACTTTGAATCCGATGGCGCATGTCGACTGGATCGGCACCGTGGTGGTGCCTCTGGTCTCGTCCATCTTTGGCGGCGTCTTCTTCGGATGGGGCCGGGCGGTGAACACGAATCCGAATAAGCTGCGCGGCGGCTACAACGGACTGCTGATGGTGGCCCTGGCTGGCCCCGGCAGCAACGTCGTCTTCGCTCTGGTCCTGGCGCTGGTCGGCTCTTTCTGGCATGCGGGGACGGAGATCCTGTTTCGCGCCGCTTATTTGAGCCTGTTCCTGGCTTTGTTCAATCTGATCCCCATCCCGCCGCTGGATGGATCGAAGTTCTTGCTGGCCGCCCGCATCCCCCCGTTCTGGTATATCGAGCTGAGCCGCTTT
This sequence comes from uncultured Paludibaculum sp., assembly GCF_963665245.1. Classification (NCBI taxonomy): domain Bacteria; kingdom Pseudomonadati; phylum Acidobacteriota; class Terriglobia; order Bryobacterales; family Bryobacteraceae; genus Paludibaculum; species uncultured Paludibaculum sp. Next base: position 679,316 of record NZ_OY762267.1, read on the forward strand.
GGGTTCATTCTGCTGCTGGTGCTGATGTCGTCGACCGGTTTGGGCCGATGGATGTCGGAAACCAGCATGATGAGTGCATTGCGCATGTTTGCGCTATTTCGAGCATAGAGGAGCCATGAGACTTAGAAGTATCGTTCTGATCGCGGCCTTGCCGCTTGCCATGCTGGCGCAGGGGCGGAGGAATGCACCGCCAGAGACACCCTCCACAAAGACGCCGGCCGAATTGCGCGCGGAATACATCCGCGAGCATTACACGAAGGCCGAATATCAGATTCCGATGCGGGACGGCGTGAAGCTCTTCACCGCCGTCTACACACCCAAGGACCACAGCCAGAAGTACCCGATCCTGCTCATGCGCACGCCCTACACCGTGGGCCCGTACGGCTCGGACAACTATGCCGGCCGGCTGGGTCCGGCCAGCGAGAAGTTCATGCGCGAAGGCTTCATCTTCGCCAATCAGGACGTGCGCGGCAAGGGCCGTAGCGAGGGCACCTACATGGATATCCGCCCCGTGAATCCCAACAAGCGCGGGCCGAAGGACATCGACGAACCCAGTGACACCTACGACACCATCGACTGGCTGGTGAAGAACATCCCCGACAACAACGAGCGCGTAGGCATGTACGGCATCTCGTATCCCGGCTTCTACGCGGCCATGGGCGCGGTGGACGCACACCCGGCGCTGAAGGCCACCTCGCCGCAGGCGCCCGTGATCAACTGGTTCATCGGCGACGACTTCCACCACAACGGCGTGCTCTTTCTGGCGCATGCCTTCAACTTCTTTTCCGGCTTCGGCCGCAACCATCCGCCGGACGGACCGAATCGCGACCGGATCGAGATGAAGACGCCGGACGCCTACGACTTCCACTTGCGCACCGGCGCGCTAGCGAACTACGACGAGAAGTACTTCCACGGCCAGACCGAGTTCTGGAAGGAGCTCACGCAGAACGATACCTACAACGAGTTCTGGAAGTCGCGCGACCTGCGGCAGTATGTGAAGAACCTGAAGCCGGCCATGATGAGCGTGGGCGGATGGTTTGACGCCGAGGACGTCTTCGGCCCTCTGAACCTCTACAAGTCCGCGGAGGCGCAGAATCCCGGTGCCAAGAACATGCTGGTGGAAGGTCCGTGGTCGCACGGCGGCTGGGCTCGTCCGGACGGAACGGCACTGGGCAACATCAACTTCGCCTCGAACACGTCCAAGTTCTTCCAGGACGACATCGAGTTCCCGTTCTTCCTCTTCCATCTGAAGGGCAAGGGCGACGGCGACAAGCTGCCCGAAGCCTACGTCTTCGAAACCGGCCGCAACGAGTGGCACAAGTTTGATGCGTGGCCGCCGAAGGATGCCAAATGGAAGACTCTCTACTTCCATGCCGGCGGCAAGTTGAACACGGCGCAACCGGCGGAGAAGGCCGAGGCGTTTGACGAATACGTCAGCGATCCGGCCAAGCCCGTGCCGTTCACCCCTTACATCGCCAATGGCATGAGCTATCCGTACATGACCGACGATCAGCGCTTCGCGGCATCCCGGCCCGACGTGCTGGTGTATGAGACGGAACCGCTGGAATCGGATGTCCGCGTGGCTGGACCGCTGAAGGCTTCACTGTTCGTATCCACCACCGGTACCGATTCCGATTGGGTGGTGAAGCTGATCGATGTCTTCCCAGGCGACACGGCCGATCCGCAGCCCAATCCCACGAACGTGCACATGGGCGGGTATCAGATGCTGGTGCGTGGCGAGCCGTTCCGCGGCAAGTTCCGCAAGGGCTTCGACAAGCCGGAGCCATTCGTGCCGGGCAAGATGGACCAGGTGGCGTTCGACATGCCGGATGTCTTCCACACGTTCCGTACCGGCCACCGGATCATGGTGCAGGTGCAGAGCTCGTGGTATCCGCTCGGCGATCGCAATCCGCAGAAGTTCATGAAGATCCAGGACGCCAAGGCCGAGGATTTCGTGAAGGCAACAGAGCGCGTGTACCGCACGAATTCGGCGCCATCGTCGATTCAGCTCTCGACGATTGATTGAGCCGCGCCCGATCTCACCTCACTTTCAGTGCGTTGGGGGCAGGAGTGGATGGGCTATCAAACGGTCTGATAGCATACCCATTCCTCCCCCATGCCACTGAAGATCACTCGAAGAGCCGCATTCCCCCTCGCAGCCGCAGCCGCCCTGCTCCGCGCCGAAACCCGGCGTAATGCCGATGTCGTCATCTATGGCGCCACGCCCTCGGGCATTGGCGCCGCGGTGGCTGCCGCCCGCCTGGGCCACACCGTCATCCTGAGCGAGTATGTCGACCACATCGGCGGCATCGTCTCGAATGGACTCACCAACGCCGACATCGGCAAGCGGCAGGCGGTGGGCGGGCTGTTTTACGAATTCACGCGGCGCGTGTTGGAGACCTATACCGCGCAAGACAAGGCGAACCCATCGCTGCAGAACGTCAAGCTGTGTAAGGACGGCTACTGGTACGAGGCTAGCCTCGCCGAGAAGGTCTTTCACGACATGATCGGCGCCGAGGGCGGGCGCATCCAGCTTCTGCTGAGCCACGAACTGAAGCGGACCACCGTGCGCGGCAACCGCCTCACCTCCATCTTTCTCGAGGACCGCACGAAACCGGGCTCGCTCGTGGAACTCGCCGCCACCGCCTTCATCGACGCGACCTACGAGGGCGACCTGGCAGCAATGGCCGGCGTGCCGTTCAAGACCGGACGCGAGAGCCGCGCCGAGTACAACGAACCGCACGCCGGGCGGATCTACATGAAGTTCCGCGAGAACACTCCGCTGCCTGGTTCGACAGGCGAGGCCGACCAGGCTACCCAGGCCTACTGCTTCCGGATGCACGTGACCAACGTGCCGGAGAAGCGGATCCCCATCGAGAAGCCAGCCACTTACAATCGCGAGGAATATGCGCTAACCCTGGAAGACATCCGGGCCGGCCGCATCACAAAATTCCGCGAGGTGATCCAGGTCTACGCCATGCCGAATGGCCGGTTCGAACTCAATAGCGATCACGTCCATCCCGACACCGGCATCCCGCGCGAGTCGCTCGATCTCGCCGAAGAGTGCTGGCCCTGGCCCACGGCGACTCCGGCGCAGCGGCAGAAGATCTACCAGCGCTATCTGGACCACAACGTCGGCCTGATCTGGCTGCTGCAGAACGATCCGGAGGTCCCCGAATCGCTGCGCAAGGACGCGAGCCAGTACGGTTGGCACCGCGATGAATGAGTGAACAATCGGAACATGCCGCGGCAGGTGTATGTGCGCCAGGGTCGGCGGATTCTAGGCGACTACGTCCTCACCGAGAACGACGCAAACCTGGATCCGGAGTTGAAGCGTACCCGCGTGCAGCCCACGTCCATCGGCGTGCTCGAGTGGGCCTTCGACCCCCACGGCCATCATCGCTACGATCCGGCGCATCCCGGCGTGCGTGAGGGCTACTTCTTCGTAGACCACGAGCCGTTCCAGGTGCCCTATGGAGTAGTGGTGCCGCGCAAGATCGATGGCCTGCTGGTGCCCGTGGCGTGCTCGTGCAGTCATGTCGCCTACAACGCCCTGCGCATGGAGCCGGTCTTTATCGTGCTGGGCGAAGCGTGCGGCGTGGCGGCGCACCTGGCGATTCAACACAAGGTTCCGCTGCGGCGCATTCCGGCCAACCAACTGCAGGCCATCCTGGCGGAGCGTAGGGGCGTTCTCACGTTCTATGAGGATCTGCCCTTCACCGATCCCGACTTCGCCGCCTTCCAATGGCTGGGCGCCCGCGGCCTGAATCCGGGCTACCGCGCCGAGAAGACGCACGGCCTCACGCGCGGCGAGGGCGCAGCACGCCTGGCCAGGATTCTCCGCCACGAGGGGAAGAAGCCGTCCGCGCCGGTGCAGGACGCGGAACTGCCGCTGACCGGCGAGGTCCTGGCCGGCTGGTTGAAGGCGGCGGGTTACGCGGCGTCCAGCGCGCAGCCAGGCCCGCTGGATCTGGCCGGATTCGCCCGGACGGTGTACGCGGCCCTGCGCCCAAAGGTTTAGCCGCTAATTGCCCGGCAGGTAGCGGTGCGTCACGTAGCTGGAGGTCCGCACCCGGTTGTTCTTGCCTTCCACCCGGATCAGCACCTGGAAATACGGGCTCTTCTTGCCGCGCGGGCCATTGGGCGGGTCGGCGTCGATGCGGCGCTGCAGATCGGTCAGGCGCTCAGGATCAATGGCATAGTTCGCGGCGCCCTGGGTGGACCATGTTTCGATACCTGACAGGTAGAGCATGCGCGTGTTGGGCTGCCTGCCCGGCCATAGACTCATCACGGCGTAGCTGGTGCTGACGCCGACCCCACCGCTGGGCCGGTAGACGGGCAGTTCCCCGGGCAAGGGGCTCGACACGAGGAAGCCGCTGCCCGGTCCGCCATTGCCGGGATCGAAGGGGAAGAGGTCCGGGCGCTGCATCTGCTGAAGCAGCGTCTGGAATCGGGCCGACGAGACCACCACCAGGTTTTTGCCTTCAATGTCGGACGGGCCCAGATAGTTCGAGTTGGCGACGCTCGCAGTCACTCCTCGGTGCTGCAGCCAGTCGGCCACGTAGTGAGTGCCAATGGCATCGCCGATCCCCGTGTAGACGTCCTCCTGCGGGCGGAATGTCCCTCCCAACAGATCGCCCAGGTGTTTGATGCGGTCGCTGTCCTCGGACACGGCGTTCACGCTGGTATCGCGGACGAAGAAACCATTGGCGCCCGCGAAGAAGAGGGGCACGCCAAAACTTACGACGGTTTCGGCTTTGGAATTGATAACGACGCCCCACACGGCCGGCGACTCGAGCCGGCGCGGCCAACGGTCCCGGGTCACCCAGAGGGCCACCAGCGTGGTGAGTAACGTTCCCAAGGCCAATCCGGAAACAAGGGCCGGCCAGTAACGTCCCCGGGCAACTGGCTGATCCAGCAAGGGTTCGCCGAGCGGTAACGCAATATGCGGCTGCGGGTCGTCCTTCGAGACATCGACAAATCGCACCACGTAGCCGCCGCGCGGCAATTCAATATGGAGCGTCGAGCCGCTGCCTTCGTGCTCATAGTAGTCGGCCAGACGCTTGCGCAGGAGACTGGCCTGGACACGGACGATGGCGTCGTTTCGGGGGTCGTAGTCGGGCGGCCGATTGAAGACTTGCAGGCCCAGAATGTACTCTTTGAGGCCATCTTCGCGCCCCGCGAGGGTTTCGTGCACGGCGTGAGTGAGCAGAGCGCACAGTTGCTTCGACTCCCGCAGGAATCGGCTCTGGAGAATCCGGTCGAGTTCCGCGAGGGCTACCGAGTGCCATGCAGGGGCTTCGGAAGTGCTTGACATCATTGGCCCATAACCGTTAATTGACCTGAAATTAGCCTAAGTGGAACAGCACGTCCGCGTAGACTTGGCCCCGAGGAGCTGAATCTATGTTTCGATCAACCCACCTGGCTCTGGCTACCATCTTACTCTCCACGTCGCTGTATGCCCAGACTGCTCTGGGTACCATTACCGGCACCATCACCGATCCCCAAGGATCCGGAGTACCGAACGTAACGGTGACGGCGACGGCACTAGCCACGAACCTGACATTTACAGGCACCAGTTCATCCGATGGCACTTATTCCATTGGCCAGCTACCCGTTGGCCGCTTTGAAGTGACCGCCACGGCGAGCGGTTTCAAAACCTATAAACAAACCAACATCACCATTGAGGTTTCGCAACGTTTGCGTGTCGACATCGCGCTGGAAGTAGGCGCGCTTACAGAAAGCGTCAACATCACGGCCGAGATTCCGCGTGTCCAGACCGAGGACTCGAGCCTCGGCGCGACGGTGGAGCGCAAACGAATTGAGGAGCTGCCGCTGAACGGCCGCCACGTCTTCAACCTTGTAAAGATCGTGGCGGGCGTGCAGCCGAGCAGCCGTTCGACCGACGGCTTCGCCGAGGTGAACAACCAAACCTTCTCGCAGATCCGCATCAACGGTGGCCCTGCCTATGGCAACCAGTTTCTTCTAGACGGCAGCGTCAACTCGGCGCCGGTCCATAACGAGATCGCCGTCGTCCCGATGTCCGACTCCGTGGAAGAGTTCCGTGTCGAGACCAACGCCCTGAAGGCCGAATATGGCCAGACCTCGGGCGGCGTCATCAACGTCGTCACGAAGATGGGTGGCAACGAGTTCCACGGCTCGGCCTACGAGTTCCTGCGCAACGACGCCTTTGACGCGCGCAACGCATTCTCCACCCAGCCCGATCCGCGCACCGGCCGCATCAAGCAGGTGCTGCGCTACAACCAGTACGGTGGCACGGTGGGCGGTCCGGTGTGGATCCCCAAGGTCTACGACGGCCACAACCGCACGTTCTTCTTCGCCGGCTATGAGCAGTGGAAATGGCGGTCGACCGGAGCACCCAGGCTCGGCACCGTGGCCAAACCGGAATGGCGCGACGGCGACTTCTCGAATCTGCGCAATGGTTCCGGCGCGCTGATTGCCCTTTTCGATCCCGCCACGACGCGCGCGAATCCAAACGGCTCAGGCTATGTGCGCGATCCGTTGCCCGGCAACATCGTGCCCGCCAACCGCATCGATCCGTTGTCCAAGCGCGTGTTGGCCTACATGCCGGCGGCGAACGCCACTGCGACCGATCCCTACACCGCCGCCAACAACTACATCGCACTGATCCCGTCCAGCTCCGACCAGGGCGTCACAACGGCTCGCGTCGACCATCGCATGTCGGATAAGGACATGTTGTTCTTCCGTTATTCGGGCACGCGCAACACGCTACGCAACCGCGGCTATGGTCTCGAAGAGGCCGACTCGGTGGCGCGCGACGACCAGCGCGACAACCACAACGCCATCTTCAGCTACACGCGCGTCGTCACTCCTTCCATCGTGAACGACTTCCGCCTGGCCGGTTCCCGCCAGTGGCTGCCGTTCAAGCACCCCAGCTTCGACCAGGGCTGGCCCGCCAAGCTCGGCTACCCCTCGCAGATCCCGCAGGATCAATTCCCGCCTGTCCAGATCTCCGGACTGATGACCATCGGCCAGCCCAGCTTCTCAGCCGGCCTGCGCGCCCAGCAGTACGTGCAGATCGTCGACAGCGTCACCATCGTGCGCGGCAAGCACAACTTCAAGGCCGGCTTCGACCTGCGCTGGTCGCGGCTGAGCTTCATCAACCGTTCCAACCCTTCCGGCCGTTTCGACTTCAGCGCCTCGCTCACCGGCAATCCGCTGGTGCCCGCCAATACTGGTTTCGGTCTCGCTTCCTACCTCCTGGGTGAAGTCGGCGGCGGCCAGATCGGCTATCGCCCCTTCTTCCAATACCGTTCGCTGCCCCTCGGAGTCTACTTCCAGGACGATTGGAAGATCACCCGCCGCCTCACGCTGAACCTCGGTCTGCGCTACGACGTCAGCGGCGGACCGACGGAACTGCACGATCGCCATTCGAGCTTCGATCCGTTCGTCACGAACTCCCAGACCAACATGCCGGGCATCATGACCTACAGCGGCGTGAATGGTGTCCCCTCCAGCTATGTGGATCTGGACAAGAACAACTACGGCCCACGTGTTGGTTTCGCGTGGGACCCGAAGGGTGATGGCAAGACCGCGATTCGCGGCGGCTACGGCATCATCTACACCATCTCCGAAATCGGACATACCCAGGGCGACAACTCGAACGCTCTCGGCTTCTCCGTCGATACGCCGTTCACCAGTTCGGGCAGCGTCCCGGTGAAGGCGTTCCAGTTCAGCCAAGGTCCTTCGACCATCCTGCAGCCGGCCGGCGCTAACGGCGGCCCCTCGGCCTACCGCGGCTTCAACGTGCAGTATCAGGACCGCCACGGCCTCACGCCTTACGTACAACAGTGGAACTTCACCATCCAGCGCTCGCTGTGGGGTGGCTGGACCACCAGTGCCGTATATGCCGGCAGCCGCGGCGTGAAGTTGTTCGGCGGCAACTACAATCTGAATCAGCTCGACCCGAAGTACTTCTCGATGGGCCTCGATCTGCAGACCACGGTGGCAAACCCGTTCTACGGACAGATCGCCTCGGGCGCTCGGTCGGGCGCCACGGTGCAGAAGCAGGTACTGTTGCTCGCATTCCCCGACTACCAGTCGGTGACGACGTTCGCAGCGAACAACGCCAGCTCCACCTATCACTCCCTGCAGGTGCTCGTCGAGAAGCGTTTCTCGTCCGGCATCTCCGCCCTGGCCAGCTACACCAAGAGCAAGCTGATGTCCGACACGATCAGCGTCGGCGGCGGCGGCAACGGCACATCGGCGGCCGACTTCCGCATCGGCGCCTACAACCGGCGGCTCGATCGCGCCATCGACCAGGATGACGTCTCCCAGCGCCTGGTCACCAGCGGTGTCGTGGAACTGCCTTTCGGACGCGGCAAGAAGTTCGGCGGCGGTATGAATCGCGTGCTGGATGCGGCCGTTGGCGGCTGGCAGTTGAACGGCATCGCGACCATGCAGACCGGCACCCCGCTGGTCGTGCGCGGCAGCAACAACTTCACCGGCATCAACTATCCGGACCTGGTGGCGGATCCCTCGCTACCCAGCGGCACGCCATCGGCCAACAAGTGGTTCAACACCGACGCGTTCCGCAACCCGGCCAACTTCGTCATCGGCAATGCGCCCCGTACCCTGCCCAGCACCCGGAACCCCGGCATGCTCGACGTGAGCTTCTCCATCTTCAAGACCTACCAGTTCATGGAGCGCTACCGTCTCGAGACACGCTGGGAGATGTTCAACGCGCTCAACACCGTGAATCTCAATGGGCCCGACGTGAGTTTCTCGCCCAACTCGGCGGGCGTCAACACGAATGCCAACTTCGGCCGCATCTTCAGTTCGCTGGAAGCGCGCCGCATGCAGCTTGGCATGCGTCTGACGTTCTAGTCTCTTGAACAAGGGTCCAATTATGAGAATGTTCCTTGTTCTCCTCCTGGCAGCGGCTTCGGCCGCTGCCCAGCAGAACTATGACCTCGTTGTCTACGGCGGCACCGCCGCCGGATTTGCCACGGCCGTCTCCGGCGCCCGCCAGGGCCTGAAGACGGCCCTCCTCGAACCCAGAAACCACATCGGCGGCATGATCAGCGGAGGCCTGTCCGGTACCGATGTCGGCCGCCGCGAAGTGATCGGCGGACTCTCGCTCGAGTTCTACTACCGCGCGGGCCAACGCTACCAGATGGACCGGCACCTGCAGGAACTCTCGTGGATGCCAGAGCCCGGCGTGGCCGAGTCCCTAATGCGCGACATGCTCAAGGAAGCCGGCGTCACGCTGCTGGAACACCACCGCCTGCGCGAGAAGGACGGCGTGAAGCGCGAAGGCGCACGCGTGTCCGAAATCGTCATGGAGAACGGCGCACGCTTCCAGGCCAAGGTCTTCGCAGACGCCACCTACGAAGGCGACCTCATGGCGCAGTCCAAGGTCACCTACACTTACGGCCGCGAAGGCATCAGCCAGTATGGCGAGTCGCTGGCCGGCGTGCGCGCGGTCACCGAAAGCCACCAGTTCGCGGTCGACATTCCGGCGCGCGACGAGCAGGGCAAGCTGCTACCCGAAGTCTCAGCCGAGCCTCGCGGAGAGCCGGGCACCGCCGACAAGCGGATCCAGGCTTACAATTTCCGCGTCATCGCCACCAACGTGCCGGAGAACCGGCTGCCTTGGCCCAAACCCGATGGCTATGACCCGAAGCGGTATGAGCTGCTGGCGCGCTACCTGACGGCTATGACGAAGTACATGGGCCGCCCCCTGAACTTCAACGAAGTCGGCCTGTTCCGCATCATCCCCAACGGCAAGCTGGACCTCAACAATCGCGGCGGCTTCTCCACCGATTACATCGGCAAGAACTACGGCTACCCCGAAGGCACTTACGCCGAGCGCGCGAAGATCTGGAAGGAGCACGAGGACTACCAGAAGGGTTTCTATTACTTCCTGGCCAACGATCCGCGTGTCCCGAAGGAGTTGCGGGATGAAGTCCTGAGCTACGGCCTGCCGAAGGACGAGTTTCAGGACACCGGCCACTGGCCGAACCAGCTCTATGTCCGCGAAGCGCGCCGCATGGTCGGCGAGTTCGTCTCCACCCAGAAGGATCTCCAGACCGAGCGCACTAAGCCGGACGCCATCGGCATGGGCAGCTACAACTCCGATTCGCACAACCTGCAACGGTTCGTGAACGCCAAGGGTTTTGTCGAGAATGAAGGCGACGTGCAGGTGCCCGTGCAGCCCTACCAGATCCCCTACCGGGTGCTGGTGCCGAAGAAGTCCGAAGTGACAAACCTGCTGGTCCCGGTGTGCTTCTCGGCCAGCCACATCGCGTACTCCAGCATGCGCATGGAGCCGCAATACATGATCCTCGGCCACGCGGCGGGCATTGCCGCGGCGCTGTCCATCCGCGGCGGATCCACGCTGCAGGACATCAACGTGCCCGAGTTGCAGAAGAAGCTGAAGGACGAAGGTGCTGTGTTTGAAGCGGGAATCGAGTTCCAGAATCAAGGCTTGGCCGCGATTCGGAAACGCTACGCCCCAGCCCCGAGAAAAGGGCCCGTGCCGTGGGACCGCCGGACGGCGAAGTAGTACCTCAAGGAAGAACCTATGAAGAAATCGCTACTCCACCGCGGGTTCGCGGCGTTGCTGGCCCTTACTGCCATCTCCTGCAACGGCACTGGCCCTGAAACCGACATCCTCATCTATGGCGCCACATCTGGCGGGCTGGCAGCAGCCATTCAGGCCCGGCGCATGGGCAAGACCGTAGTCGTCCTCGATCCCGGCACGCACATCGGCGGCCTCACCACCGGCGGCCTGAGCTGGACCGACATCGGCAACAAGATCGTCGTGGGCGGCATCGCCCGCGAATTCTACCAGCGCATCAAGAAGAAGTACGAGGATCCGAAGCTGTGGACGTCCGAGACGCGCGACGAATACTTCGACCGCCGCAAAGGCCAGAACGCCAAGAACGAAGATGCCATGTGGACCTTCGAGCCCAAGGTGGCCAGCGCCCTCTACTCCGAGATGCTGGCCGAGGCCGGCATCAAGGTGATCACGAAGGCGCGCCTCGACCTCAGCCCCGGCAAAGGCGTAGTCAAGGAGAACGGGCGCATCAAGGCGATCGTGTTGGAAAACGGCACGCGCTATGAAGCGAAGATGTTCATCGATGCCACCTACGAAGGCGACCTCATGGCCATGGCCGGAGTCTCCTACGCGATCGGCCGCGAGAACAACTCCGACTACAAGGAGACCTGGAACGGCTCGCAGCCCAATCACTTCCACTACCACCAGTTCCCCGAGGGCGCGAACGTCGATCCCTACGTCGTCAAGGGCAAGCCCGAGAGCGGCCTCCTGCCCATCATCGACCCCACCGGACCCGGCGAAGAGGGCAAGGGCGACAAACGCATTCAGGCCTACTGCTACCGCATGTGCCTGACCAACGATCCGAAGAATCGCCTACCGATCGAGAAGCCCGCGGGCTACGACGAGAAGGATCACGAACTGCTCCTCCGCTTCGCCGAGACGGGCAAGTATCACGATCCGTCCAGCAAATACGACCCCATCCCGAACATGAAGACCGACACCAACAACCACGGCGCGGTCTCCACCGACTACATGGGCGCGAACTGGAACTACCCCGAGGCCGGCTACGCCGAGCGCGAGAAGATCAACAAGCGGCACGAGGTCTATCAGAAGGGCTACATGTGGACCCTCCAGAACAGCCCGCGCGTGCCCGCAAAGCTCCGTGAGTATTACAAGCAGTGGGGCCTGCCGAAGGATGAGTTCACCGAAAACGGCGGCTGGCCGACTCAGCTCTACATCCGCGAAGCACGGCGCATGATCGGCGCGCTGGTCATGACCGAGCACCACGTAATGGCGCGCGAGATCGTGGAAGACTCCGTCGGCATGGGTGCCTACGGCATGGACTCCCACAACGTCCAGCGCTACATCACCAAGGCCGGCTTCGTCCGCAACGAAGGCAACGTGCAGGTCGGCGGCTTCCCGCCATACCCTGTCGGCTATCGCGCCATCACGCCCAAGAAGGACCAGGCTTCGAACCTGCTGGTGCCCGTGGCCCTGTCGGCGACCCACATCGCCTACGGCTCCATCCGCATGGAACCCGTCTTCATGGTGCTCGGTCAATCGGCTGCCACAGCCGCCGCACTAGCCATCGACGCCAATCAGGCGGTGCAGGACGTGCCTTACCCGAAACTGCGGGAACGCCTGCTGGCCGACAAGCAGGTTCTGGAGGCTCCGGCCGCCCTCAGCAAGGGCGACATCGATCCCCGGCAGCTCGAAGGTACGGTGATCGACAGCCAGTTCGCTCAGGTCACTCCGGCCTGGAAGGGCAGCCGTGCGCACAAGCCCACGCTCGGTCCTTCTTACTTCGACGACATGGATGCGCGCGACGGCAAGGCCCGGGCGCAGTTCACGGTGAAGATGGAGAAGCCCGGGCGCTACCGCGTCAAGCTGCTCTTCCCGCCGTTCGCCAAGCAGGCCTCCAACGTGCCGGTGGAGATCAGCGGCGGAGGCAAGAGCTACCAGGCCACAGTGAACCAGCGGCAACCGGCCGACTGGATCGGCACCTACGATCTGCCGGCCGAGTTCACGGTGACGGTGACCAACCAGGGCACCAACGGAGCCGTGGCGGTGGACGGTCTCCAGATCGCTCCAGCCAAGTAATCGGTCCGCATCAAAACGAAATGCCCCAGGGAGCGATCCCCGGGGCATTTCTTGTCTGTGGACGCTCCTCAGTCGCAGCGCAGGGCGTTCGTCGGATTCACCCGCAAAGCCCGGCGCGCTGGAATCAACGCGGCCAGCACCACGGTAGCGATGAACACCGCAGTGGCGGCGGCGTAGGCGACTGGATCCAGCGGGCTGATCCCAAACAACTGCCGCCGCAGCAGGTCAGACAGCGCGGCAGCCCCGCCGATGCCCACGATGAGCCCCGCCGCCACCGGCCGCGAGAACTGCATCAGCACCAGAGACAGGATATGGCCCGGCCGCGCCCCCAGCGCCATCCGGATCCCGATCTCCTTCCTCTTGCGCGAGACCGCATACGCCACCAATCCAACAATGCCCAGACAGGCCAATAGCAGAGCGCTGGCGCCCAAAACGGCCGCCGCCGCCGTCCCCCGCTCAATTCCCTCCATCTTCTGGCGGAAGGCGCCCTTCAACGTTTGGACACGTGGATGGACCCGCGGATCAATCGACCGCGCGATCGACGACACGGCCGGCACAATCGACTCCAGCGAGCCGGACATGCGCACCACCACGGCCATCTTCGTCAGATCGTCCTTGCCGGGCAACATGTACGCATCCACGGCGTCCGGATCCTCCATCGCGTCCATCCGTGCATCCCGGGTGATTCCGATCACCGTGTACGGCACCTGCGCGCCCGCCTGGTCTTCTCCGGAAAGAAAGTGCTTCCCCAGCGGATTCTCGTTGGGCCACGACTTGCGGGCCAGGCTCTCGCTGATAAGAATCCCCGACGCATCGGAAGACGTCAGCGTCCTGCCGGCACGGATCGGGATCTCCATCGTCTCCAGGAACCCGGGATCGACGCGGTTCCAGTGCACGTCCAGGTGCCGGCCATCGATGGTGACGCCCACCACCATCACGTTGCTGCCGGCCAGCGGCGGTGTCGCCGTGGCGGATACCGAAGCCACCCCGGGCAGCTCGCGCATGCGGTCCTTCAGCGCGTCGACATAGGCACGTGACTGTTCCGGTGTGTAGCCGTGTGAGCCCAGCCCGGGCATTACCGCAATGGCCTTCTCATATTCAAAGCCCGGGCTCGCGGACAATGCATGGTCCAAAGCACGGATCAGCAGGCCCGCCACGATGAGCAGGACACAACTGGCCGCCACCTGCGCCCCAATCAGCAGTTGCTTCGAGAACGTCGACCGGTGCCGCCGCCGGGCCACCTGGATCGCCGGTGCGAGTCCGAAGAGAATCGCGGACACGAAGCCGATGCCGGTCGCGAAAGCGGCCACCGGCCAGTCCGGACTCGGGTCCAGCCAATCCGGAGCCCCCGTCCAGGCCATCATCAGCTTCAGCACCAGGTAGCCCAACGCAAGGCCCGCCACCGAGCCTAGCAGCCCCAGCACCACACTCTCCGTGAACAACTGCCGGATCAGCCGGCCCGTCCCGGCGCCGATGGCCGTACGAATCGAGATCTCTCTCTCACGCGAGACGCCGCGCGCCAGCAGCAGCCCGCCCAGGTTGCTGCACGCCGCCGCGAGAATGAGGAAGACCAGCGACCCGATGAGCACCGCCAGCGGATACAGCTTGTCTGGCTGTTCCGTACCCGTGCCGCTGCGATCGCCGATCATCAGGCTCTTCGCATAGCCGCCGGGCTGGCTGACCAGCGATTCCTTCTCCCAGATCTCCGCCGGATGCTGCTGCCGGAAGTCGGCGATGATGTACCGCAGTTCCTGCTCCACGCCCTGCGGCGTGACGCCCGGCTGCATGCGGCCCCAGGTCCGCACCCCGACGCCCTCTGTCAACTCCGTCAGCAGGTGGCTGCCCGTGACGATCTGCGGCTGCTGCACCAGTGGAGCCCACAGATCCGGCTTATCCATACTGAGGCCGCTGAACTCCTCCGCGGCGACGCCGACGATGGCCAGCAGCCTGCCGTTCAGGCGAATGGCCCGGCCCACGACGGAGGGATCGGAGCCGAACTGGCTGCGCCAGAACCCGTGGCTCAGCACCGCCACCAGCGGCGCATCCGGAGCATCGTCCCGAGACGCATCCAGCAGCCGCCCGAACCTCGGCGCCGCGCCCAGCTCACTGAAGAAATTCGTGGTGACGAAATGCACCGAGGCCGGGCCTTCCTTGCCTTCCATCGTCAATCGCGCCGTGTTCAGGGCCATCACGGCGGACAGCGTTTTCGCGTGGCTGCGGACAAACGCCATCTCCTGGTAGGGCAGAGAGTAGGCGTAACGCTCCGGCGCACTGCGTTTGAAGCGCAGCAGCGTGTCCGGGTCCCGCACCGGCAGCGGCTTCAGCACAATCAGGTTCAAGAACCCGAAAGCAGCGACATTCACTCCAATACCCAGCGCGAGCATCAGCACGGCCGCCAACGTGAATCCCGGCGCATTGCGCAGCACCCGCGCCGCGTAGCGCAGATCCTGCCCCAGCCGGTCGATCCACATCCAGCCCCACGCCTCCCGCGCGTCTTCGCGTAGGCGCAGCGTGTCGCCGAAATTGGAGTGACCCGCCATCTCCCGGTGGAACTCCATATCATTGGCGAGTTCCTCGTCATGCCGGCTGCGGTTCATCAGATAACGGATACGGCGGAAGATGTCGCTCATGGCTCCCCCTCTCAGGCGGTCTTGAGTACGGACTGGATGGCCTCGGCCACGCGGCTGTAGTCCGCGAGCTCGGTTTCGAGCTGCTTCCGTCCCGCCGGTGTCAGGTTGTAGAAACGGACCTTGCGATTGGTCTCGGAGAGGCCCCATTCCGAGGTCGCCCAGCCTTTCAGCAGGATCTTCTGCAGCGCCGGATACAGCGACCCCTCCTCCACATGCAGCACCTCGGACGACAACACGTGGATCTTCTGCGCCATGGCGTAGCCATGCATCGATCCGGACTGAAGCACACGCAGGATCAGAAGCACCAGCGCGCCGGCAGGCATTTCTTTCTTAGGCATAGATATTATATGGGTATCATAGCTATGCCTACTGCGAAAGACAAGCCTCACCGGAGCACTCAGCGACTTGTTACAACAAACCCGCCCCAACCTCGGTAGATGACCTCGCTAATCGTTGCGCAGAGCCTGCATGGGATCGACCCGGAGAGCTTTGCGGGCTGGGAAGAGCGAGGCGAGGGCAACGGTGAGGGTGAAGAGCCCGATAGCGCCGAAGTACGCGACTGGATCGAGCGGGCCGAGCCCGAAGAGGACCTTACGCAGGACCTGGGAGAGGGCAGCGGCCGCCGCGGCTCCGATGAGGAGTCCGATGCCGAGAGGCCGGGAGAACTGGCGTAACACGATCATTACGACGTCGGCCGGCTGGGCGCCGAGGGCCATGCGGATACCGATTTCCTTGGTGCGCTGGGAGACGGCATAAGCGATGAGTCCGACGATGCCGAGGCAGGCGAGGAACAGGGCAATGGCAGCCAGGATACTGACGGAAAGGACGCCGTATTGCGTGCCCTGCAGGCGGCGCTGGAACGAGTTCTTCATCAATTGGACATCGGGCATGACCTTGGGATCGACGGCCTTGGCGAGGGAAGCGAGGGTGGGCGCCAGGGTTTCGGGGCCGGCGGAGGTCCTGACCAGGAGGACCATGGAGGGCAGATCGGCCTCGCCAGCGAGGAAATAGGCTTCGGCGGCGGCTTTGTCCTGCTGTGAAGTGACATGCGCGTTGGCCACGATGCCGACGACGGTGTACCGATTGCCCGCGAGGTCAATCGGCTTGCCCAGCGGATCCTCGCCGGGCCAGGCGAGTTCGGCGAGGGATTGGCTGATCACCAAAGAGTGGGTGTCGCTGGCGGTGAGGTTACGGCCGCGGCGGAGCGGGATGCGCAGGGTCTCGAAGTAGAGGGGATCGATGTTGTTGGTGCGTATGCTGACGAGGCGTCCATCGAATTCGGCCCGCATCGAGATGGTCTTGTTGCCGAACGGAGGTGTGGAGGCGGATGAGAGGGAGTCGACGCCCGGCAGATTGCGGAGGCGGCCCTGGAGGGTGTCGAGATAGGTGCGCGCCTGGGCGGGCGAGTAGTTGTGGTTGCCGAGCTCCGGATTGATGGTGACGACCTGGCGGTATTCGAAGCCCGGATCCGCCGAGGCATGGGTGAGGGCGCGAACGAGGAGTCCGGCGACGATCAGGAGTACGCAACTGGCCGCGACCTGGGCCGAGATGAGGATCTGGCGGGTACGGGTGGCGCGGTGGCGTTGGCGGACGACCTGGAAGGCGGGTGTGACGCCGAACAGGAGGGCTGAGAAGAGACCCATGCCGGCGCAGAAAAGCAGGACACGCCAGTCGGGCGAAGGGTCGAGCCAGCGCGGGGTGCTGGTGGCGGACATCAGTCCACGCATGATGAGGTGGCCGACTCCGAGACCGGCAGCGGAGCCGAGGAGGCCGAGCAAGGCGCTTTCGGTGAGGAGCTGTCGGATGAGTCGAGCGCTGCCGGCTCCAACCGAGACGCGGATGGAGATTTCGCGTTCGCGGGCGACGCCTCGGGCGAGCAGGAGGCTGCCCAGGTTGCCGCAGGCCACCGTAAGGATGAGCAGGACCAGAGCCGCGATGAGGCTGGCTACGGGGACGATCTCGCTGGGGTCCTTGGCTCCGGTGCCGTGGTGCGCGCGGCCGAGGATGCTGGTGACGTAGCCGCCGGGTTCGCTGGGCAGGGTCTCGTTTTCCCAGATCCCTTCGGGGTGCTCGGCGCGGAGTGTGGCCGCGAGCGCACGCAACTCGTCCTCGGCCGCTTTTGGTGTAAGCCCCGGTTTCAGTCGGCCCCAGACCTCTTCGCCGGCCGATTCGACGGAGAAGTCGGTGAGGAGTTTGCTGCCGCTGACGAGGTGGGGATTCTGAGTGACCGGGATCCAGAGGTCCGGTGTTTCGAGCGCGAGGCTGCTGGATTCGTCCGAGGCTACCCCGATGACGGTGACCGGCTTGCCATTGAGGTGGATGACGCGACCAGGCAGAGAAGGGTCGGCTCCGAAGCGGCGCTGCCAGAAGCCTCGGCTGAGCACGACCACTGGATCCGCTCCGGCGGCTTCGTCGCGCGTGGGGTCCAGGAGCCGGCCAAGGGTGGCGGAGGCTCCGAGTTCGGTGAAGAAGTTGGCCGAGACGAAGTGCACCTTGAGGGGCTTCTCGTCGCCTTCCATCTGGAGGGTGGCGCGGCTGCGGGCGATGAGGGCGGAGAGTGTCGTCGTGTGCCGCCGGAAGAAGTCGAATTCGGGGTAGGGCAGGACAGAGGCGTAACCGGCGGGCGCCTGACGTTGAAAGTGGAGCAACGTAGCGGGCTCGCGGACGGGCAACGGGCGGAGCACCACCAGGTTGAAGAAGCCGAAGGCGGCCACGTTCGCCCCAATGCCGACAGCCAGGATGAGGATGGCGGAGAGGGTGAAGCCGGGCGACTTACGGAGGAGCCGCACGGCGTAGCGGAGGTCCTGGCCCAGACGGTCGATCCAGGTCCAACCCCAGGCTTCGCGAGCCTCTTCGCGAAGGCGCAGCGGATCACCGACCGGCTTGCCGCCCGCCAGCGCGGCCATTTCGCGATGGAACTCGAGGTCGTTGGCGAGCTCGCCGTCGAAGCGGCGGCGGTTCAGCAGATAGCGGAGACGGCGGAAGAGCTTGTCCATTTTGTCGGGTTCCTATGCGGTACGCAGGACGGCCTGGATGGCTTCGTGGACGCGGTCATAGCCGGACATCTCGGCTTCGAGCTGCTGGCGTCCGGCGAGCGTGAGCTGGTAGAAGCGAACCTTGCGATTGGTCTCTGAGATGCCCCAGTCGGACGTGACCCAGCCCTGCAGCAGGATGCGTTGGAGCGCGGGGTAGAGCGCGCCTTCCTCGACGTGAAGGACCTCAGAGGACAGGGTGTGGATGCGCTGCGCGATGGCGTAGCCGTGGAGAGGTCCGGAGCGAAGGACACGCAGGATGAGGAGCACAAGAGCTCCGGCAGGCATTTCTTTCTTAGGCATAATATCTCTAGGGGTAGTATGCATATGCCTGACATCTTGTGTCAATCGAAAATCGCCAGGACCGTGTCCAGACACGGGAGAACGCCAGAGCAAACTATGTTCTTGCCGGTAGTGGCCTAGTGCACCGTGTACGGCGCACGCAACGCAAACACGGCAATCTGAATGTCGAACTGCTCGCCGTTGGTGCGTTCCATCTGATAGGTTCCGTGCATCTCACCGGTGGGTGTCTTCAATGGGCACCACGACGAATACTGGAACGACTCCCCCGGAGCCAGCACCGGTTGTTTCCCCACGACGCCCGGCCCGATCACCGATTCCGTATTCTCCAGCGCATCGGTAATAACCCAGTGGCGGCTGATCAACTGCACGGTCTCCTCGCTCTGGTTCGTGATGCGCACGGTGTACTGGAACACCCATGTCCCCTGCATGGGTTGCGAATGCTCGGGCGTGTGTCGCGACATCACCTCCACGCGGATACCGCGAGTGACCGCTTCAGAGACTTGGGAAGGCACGGGCCGGGGATCGGGCATGAAGTTCCTCCAGAATAGCAACCAGATGCTGGACACCACGAAAAACGGCACAACTGTCGTCGTTGGTGATAGTCAGACCCGCTCAGTTCAGCCCATGTTTCCAGAGGCGCGCCAACAACAGCAGCACACCTACCGCGATCAGGATCTCAGCCACCGTGATGACCCAACCCACCTCGGGCCAGATGCGCGCGCCCACCACGCACAACAGTCCCAGCATCATTGCGCCGCCGCCAAAATACGTAAGCCGGTCACGCATAGCTCGCCCTCGGGATTCCACTCATTATAGAGCCGGCCGCGCGCGGCGAGCCCCCAATCTTTTACTGTTTGGGCGCGGCCCACAACACCAGCAGCGTAGCCACGGCAATCGTCACGGCGCGCGGCATGCCCATCGATTCCTCACTGCCTGCTTCCAGCTCCGGCGACTCCTCAAACGGCTTCCGGCCGCGAAACAGCGCGGTAATCATCCGCCCGATATTCTTCAATGTCTTCGCGCCACGCTTTCGAAACAACACGGCGATCAGCGCCACGGCGCCGCCCAGAATCGCATCCATGATGAAGATGATGAACAGATTGTACGCGCCGGCCAGAGCTCCGACAGCGGCCATCAGCTTCACGTCGCCGCCGCCCAGCCAGCGCAGCACGAACAGCGGAATGAACATCAGCACCGCCAGGCCGAATCCGCCGCCCGAGAACTTCAAGCCGGCCCACCCAGCGAGATAGGGGTGCAGTGCCAGGCCCGCCACCACGCCGCCCACTGTCAGCCAATTGGGAATGTTCCGGCTGCGGATATCGCAAAAGGCGGCGATCAGAACCAGCGCCGCCAGAGCGCCTTGGACGGGCAGGGGCAGAAAATTCATGGAATGCGACCGTACTTCGGTCCTTCATTCTCGCAAAGCCTGCCCACCCGGCGCTGACCGGAACTTACGCCTTCCACTTGTAATAGTAGAAAGTCATCGGAACCTTGCCGGTGTTCACGATGCCATGCACCTTGTTGCCCGCGCAGTACATCATCGCCCCGGCGGCCACCTTCGTCACCTTCCCATCTACGGAGATCTCACCCGAGCCCTCGGTCACCAGCACGAACTCCTCTTCCGGGTGCTGGTGCGGGGGATGCGGCTGCGCGCCCGCATTCAGACGCAGGCTGCCCGCGGTCATCGACTTCAACTGATCCGTCGGACCGTCGAAGTAAATCCGGTTCTCGCCAAACGGCTCTTTTACGAGCTTCGCCTGTGCGGCGCCCAGCGTGGCGTCCGGCAGTTTCCCGGCGCCCTGGGCGGCGGCGAAGGGGGCGAGGAAGGCGGCGGCTTTGAACAGGTCGCGTCTTTTCGGCATTGTGATTCAGGGCTCCAGTCGTTTCAAAGTTTCCAGCACCACGCTGCCCACTGACTGCAGGCTCGCGGCGCTCAGCTTGTCCATCGTGTCGAGCTTCGTGTGCCACCAAGCGTGATCGGGGCCGTAGTCGAAATCGATCAGATCCAGGGCGCGCACACCCTTGCGCAGGAACGGCACGTGATCATCCTCGATGGGCAGGGCCGCGCCATCGAAGTGCTTCGCCTGCCCGAGCTGAGAGGCCACCTGCCACAACACACTACGCAGCACGTCGGACGAGTACTCCTCCTTCACGACGTGCAAATCCCGATCGCCAATCATGTCCACGTTGATCAGCGCCGTCATGCGGCTCAGTGTCCCATCGGCGTACCATTTGTCCGCCAGATGCCGCGATCCGTAGAGCGAATCCGTGGCGGTCCAATCCTTCACAGCTTCCTCGCCGTCGAAGAAGACCAGGTAGACGTCGTTCTTCAGCGGTACGGACTTCAACGCGGTCGCCATCTCCAGCAGCAACCCGGCCGACGACCCGCCGTCGTTCGCGCCAACAAACGGAAACGGAAAGCGCTTCGTGTCGTAGTGACCGCTCACAGCCACCGACTTCCCACTCAATCCGGTCCGCCGCGCGATGATGTTCTTCATGACGACCGGACCGGCTGGGGTCTTGGCCGTGAACACATCTTCCACCACCTGCCAGCCGGCAGCCTTCAGCTGCGCCGAGATGTAGTCCTGCGCCTTCTTGATGGCCGGAGTGCCGGAAGGCCGCGGCCCAAAAGCCACCAGAGCCTTGGTATGGTCGTACGCCCGCTGGCCGGAAAACTCCGCGGCCCACACAGGCAAGGCAAGAATCAGGCAGGCCAGCACTCGTTGGGAACGTTGCATCCAGATATCAGTGTAGCGGCGAGACGAGCACTCGCGAAACCGGAGCCCCGCCGCCGGCGTAAGATGGGAGCAGCCGTTAGTCGTCCGGCCCCATACCCCGATGAGCTCCTACCAGCGGCTCGGCGACGCGCAACTACTCTACGTTGAACCCATCGGTGCCTGGCCCGATCAAGTCGGAGCAGGCGAATACTGGCCGCCGACTCCAACTCCGGTCATCGCGCTCTTCGAGCGGGCCTACACCGGCGACCGCGACGACGACACCACCTGGCATTGCATCCACGAACTGCAGCTTCGCCACACACCCGAGGTCTTCGACAGTGCCATGGACTACTGCCAGTCGCGTGACCCGCGCTGGCGCGAAATCGGTCTCGACGTTCTCGCGCAGCTCGGAGCCGACCGTCCTAGCGAGCAGCGGTGGTATCGCCCCGAGTGCCGCACCACGGCGCTGCGTGGGCTCAACGATCCCAACATCCATGTCGTCCGATCCGCGGCCATGGCTCTCGCGCATCTTAACGCGGACTGCTCCACTACGGACGCGCTGCTCGGCCTGGAAGGCCACCCCGACGCCGAGGTTCGCGTGGCGGTCACGGCCGGGCTGGTGGGCCAGAATACGGTAGAGTCGCGTCAGGCGCTCCTTCGTCTGATGGAAGACGAGAATCAGGACGTCCGCGAGTGGGCCACCACGGCCATCGGACAGAGCGCGGAGCCTTCCCCGGAAGTCGTGCGCGCCCTCCAGAAGCGTTGGAACGAAGAGACGTTTGAAGACGCGCGCAACCAGGCGCTATGGGGTTTGGCACGTTTCCGCGATCGGGCAGCGATCGAAGAACTGGTGGAGCGCTTTCGCACTGCGACCTGGGTCTCGGGCGACATGGCCGCGATCCGCGAGCTGCACGGCTACCAGGACGACGATCCGCCCATTTGGGAGATCATCGAGGCAACGCGCTACTACCTCTATTCGAACCCGGGTCCGCCGTCCAGATAACTCCAGGAGGGCGGACGCCTTCGTCCGCAGCCGGCCCCCAGGCCGGCTTTCTTCCGGTTCGAAAACTATCGCCTCCCCAGCGCCTTCACCGCCACGCACTTGTACCCCAAAGTGAAATTCTTCTCTTTGTCCAGCCCGTCAAACAGCGGCAGCACTAGTGCCAGCGGCAAAAAGACCACCGCCGGAATCACTTTCAGAGGCCCCGGAAAAAACTGCAGGCCGCTCAACAACCGCCGCGCCACCAGGCGAAAGTATCCGCCCGCCGGCTCGAGAGTCCGCAGTTCCAGCCCCGCCTGGGCAAACAGGTAAGCCAACCCATGCCGCGTATACCGGAAATAATCGTGCGGCGACTGGTGCACTTCCCACTCATGCGGAGCTACCACCAGCAGCACGCCGCCCGGCTTCAGCACTCTCGCAATCTCGCGCAACGCCAGCTTCGGCTCCCGCAGGTGCTCCATTGTCACGATGTTCAGCGAGGCGTCGAAAAGCTTGTCCGGAAACGGCAGATCGTTCAGATCGGCAACCACGTCCAGGGCGCCATAGTCCCAGGCGTTGTCGCCCACGCCCAAGTCCACGCCCATATAGCGGTGCCGCTGGAAATAGCCCGAGTACTGCCCTTCCCCCGCCCCCGCGTCCAGCACCCGCGCCCCGTCCGGCAAGCCCGCGGCGAACTCCGTCACCGCGTCTTCAATCATGGCTTCGAACGAGTAGATATACCTGCGCAGCCAGTCGGGCAGCACGCGCCGGGCCGTCTCGTATCTCATGCCTTGGGCTTTGCCTCGATCATGATGCTCGCGCCGCAACGGCAGGCGGCCTCCAGCATCGTGAGAGGAATCGCAGCCAACACCAGCGCGAAGTACGCCGCATCCTTCAAGAGCTTGATCCGTGGATGGTCCTGCACGCCGCGAATCCGCCGCGACATCGGATCCAGCCCCAGCGCCAATGTCGTCGCCAGCCCGGCTGGATTGTCCCGCAGCGAAAAGTGCTTCCGCCGGACCACTTCAAACCCGCAGTACTCCAGCAGATTGACCAAGTCCTGTTCCTTGAAGTCGATCAGGTGGCGCGGGATGTCCAGCCCGTTCCAGTTCTCGCCGAAGAGCAGAAACTGCCAGCTCGCCGCATTCGGCACTTGCACCACCAGGCGTCCGTCCGGCCGCAGTAATTTGCGCGCCGCATTCAGATACGCCGACGGATCGTAGAGGTGCTCCAGCACGTGGAACATCGTAATCGCGCGGAACGAACCCGGCCGGAACGGAGCTCTCGGTAGTGCACCGCAGGCCACCGGAACTCCATTGGTGGACCACGCTACCGACGCGGCGTTCACTGAGAAGTCCAGGCCGACAATCTGGTCCTGCGGCAGGTTCAACTCGCGCAGAAACAGACCGCCGCCACAGCCCACGTCCAACACCGGAGCCGTCCCTTCGCACGATTCCAGCGCCTTGCGTACAAAGCGCACGTGGTCGCGCAACACAAACCGGCGCCAGAACTCGGCCAGACGGTCGGCCGCATCGCCGCCCGGGTCATACCAGTAGTTCTCGGGGTAGTACTGGCGAATCTCGTCCGCCTCCGGCCATGGATACAACCGGATCAACTTGCACTCACGGCACTCCACCACCAGGAAGACCTTGTCGGTGGTGTTGTACAGCTTGTCCGTGCCGTGACAGAGCGTTCGCATCTGAGCCGACCCGCACGCCGGGCACGAGTCGAACTCGGTGGTCGCCGAAAGGTCGCCTATGGCTGGCTCGGCTTGGCTACCTGCTGGCTCAGATCTTTCAGCGAAATGCGATGGCTGAGGATCAGTTGATGAATCTGCCTCGGGCTCAGCCGGCGCAGCGGCGCTAGCGCCCGCCGCTTCTTCAACGTCGCCGGGGTCATCAGAATCGCTTGCCAGTCGCCCTTCAAGAGAGCTAAAAAGGCTGTCAGTTTGCTTGTCGGGCTCTGGAACCGGCTGATCTCCCCCCGATTTCGGAGGGCCGCCCACAGACCCGCGAGAAGCCTTACGAGATAGTACACGCCGTTTCGCCACAAAAGACTTCCAGGAAACAGTTTAACGGCTAACAACAGCCGGTTGCGCTCAATCAGTGTAATACGCAGGGGATTCAACTGGCCCAGCGTCGCCCCGCGGTGGTGCCGCACACGGGCATGCGGCGTGTAAATCGAGCGGTAGCCACAGATACGGGCGCGCAGCCCCAGTTCAGCATCATCCCCATACGCAAAAAGGTCTTCGTCAAACGCGCCGATCGCCCGCAGCATCGAGGCCCTGTACATACAAGCGCAGCCATCGGGCCACAGCACTTCCTCCACTTTGTCATACTGGCCGCGATCCACCTCACCGGTGCCCCGGCCCCGGTTCTGTCCGTCCGGGTAGATCAGGTGCCCCACTTTGTCGATGATGCGCGGATCCTCGTGAACCACAATCTTCGACGCCGCCATTCCGACTTCCGGGTCGGTGAAGACCGCTCGCAGGGCGCCCAGCCATCCGGCGTCCGCCTCGGCGTCGTTGTTCAGCAGCGCGACGAACTCACCGCGCGCCGCCGCGATGCCCTGGTTGTTGGCGCCACAGAAACCACGATTCTCGCGGTTCTGGATCAGCTTCACCGCGAAGGGCGCGGTCCGGGAGAAACTCTCGACCACCTCGGCCGAGCCATCGGTGGAACCGTTGTCCACGACGATGACTTCAAAAGGCACGCCCTGATCCCGTCCTAGACTAGCCAGACACTCCGCCAGCAGCGCGCGGCGATTCCAGTTGACGATAACGACGGAGACAAATCCTTCCGGAAGTGACTCCAAACCTTGGAATGACAACGTGTTGTATCATACCATTCAGGCATACAATTCCATGCCGAGCTTGGGTCAGAAGCTCCGACAGGAGCGCGAAAAACGCGGGTTGAGCATTGAACAGTTGTCCGCGCAGACGCGCATCAATGTTCAATACTTTCAGTACATTGAGGCCGACGACACGGCGTCGTTGCCGGGCGGCTTCTTCTATCGCAGCTTTGTCCGTCAATACGCCCGTTTGATGGAATTGCCGGAATCCGATTATCAGGCCACGCTCGACCAAAGTCTGGCCGACGAATCGGCGCAATCGGTCGGCCGCGCCACCGCGTTGCCAGATCGCCCAATCGAAGTCCCACCCATCCCGACCGGCCGCTTTGACGCGGCGCTCGAACTCCGCCGCTGGGCTTGGCGCCTGGGCGTACTGGTCCTGGTTATCGCCCTGTGTTCCGGCGTGTATACGTTCTGGGAACGTTGGGGCCTGCAACGCGAAGAAGAGAGAATTGCCGCGGCCCGCGTTGAACCGCCTGCCCAGAAGCCGGCGGAAAAACAGCAGACCGCGCCGCAGCCGCCGCCGGTCGCGCCCGTCACGCCGCCGCCTGCCGAGCAGCCAGCGCCGCTGCAGGCGTCCATCCTGCCGCAGACCGCCGAGATTCCAGCCAGCGGGGCCGTGCGCTTGATCATCCGCGCTACCGAAATGACCTGGGTCGCCGTCTGGCAGGGTGACAAACAGTTGTTTGCCGACGTCATCCGCCCCGGAGAGACGCGCGGCTTCGGCTCGCCCAACCAGTTGCGCATCCGTCTGGGCAACGCCGGCGGCGTGCAGATGGAATGGAACGGCCAGGCCGTCGATCCGGTTGGCCCCAAAGGCCAGGTGCGCACCGTTGTGTTCCGCCCCGACGGCTACTCCGTCGTCCAGCCCCCACCACCGCCCACCGAGACAAAGCCCGACGGCCAGGGTTAGGCCGGTCCTCTTCGCCGTATTCGCATAGAATCAGTTCATGAGGCTCCCCCCGGCCCCTGGTGCGGACCCGGCCACACCCGTCAGCCCTGGTCAATCCGAATCCGCCGGCACGCTGCAGGCAGCCGTCGACCGGATTCTCGCCAGCCAGGCCTTCGAACGCACCCATCGCCTCTCGGTCCTGCTGCGCTACCTGACCGATCACAGCACCAGCGGTGATACGGCTGGCCTGAAGGAGCCCATCATCGGCCAACGTGTCTTCGGCCGGCCCGCCGATTACATCGCCTCAGACGACAACATCGTCCGCTCGAACGTGCGCCAGCTCCGTTTGAAGCTGGAGGAATACTACTCTTCCGAGGGCGAGAAGGATCCGTGGCGCATCACGGTGCCCAAAGGTTCGTACCTCCTGAAACTGGAGCCGGCCGTGCAGCCTTTGCCGCCCACCCGCCTGGTCCGGCCCTGGCGACTGCCCGACCTCATCGCAGTACCGGCCGTTCTTCTGGCCGTGGTCGCGCTCGTCTGGTGGCTCCGCTCCATCGGCCCGCAGCCTAAGGATTGCCTTCTGAGCCTCCTGCGGCCCGGCCCGGGACAGCGCCTGCTGGTCGTCGGCTCCGACGCAAATGTCCAGATGTACGTTCGCCTCGCCCGTCGCCGAGTCACGTTACAGGAGTACATCGGCGGTCGCTACCTGCGATCGGACCCACTGCCACCGGGCATCGACCGAGCTGCTCTCTCCAACCTGCTCGCCAGCCGGTCCGTGACCGAAACCATCTTCCTCAACATCCTGCCCGAGTTTGCTCGCGCGTTGCCCTCCACCTCGCTTTCCGTCCTGGCTGCCGATTCCATCTCGCCGCGTGACTTCGACCACGACAACGCCGTACTCATCTCCGGCCCCTTCGGCAACCCTTGGGTGCAGATGTTCGACCGGGACCTGAACTTCCAGATTGAGGCGACTGAGGAGGTCACGTCGACCTGGATCCAAAACCGGAAGCCGATTCCCGGCGAGCAGGAGCGTTACCAGAACTACACCGATGCCAGCAAGACGATTGTCTGTTACGCCCGCCTGGCCTATCTGCCCGGGCCCCGTCCGGGTTCCCACATCCTGCTTGCCGGCGGACCGCACCACGCCTCCACCCAGTCCGCCGGTCAGTTCCTCACCCGGGAAGACTCCCTGGATTCCATCCGGCGATTGCTGCACGTCCACCGGTCCGAGGCCGTGCCCTGGTTCGAAGCGGTCGTGGAGAGCCGGACCTTGAGCGTTGACCCCATCTCGATGCGGATTGTGGCGATTCGCCGGGTGGATCCGGCCAACACCGCCGAAACGGCACGTTAACGGACTCGTTTTGCCAGGGAAATCACTGGCAAAACACTGCAATCTCAATTCCTTAGCGCGCATAGTGAGGACGGGCTGGCGCGCACCTCGCCGCGCTGCCACTACGAATGCTCGTCCGGAGTCACCATGCAACATTCCCCGTCCGTTTCACGGCTCGGTCCCGCCGTCTCCCTGTTCCGGTCCCCCACCCCACTCATCCTCGCCATATGTTTGCTCCTTATTCCCGTTGCGCGGCTGTCGGCGCAAACCTCCACCGGTGAGATTTCGGTCAACGTGTCGGACGCCTCGGGCGCTCTGGTGCCTGGCGCAACCGTAACGGTCACCGGTTCCGAGACCGGCAATCTGCTCCGTACCTTAACCACAAACGAACGCGGCACCGCGACCGTGCCGCTGCTACCGCCTGGCAGTTACGACATCACCGTGAACATGCAAGGCTTCAAATCGGCCCTGCGCAAAGCGGTGACGGTGAGCGCGGGCTCCATCATCAGCCTGCCCATCCAACTCGAAATGGGCAGTTCGTCGGAGTCGATCACCGTCAGCGGCGAGGCGCCGCTGCTGGAGGAGAAATCGGCCACGCTGGGCCATGTGGTCAACGAGCAGCAAATCCAGACGCTGCCTCTCAACGGCCGCAACTACCTGAGCCTGGCGAACCTGACCCCAGGCGCGATCCCCGCCTCCGGCAGCCGCGACCAGACGTTCTCGGCCTACGGCAACACCGGCCTGCAAAACGCGTTCCTGCTCGATGGCGCCCGCAATGAAAACTACCTGCGCGGCCTCGACAACCGCGCCCGCGACATGATCCGGCCCCCTTTGGATGCACTGGCCGAATTCACCGTCCAAACTAGCAATACCTCGGCCGAGTTCGGCGCCGCCGCCGGTGGTGTCGTCAGCGCCGTCACCAAGACCGGCACCAACACCATTCACGGCTCAGCCTACGAGTTCCTGCGCAACGACAATCTGGACGCCATCAACTACTTCGCTCTCGCCGGGTCGAAACCGCTGCTGGTCCGCAATCAGTACGGCGGCTCGCTGGGCGGGCCCATCATCAAGGACAAGCTCTGGGCGTTTGGAGCGTACGAAGGCGTACACAATCGCAGTGAAGGGGCGGCGACGTCCACCATCCCCACCCCGGCACAGCGTTCGGGGCAGTACGGCTCGACGGCGGTCTACGACCCGGCTACCACGCGGGCGAATCCTTCCGGCTCGGGCTATATCCGCGACCTGTTTCCCAACAACACGATCCCCGGCACGCGCATCAATGCGCTGGGCCAGCGCATGCTGAGCCTCTATCCGGTCTCGAACGTCGACGGCTCGCCCAACCTCTTCAAGTCGTTGGCCCCGCAACGGCAGGACTCGAAGAACGGCGTCGTGCGCGGCGACTACCAGGCTTCCAGCCGCGACTCGATTTTCGCCCGTTATTCCATTGCCCGCAGCGGCCTGCTGGCATCATCCGCTCTGGCCGAGCCGGCCCAATCCGCAGTCGATCGCAGCATCGACTCCACCAGCGCCGGCGTCGGCTACACCCGCACGCTCAGCCCCACTCTGATCAATGAGTTCCGGTTCACCTGGACCACCATCAACATGCACCAGGATTCCACTATGGCCCGCGATGAGATCATTCCCGGGTCGCTCGATCCACGCATCAACTCCGGCACGCCTACGTTCAATGTCTCCGGATTTGCGAGCCTGGGCAGCCAGCCGAGCTGCTGCAGCAACAGCCCGCTGCAGAAGACTTCGGGCGTCTGGGACTGGGCCAACAATGTCTCCAAGTCGTTTGGTTCCCACGTTTTGAAGTTCGGCACGGAGTTCATGCTCATCCGGCCGTCAACGTTCGCCACCAGTAACGGGCGCAGCAGTTTCGGCTTCAGCGGCGTCTTCACGCAGAATCCGCAAGCCCGCTCCGGCAGTGGCAGCCCGGTGGCTGACCTGTTGCTGGGCAACGCCAACTCGTTGACAACAGGTACTATCGCGGAAGCCATCGAGCGTGGCTGGTTCGGCTCCGGCTACTTCCAGGATCAATGGACAGTCAGTCGCCAACTCACCCTGAACTTTGGCATTCGCTATGAGTACTCCTCGCCTTACATCGAGACGCAGAACCGCATGGCGAATTTCATTCTCGACCTCGGCGACCCGCTCTACGGCCAGCTCATCCAGGCCGGCAACGCCAACCGGCCGCGGGCTCTGGTCGGCCGCGACCTCAACAACTGGGCACCCCGTGTCGGATTCGCCTGGCGTAGTAACCGGGTGAAAGACCTGGTGATCCGCGGCTCCTACGGCATCTTCTACGGCCAGGATCAGGGCACCGGCGTGACCAACCGCATGACCAGCAACCCGCCGTCGTTCGGTTACGGCGCCCAGACCATCAGCAGCGATCAACTCTTTCCATCCAGCGGCTTTGTGCTGGTCGATGGAGCATCCATCGCTCGCCCCGCACCCATCAATCCGGCTGACTTCGTCTTGAATCCTACGGCAACATCCACCCTTGTGAGCTGGCCCGAGCGGCCCAAGACGCCCTATGTTCAGCAATGGAGCCTCAGTCTGCAGAAGCAGTTACCCATGAATCTATTGGCCGAGGTCAACTATGTGGGCAATCACGGCGTTCAGATGTTCGGCATCGGCGAAGGCAACCAGCCTTTGACGCTGGGTTCGACCACGGTCGTTTCGCGCCGGCCGCTGGCGCAGTACACGCGGGCGTCGGTGAAGGCCCTCGGCAACTGGAACATGAGCAGTTACAACGGCATATCGGCCAAGCTCGAGCGCCGTTTCGGCGCCGGGCTCAGCCTATTGACCACCTTCACCTATGGTCATGCCCTGGATTACCAGAACCCGGCGCTGGATTTATGCGACGGCTGTGGCAGCGGCGGCACCATCCAGGACAACTACAACCGGAAAGCAAACTACGCATCGTCAGATAACGATGTGACGATGCGTTATGTCTTCGCCGGCAGCTTCGAAATGCCCTTCGGGCGCGGCAAGAAGCTCCTCGCTCAGAACCGGGTCGCCTCCGCCGCCCTGGGCGGCTGGCGCGTGGCTGCGATCTATCAGACGCAAACGGGCCTGCCGTTGACGCCCGGTCTGTCGTTCGACAGCGCCAATGCGGGCACCACGTCTCGGCCCAATCGGAGCTGCGACGGCAATATCAGCGACCGCACCGCGCAGCGCTGGTTCGACACCTCCTGCTTCAGCGTTCCCACGTCGTATGTCTTTGGAAATTCAGGCCGCAACGTGTTGCGGGCACCCGGCGTCCAGACGGTCGATCTCAGCCTGCAGCGGGATTTCCGGATCCGGCCCGATCACCAGCAGATCCTGCAGTTCCGGGCCGAAGGCTTCAATGCATTGAATCACCCACAGCTCGGAGCGCCAGGCCTGACGGTCGGCAATGCCACCTATGGCGTCATCACCGGTACCGCCTCAGACAACCGGCAACTTCAACTAGGACTTAGGTTTACATTCTAATCATGCTGGAAAATATCTCACGTAGAGCGCTGCTGGGTAGCGCCGCCGCTCTGCCGGTGGCGGCCCAACAGGCGGCTGGCAAACCGAACGTCATCGTCATGATGTTCGACGACCTCGGGGTCCGCGACTTCGGCTATCTCGGCGCCAAGGATCTGCAAACGCCCAACATCGACAAACTGGCGGCCGGCGGCACGGTGTTGTCGAACTGGTACTCCTGCGCGCCGGTTTGTGCCCCGGCCCGGTCGGCATTGATGACCGGCCGGTATCCTCTTCGGAACGGGGTGGCGGGCAACGGCCGGCCGCTGCCGCCGAGCGAAAAGACCATCGCCACGGTGCTGAAGGGCGGCGGCTACAACACCGGACTCTGCGGCAAGTGGCATCTGGGCAGCACCCCGGAAACGGTCCCGAACGCGCATGGGTTCGATTCGTTTTATGGTTTCCTGGAGGGCTGCGTCGACTACTACTCGCACCGCTTCTATTGGGGCGAACCCAAGCGGGCGAACTTCCACGACCTGTGGCGCAACCGCCAGGAGATCTTCGAGGATGGCCGCTATCTCACAGACCGTATAGGGGAAGAGGCGGTGAGCTTCATCCGCCAGCGGCGGCAGCAGCCGTTTTTCCTGTACACCGCATTCAACGCGGTGCACTACCCGATGCACGCTCCGCAGAAGTACCTGGACCGCTTTCCCAACGTGTCTGCGGAACGGCGCATGTACGCCGCAATGCTCGCCGCGGCCGACGACCAGGTGGGCGCGATGGTATCCGCCCTGGAGAGCACCGGACAACGCGATCGCACCTTGCTGTTCCTTGTTGGCGACAACGGAGCCACGACGGAACGGCGCGCCGGTCTGGGCCAGAACATCGCGTCGGCCGGCCACAATCTGCCGTTCCGGGGGTACAAGTTCAGTACTTTCGACGGCGGGATGCACGTACCCGCGTTGGTGAACTGGCCCGGCCACGTCCCGGCGGGCAAGCAACTGACACAGCTCGCGCTGACGGCAGACGTCCTACCCACCATCTGCCATGTGGCCGGAGTGGATCCGCCGGCCGATCGCAAACTGGACGGGAAGAATCTCTGGCCGGTCCTGACCGCGGGTGCGGCTTCGCCGCATGAGTTCTTTGCCTGGGCCGAGGGACCGCAGCTGGCGATCAGAAAAGGCAAATGGAAACTGGTGCTGAACGGCGTGACGCATGACGGCACGCCCGAGGGCCAGAAGCCTCTGCAGGGCGAGGACGCAGTGTTCCTGTCCGATTTGGAGGCCGATCCCGGGGAGAGCCGCAACCTGCGCCGTGACAATCCGGTGGTGGTGGACGAACTCCAGACGGTGCTGACGCGGTGGCGGAAGGAAGTGGAGACGCAGTAAGCCGACAGGCGATCAGCGGCTGCGTTCGCGGGTGACCGCAGCCGCCTTCATTGCGACCTTCTGGCGGTCCTTCTCAAGGCGCAGCAGTTCCGAGCGGCGGCGTTCCTTGATGCTTTCGTCGATGAGGTGCCAGAACTTGCGCGCGTAGTCAGCCGCGGAGACCAGGGCGAAGACCATTGTGCCCCACAGGCAGAAATTGGCGGGCCCCAGCAACCAGGCGTGATCCTCGGCGGCGAGAATGAGCGAGATGGCGAGCACCTGAGTGACCATCTTCGTTTTGCCCAAATCACTGGCCTTGATGGTGTAGCCCTCGCTGGCAGCGATGCTGCGCAGACCCGAGACGGCGAACTCGCGGCCAATGATCAAAACCGCCATCCAGCCAGGCACGCGATGCACCTGCACCAACGAAATCAAGGCAGCGGAGATGAGCAATTTGTCGGCGATGGGATCCAGCAGCATGCCCACTGTCGTGATCTGGTTCCAGCGGCGGGCCAGGTAGCCGTCCAGGAGGTCTGTGAATGCCGCGACCAGGAAGATGAGCAGGGCTACGATGTCGTTGGTGAGATTCAGTCCGAAGATCTGGTAGAGGGCGTCATCCTGCACCAGCACGGCCACCAATAGAGGCACGAAGAAGATCCGCAGCAGCGTGAGTGCGTTAGGGATGTTCATCGGCCTTCACCCAAGATAAACCAATCTGAGACAGACACCAACTGATTGGATGGGAATCCTGCGCCGTGGACTCCGGGTTGCACGGCGAATTTCGCGGATGCTTCGATTGGATCGCCACACCGTCCTCAACCGGGTGTATTTCCCACAGTCACCTGTGGAAATCGGGAGCGCTCTAACTACATCCGTTTGAGTCACTTCACAGGAGATCCAAACGAAATCCACAGCGATTTCCACAGGCCGTGGAAATCCAGCATGCTCATACAAAAGGCGCCGTATCCCGTACTGTATGAGCCACCCTATATTGGCTTACGCGGCGCAACACGGAGGCCGACACCTCGGCTTCCACCTCGCAATATTCCGCCAGGTAGCGCTCGGAGGTGACGCGGGCGAACTCGTGCAGCAGGTGGACGGCGCCCAAGTCCGTGACAGGGATCCGGAACGTCGCGAACTCGACGGGATCCTCGGGCAGCATCCGGTCGATCAGGCCGAGGAGTTCGTCGACACCGTCTCCGTTGTGTGCGGAGACGGACACACAGGGCGCGCCGCCCGACTCGCCCGAGAGCCGGCGCAGCAGGCTCGCCGGGCTTTCGCCGATGCCGCCCAGCAGGTCGGCCTTGTTGAGGACGAGGATCTGCGGAGTGTTCTCGGCTCCTATCTCATTCAGAACACGGCGCACATGCGAGGAATGGGCGGCTGCTACCGGCGACGAGGCATCGACGACGTGCAGCAGAAGGGCAGCCTCGGTTACCTCTTCCAGCGTGGCGCGGAAGGCCTGCACCAGGGTGGTGGGCAGTTGGCGGATGAAGCCAACCGTGTCGCTGAGCAGGATGCGGCGGCGGCTGGGCATCTGCACCTGCCGCACAGTGGGATCGAGCGTGGCGAACATGCGCGCGTCGGCCAACACCCCGGCACCGGTCAACCGGTTGAAAAGCGTCGACTTGCCAGCGTTCGTATAGCCGACGAGCGCCAGCGTCTGCAAGGGCACGGCCTGGCGCAACCGGCGCTGGATGCCGCGCGAGCCACGCACGCCCTCAAGATCGTGTTGGATCCTCTTGATGCGGTGGTGGATGCGGCGGCGGTCGGTCTCGAGTTTGGTTTCGCCAGGTCCGCGGGTGCCGATGCCGCCGCCCAGACGCGACATGGCCAACCCCTTGCCCGTCAGGCGGGGCAGGAGGTAGTTGAGCTGGGCGAGTTCCACCTGCATCTGCCCCTCGCGCGTCCTGGCGCGGCGGGCAAAGATGTCCAGAATCAACTGGGTACGATCGACCACTTTGCAGTCGAGGGCACGCTCGAGATTGCGCTGCTGCGTGCCGCCGAGTTCGTGGTCGACAATCACCACGTCGATCTCCATGGCCTGGACCACGGAGCGGAGTTCATCGATCTTGCCGGATCCGATCAACGTCGCCTGGTCAAACGAAGTACGGGCCTGAAGAATCTTCTCGATGATCTGGGCTCCAGCGCTTTCGGCCAGGGTCGCCAGTTCATCCAGGGATTCCTCGGGGTCTGGAGCGTCGGGTTCTTTTCTGCGGCCGGTCAACTCAACGGCCACCAGGATGGCCCGTTCTCGGCTTTGTTCAGGCAACGGGAGTGTCAGACCTCCGGGCCGTCGCTGGCGGCGGGCACGCCGGGCGCACCAGTGGATTGAGCCGAAGGATGGCCCGACATGATGTGAGTCGGTTTCGAGATGACGACGGTAGAAATGGCGTGCTTGAAGATGAGCTGCTCCTGGTTGTTTGTCTCCAGGATGACCGAGTACTTATCAAAGCTCTTGATACGGCCCGAGAGCTTCACGCCGCTCATGAGGTAGATCGTGAGGAAGGTTTTCTCTTTCCTGGCATTGTTCAGGAAAGCTTCCTGTATGTTTTGAGCCTGCTTCTCTGCGCCGGGCCGCTTGGGGCCCAATGGGGCCTTTCTCATTTCATCCATATTGTTTTGGCCCTCCCTTCTCTGCCTGCAAATTGC
Organism: uncultured Paludibaculum sp.; assembly: GCF_963665245.1. Lineage (NCBI taxonomy): Bacteria > Pseudomonadati > Acidobacteriota > Terriglobia > Bryobacterales > Bryobacteraceae > Paludibaculum > uncultured Paludibaculum sp. Next base: position 714,164 of record NZ_OY762267.1, read on the forward strand.
GTGACCATTCCGAGGATCATCGCGTAACACGGCCGGAGTGCCCAGTGAACACAGAACGGCCATGCTGCTCAGCCAACTGAACTGCGGGATCGAGGTTCCCTAGTTTCAATTGGGCTGCCCATGAGTGTAATCCCGATGGCAAGGGTCGGGCAAGTGCCTCATCGCGAAAGGCCTTGCGGTTCCGGAGATGTGAGTCATGGAACCCGCCGGGGAGCGACGGCACCGGAGGCGGTCCTGGTTGCGGTACATTCTCTTTGGTGGCGCAAGCGGAAGATCTCGGCAAAAAGGTATCGATCATCAGCATGGGGGTGAGCGGCAGCCTGGCCGTGGCCAAACTGTTGGCCGGCTGGCTGGGCGGCTCCAACTCGGTGCTGGCCGACGGCGTCGAGAGCGCCGGTGACGTCCTGGCGTCGGGATTCATTCTGCTGGGCCTGAGCGTGGCGGCGCGTCCACCGGACGACAATCATCCGTACGGACATGGACGATTTGAGACTCTCACAGGCCTGGCTGTCGGATTGGCTCTGGCGGTGGTCGGCGGGTTGATCACCTGGCATTCGTTGCAGAATATCGGTTCGATGCACGAGCCCCCGAGATTCTACGCGGTCTGGCCCCTCATTGTGAGTGTCATCTCGAAGGCCACATTGTCGACCTACAAGTTCCGGGTGGGGCGCAGTATCGGAAGCTCCGCCATCGTGGCCGACGCATGGAACGACACGGTGGACATCCTCTCGGGCACGGTTGCGTTGATCGCCCTTTCGCTCACCTTGTACGATCCGGCGCGCTTCCTGGCGGCCGATCACTATGGCGGAGCAGCCGTGGGCCTGATCGTCATCATATTGGGCCTGCAGGTGGTGCGGGAGACATCCCTGACACTGATGGACACGATGCCGGATGAAGGACGAATGCAAGACATTCGCAAGTCGGCGATCTCAGTGCGCGGCGCCTTGGACGTGGAGAAATGTTACGCGCGTAAGACAGGGCTTCGGTATCACGTCGATCTCCATCTGGAAGTGGATCCGGATCTCAGTGTGCGACGAGGCCACTCGATTGCGGAGGAGGTTCGCAACAAGGTGAAAGCCGATCTGCCCTGGGTGGCGGACGTGCTGGTTCACGTGGAACCCTATGGGGAGAGGGACTGGCATGGAGAATCTTGAGATTGCGAGGATGTTGAGCGAGACGGCCGATCTGATGGAGATCGGCGGCGAGGACGGGTTCCGCATTCGCAGTTACAGGAACGCGGCCAGCGTCATCGAGGGATACCCGGAAAGAATTGCGGAGATCGTCAAGGACGCCTCGCGCAAGGTGACGGACATCCAGGGCATCGGCAAGGGTATCGCCGAGGCACTGAAAGAGATTGTGACACGCGGTTCATTCGCGCGGCGCGACGAGATGCTGGAGAAGTACCCGCCGACGGCGCTGGAGATGCTGCGGATTCAGGGTCTGGGCCCGAAGTCGGTGAGGACGCTGTGGGAGCACTTCCGCGTCAGCACGCTGGAAGATCTCGAGCGGCTGTGCCGTGAGCACAAGCTGCAGGAGCTGCCGCGCATGGGCGCGAAGCTGGAAGACAAGATCCTGAAGGGGATCAGCCAGTACCGCCAGAGCGCGGGCCGGTTCCTGATGAACTACGCGACCGCGGCGGCCGAGGAGTTGGGCGAATACCTGGGCGCCACGCCGGCCGGCAGCCTGCGGCGTGGGCGGGAGACCGTGGGCGATCTGGATCTGCTGGTGACCGGGGAGAACGCCGAGGCTGCGCTGGCAAAGTTTGTGAAGCACCCGCGCGTGCACGACATCCTGGGTCAGGGAACGACCAAGGCATCGGCCCGCTTCGGACTGGAAGGGTTGCAGGTGGATGTGCGCGCCGTGCCGGCCGAGAGCTATGGCGCGGCGATGCAGTATTTCACGGGCAGCAAGGAGCACAACGTCGCGCTGCGCCAGAGGGCGCAGAAGATGGGCCTGACGCTGAACGAGTACGGCTTGTTCAAGGTAAGCGATGAGACGCGCGTGGCTGGGGCGACGGAGGAAGAGATCTACGAGGCGCTGGGGCTGGCCTGGATTCCTCCTGAGATGCGGGAGAACCAGGGCGAGATCGAGGCGGCGGAGAAGCGCCAACTGCCCGACCTGATCGAACTCAGCGACCTGCGCGGCGACCTCCACATGCACACACGGGAGAGCGACGGCCGGGCCACGATGGAGGAGATGGCCGAGAGCGCCAAGGCGCTGGGCTACGAGTACATCGCCATCACCGACCATTCGAAGGCTCTGGCGATGGCGAATGGACTGGACGAGGCGCGGGCCGTGCAGTTTGCCGCGCAGGTAAGGGAGTTCAACAAGGAAGACCGGGGCATCCGGATCTTCTCCGGCCTGGAGTGCGACATTCTGCGGGACGGCCGCATGGATTTGAGCGAGGAAGCACTGGCAGAGCTGGACTGGGTGGTGGCGAGCGTCCACGGCTACATGAACATCGAGACGGCGGAGATGACCGACCGGCTGCTGCGGGCCATGGAGAGCCCTTCGGTGAAGGTGCTGGGCCATCCTACAGGCCGCGTGCTGCTGCACAGGGAAGCGTACACGTACGACTTCGATCGGGTGGCGGCGGACGCCGCAAAGCGGGGCGTGTGGATGGAAGTGAACGCCAGCCCGGAGCGGCTGGACCTGTCGGCTTCCCTGCTCCGGCGGGCCAAGGCGCTGGGCGTGAAGTTCACGATTTCGACCGACGCGCACCATCCGAAACATCTGGCGAATATGAAGTACGGCGTGAAGATGGCGCGGCGTGGCTGGCTGACGAAGGAAGATGTCATGAACACGCGCGGCGTTGCGCACTTCGCCTCGGCAGTGCGGAAATAGAGCATATGCCCATGAAATTGATTTCGTCGGAGAAGCTGCTGGACACGCCTATCTTCCGCGTGACCATGGACCACGCGCTGGATCCGGATGGGTTCGAGATCAAGCGGGCCATCGTGCAGCATGACGGCTCGGCTGTCATCATGCCAGTGGACGAGAAGGGCCGGGTGCTGCTGGTGCGGCAGTACCGGCTGCCGGCCCGGAAGTATTTGTGGGAGCTGTCGGCGGGGCGGCTGGATCCGGGCGAAACGCCGCTGCAGGCGGCCAAGCGCGAACTGATCGAGGAGACGGGCTATCGGGCCAAGAAGTGGACGAAGCTGACGAAGTTCTATCCCAGCCCGGGCTTCGTGGCCGAGGCGATGACCATCTACATCGCGCAGGAGCTGAAGGCCGGCAAGGCGACGCCGATGGACGACGAGCGGATCGAGTGCGGCTGGTTCAGTTGGAAGCAGATGGGCGAGATGATTGAGAAGGGCGAGATCTGCGACGCGAAGACGCTGATCGGCTGGAGTCTCTGGAAGCTACGCGGCAAGAAGTAGGGCGGCGGGCGCGGGCCCGCCGAATCCCATAACTAGCGTTTGGAGAGGAAGGCCAGCATGGCCTTGAGCGCCTGGCCGCGATGGCTCACCGACATCTTCTTCTCCTCGCTTGCCTCTCCGAATGTGGAGTTGAATGGCGGATAGAAGAAGTGCGGGTCGTAGCCGAAGCCGTTCGGACCGGACGGCTCGTCGAGAATGATGCCTTCCACGTCGCCCTTGAACATGCCCAGCAGTTCGCCCTGGCGGGCCAGCGCGATGACGCAGACGAAACGGGCGATGCGATCGTCATGGCCGCGCAGATTTTCGATGAGCAACCGGTTGTTGGCTTCGTCGGTGCCTTCCGGGCTGTAGCGGGCGGATATCACTCCGGGCGCCCCGTCGAGGGCGTCTACTTCCAGCCCTGAATCGTCGGCGAAGACCATGCCGGCGGTGTGTTTCGAGTAGTGCAGCGCCTTCTTGATGGCGTTCTCGTCAAACGATTCTCCGTCCTCGAGGGCAGGGGGAATCGACTTCATATCTTCGAGCAGTTGGATATCAATCTCCGGATGGCCGAAGTGGGCGGCGGCCATGTTGAATTCACGGACTTTCCCGGAGTTGGTAGATGCGCAGCGAATGATCATTTTCCCTGAATGGCGTCCTGCTGCTTGGTGAAGAGCTCGGCCAGCCCCTTGCGGGCCAAGGCGATCATCTCCAGCAGCCGGTCGTCCTTGAAACTCAATTTTTCCGCGGTGGCCTGCAACTCGACGAATTCGCCGGCGCCAGTCATCACCACGTTCATGTCGACCTCGGCGGCCGAATCTTCCTCGTAGCAGAGGTCCAGCAGGCTGGTGCCCTTCACCACACCGACGCTGGTGGCGGCGATGAGGTCGCGCAGAGGATTGCGCTTGAGGACACCGAACTCCAGCAGTTTTTTCACGGCCAGGGCCATGGCGACATAGCCGCCGGTGACGGCCGCGGTGCGCGTGCCGCCATCGGCCTGGATGACGTCACAGTCGATGACGATGGTGCGCTCGCCCAGGGTCTCCATGTCGACCACCGAACGAAGGGAGCGGCCGATGAGGCGCTGGATCTCGTGCGTCCGGCCGGACTGTTTGCCCTTGGTGATCTCGCGCGGCGTCCGTTCGGCGGTGGCGCGCGGCAGCATGGCGTATTCGGCCGTCACCCAGCCGCGGCCGGAGTTGCGCAGAAAGCCCGGCAGGCTGTCCTCGACGGTGGCGGCGCACAAGACGCGGGTGTGGCCCACCTCAATCAGGGCCGAGCCTTCGGCGGTCATCAGGTAGTTCGTCTGGATCTTGACGGGCCGGAGTTGGTCCGGCAGACGCTGGTCAGTGCGCATAGTTGGGTCCTTCCACTAAGAACGGGACAGAGAGAAGTACATCACGAGACAGACCAGGACAAGAATCGAGCCAATCAGGATGAGGCAGCCAACGGCGCCCGGGTTCTTCGGCCCGACGGAGGCCTTCTTGCCGCCCGCCGGCTTAATCTTCGCCATACGGACTCTATGGTACCTGAGGGTGTGTGCCCGAGCCTACTTTAAAGCGAGGGCGGCGGCCCGGAAGAAATCCGCCAGGGCCTTGAGCGACGCCGGTTCGAGATCCTTGAGCGTAATGGCGACCACCAGGCGGGCGCGCTGTTCCAGAGCCATTTGGGTGGCCAGGAACTGGGCGCGGTGGTAGTCGGCGGTGTAGCCGGCCTCCGGCATCTTCTCGGCTTTTTCGCTGAGCAGCACGGTGGACAGGCAGCGGCCGTGGCCGATGATCATCTCGTGGAACGAGTGGTTCATGGCGGGCCCTTCATAGACGTCGACGGGTATCTTGAGGCGGGCGCGGAAGAGATCGGCGGCCGCCTTGTCGAGAACCTTGCGCAGAGCGATGCCGGGGGCGGCATAGCGGGTGTCGCCGAAGAAGGTGAGTTCGCCGTACTCGATGGTGCGGGCAGCGGTCAACTGGCGCAACAAGGCGGCATAGGCGGTGGGCGCATCGCGGTCGCTCAACTCGACACCGCAGGGCAGACGGTCGTAGTGGAGGGTGATGCCGCCGCGCCACTTGATCTGGCGTGGTGACTCCTTCAACTGCTTCCACTCGGGCGTCTTCTCAATGCCGCCCTGGAAGACGGCGTTCTGATAGAGCGGGTTGGTGATGGACTTGTAGAGTTCCACGCTGGGCTGCGTCACGAAGTTCATTTTGCGCAGCCAGGCCAGACCGAAGACGACGTAGTGGATGGTCTGCATGTAGAAGGACAGCGGCTTGTCCTTGGGCAGGGTGAGGACGGCCAGGGGGTAGCCGGCGCGCTTGAGCAGGGCCATCTTCTGGCGGTCGAAGGCGGGCTCACCCTGGCGTTCGACGATGAGGAATACGCGGTCCTGCCGAGCGTTTTTCGGCGGCTGATAGTCGGCCATGCGGGCCGGCTCGCCGATGACGATCTTGATGCCGACCTCCTCGCTCTTGCCCAGGCTCTCTTCGAAGTTCTGCTTGGTCCACAGAGCGGCGGCCGACAGCGGCTTGGAGAGCAAGAGGGTGACCTTATCGCGACCTTGGGTGCTCTGCTGCTGGAGAAACGCCGAGAGCGACCAGGCGGTGTGGATCTCCTGCTCGTCGATCTGCGCGCCGTGGATCCACTCCTTTAGGTCCACGCCGGCCAAGCCCAGAGGGTATAGGCTGCCGCGCGTCAGCGGAGCGCTGTGACGGCCTGCCGTGCTGTTGCCGTTGTCGAGCTGCAGTTCCACCTTGCGGTAACCACGCGGGCCGGCAAACTGATCGAGCAATGACCCGGGCAGCGTCATGTAGACAAAATTGGGCCTGGAGTCGAGTTTGTACTTTTCGTAGAGCCGGGCGATCTTTTCGAGGTTCACGACGGGCTCGTAAGAGGTCATGCCCATGGCCATCCCGACGACGAGCGACGACTGGAGCGCGTCCTTCAACGAGCCCTTGGAGCGTTTGGTGATGTCGGCGAGAATTGCCTTGAGTTTGGCGGGATCGGTGGAGTCGAGCACGTAGCACTTGGGGCCTTTGGCCAGCAGGCCGGCCGCGTTGTACATCGACTTGTCCTCGGCCGAGCCGCCCATGCCGGCCCAGATGAGGAACTTCAGCGGCTTGCCGTGCGTCTCTTTGATGCCGGCGCGAATCGCGGCCAGTTCCGTCTGGATGGTCTCAGGCCATTCCGGATGCTGGGCAGCGAGCCAAGCCAGATGCAGGACTCCGAGGCTATTCTTGGTCACCTTGCCTTCGGCATTGGTCTCCATGCCGATTTGGACGAAGGGGCTGCGCGCCGCGTCCAGAACGTCGAAGCCCTTGCGGCGGGCTTTGGCGTCAATGGCTTGCAGCTTGGAGAGGATGCGATCTTCAGCGAAGCGGGCCGCATGCATGGCTGAGGAAGGAAGATCGTGGAACAGGGCAAGATTCACGTTCTGGTTTTAGCACAGTCGCACGCGCACGGAGTGGGGATGTTATGGTTTGGACATGAGAGTTCGGGCAGCCATGGGGTTGTGCGCGGCGGTGGTGATGCTGGCCGCGTGCTCCAGCCTGCCGCACAAACCGCTGATTCCCGTTCCGCCGCTGACATTGGGCGAGGGCTGGCAGCGGGGCGGAGTGACAACTCCGGCGGTGGATGGCGCTCCGGACAGCCTGCGGGCGTTGAAGCCCGTGCAGTGGGTGCGAACGAGCTACCGGAAGTCGGATCTGACGGTAGCGGTGCAACTGTTCGGGATGCCGACAGAGGCATCGGCGTTCGAAGCGCGCCAGAAGTGGCGGAACGAAGGGACAACAACGGCCTTTCACAAGGGCAATGTTTTCGTCGTCTGCTCGTCTGAGACGGTGGCGATGGCGGGGTTGCTGGAGTTCACCAGACTGGTGGAGAACGAATGGCTGCGAGGCGGACGGTAGAGTTCGAGGAAAGCTCGATCCGGCGATTCTTCGAGGCGTCCCTGCTGGGGATGCTGCTGAGCGGATACTGCGCGCTGCTGCTGGGCCAGGGCCTGACCGGCGGCGCCGTGGATGCGCCCAGTGCCGCGCTGGCCGGCATGGCGCTGGTGGCGCGGATCTTTCTGGTGGCGGGCTGGTGGAAGCTGGACGTAGCATCGCGCTGGATTACTGTCGTCACACTGCTCTACATCGCGTTCTACCCGATTGATTACCTGTATCTCTCGCGCGACTTCCTGCGCGCGACCGTTCACATGGTGTTCTTCGTGGCGATTGTGAAGGTGCTGACCGCCAGCCGCCCGCGCGACTACTTCTTCCTGAAGATCATCGCGTTTCTGGAACTGTTGGCCGCATCGATTCTCTCCACCAATCTGACGTTCTTCGTGTTTCTCGCGCTGTTCCTGTTGTCGACGGTGGCGACGTTTGCCAGCACCGAGATTCTGCGGGCGCGCGAAGGCCGCAAGCTGGTGACGCACGGCATCGGCGTGTTTGGCCGGCGCCTGGGTTGGGTGACCGGGTTGACGACGACGGGCATCCTGTTCGTGACCATGGCCCTGTTCTTCGTGCTGCCGCGCACGGCCCGCGCAGCGCTGGACCGCTTGCTGCCGGGGCGGCAAAGCGTAACAGGCTTCGCGAGTGAAGTGACGCTGGGCCAGGTGGGTGAGATTCAGCGGCGCAGCACGGTGGTGATGCACGTCCGGTTTGAGGACGGCTACAATCCGCCCAGTCTCAAGTGGCGCGGCGGCGCGCTTTCGGAGTTCAACAACTGGAAGTGGTATAACGCACCCGGCAAGGGCCGGCCTCTGCGGCCGGAATTGGGCCTGTTGAAGCTGGTCGACGACGAGCATCTGCAGCAGACCTACAAGCGCGTGACGTATGAGGTCGTGTTGAACGGGACGGGCAGCGATTCCCTGTTCGTAGCCGGCACGCCGGAGTACCTGCGAGTGCCGGCGACGATGGTGATGGAGATGCCGAACGGCGGCTACCGCATACCGTACATGGATCCCGATGGATTCCGCTATGTCGTGCATGCTTCGTTCGGATGGCAGCCTCTGAATCCGCACATGGGGTCGGGTCCGCGACTGTCGGCGGAGGCTCGCGCGGCGCTGGAGCGGCTGCCGGAGAACGAGCGCAACTTCCACCTGAGTCTGCCGCCGCTGGACAAACGGGTGATTCCCCTGGCGCGGGAGATTACGGCGAGGGCCAAGACCGACGGGGAACGGGCTCGCGCTATCGAGCAGTACCTGCGCACGCAGTTCCGCTATTCGCTGACGCCCCTCGATCACGAAGTGGAGGATCCGCTGGCGACGTTCCTGTTCGACCGCAGGCAGGGCCACTGCGAGTATTTCGCCTCGGCGATGGCGGTGATGCTGCGGGCCGTGTGGGTGCCGTCACGCGTGGTGACGGGCTTCCAGAGCGGCAGCTACAACTCCATCAGCGGCTGGAGCGTTGTGCGCGCCTCGGATGCCCATAGCTGGGTGGAAGCGTGGATCCCTGGTCAAGGCTGGACTACGTACGACCCCACGCCGTCGGATCCGAATCTGGCGGCCGGCGGCCCGTTGTCCCGATTGGCGCTGTGGTCCGACGCCGTTGAGATGTTCTGGCAGGAGTGGGTGCTGGGCTACGACCTGGACCGCCAGTTGACGCTGGCGCTGCGGATGGAGCAGTCGCGGCACCGCCTCAACCTGGATTGGCTTTCAACGGCGTGGCGGGCGATGAGCCGGGTTAGTGTGAGTGCGACCGGCGTTTCGCCGCGGCTCTACGCCGGCGGGTTCGTGGTCTTGGCGTGTGTCGCGATGCTGATCCTCACCTGGCCGCAACTGCGGGCTTGGCGCGTCCGCTGGATGGGGCGAAAACGGTTGCTGCGCGGCGAGGCCGATTCGCATGACGCAGCCTTGATCTATCGCGAAATGCTGAAGCAGCTCAAGCGGCGCGGCGTGGAGAAGCCGCCATCGTGGACGCCAGCGGAGTTTGCGCGCAGCGTCCGGTCGGAGGCGCTGGCGGAGATTGTGAGAGAATTTACAGCCGTCTACAACGCCTTGCGATTTGGCGGGCGTGCCGATGACGCTGCCCGATTGGCTACGCTGCTGGAGAGAATCGAACATCTGCCATAATTCGTTCGATGACCCGCTCCCTTCTGCTGTGTGCCTTCACCATGCTGACGATCTCAGCGCAGGACTCGAATTTCGACGGCCGCTGGAACATCCACGTCAAGACGCCTCGGGGGCGGACGTGGTGGCTGGAGGTGGAGGGCGCGGGCACGGGAAGGCCGCACGGGTCGTTTGTCGGCGCGCCGGGCGGCCAGGTGGATCCCATCAAGGACATGAAGGTCGAGAACGGTGAGCTGATCTTCCGATTTGAGAATCACAGTTCGAGCGCGGACCCCAAGTCTCCGTTGGTACCGCAGGTCTATCGAGCCAAGCTGGTGAACGGACAACTGAAGGGATGGCGGGAAGATCGGCTGGCCCCCATGGCGGTTGGTTTACTCGACTGGACCGGCGTGCGAGCTCCGGTAATCAACGAGCACGACGACGGACGGTGGAAGCCCGGACGCACGGTGCCGCTGTTCGATGGAAAGAGCCTGGCGGGCTGGAAGCAACTGCTGCCGAACGAACCCGGGTGGTATGTCGAGGGTGGCGTGCTGAAAAACAGGGCGAAGGCGTCGGACCTGCTGAGCGAGGCGAAGTTCTGGAATTTCGAAGTCAAGCTGGAGTACCGCTACGCGAAGGGCTCGAACAGCGGGATGGCACTGCGCGGCCGATACGAGATCCAGATCTTCGACAACTACGGCGCGGCACCGGACTGGCACGGCAATGGAGCGTTGTACAGCCGCATTGCTCCGTCGACCAACGCGAGCAAGGCTCCGGGGGAGTGGCAGACGCTGACGGCGCGCATCGTCGGCCGCGATTTGACGGTGATTCTGAACGGCGTGACAGTGATCGACCGTAAGGACGTGGTGGGTCCCACGGCCATGTGCATGGACGCCGATGAGAGCAAACCGGGGCCGCTTATGTTACAGGGCGATCACGGTCCTGTTGAGTTCCGGAAAGTGGAAGTGACTGAGCTGCAGTTACGTTGAACCCCGCCGGCTGAAGATAGTTGCGGGCCAGGACGTCCAAATGAGAGGCGAAGACGGGACGAAAGGGCAGAGGGCGGAATCGGGTGACGCCCCGGTGGTTGCTATAATGAGCTAAGTCTCTTTTATGCAGAACAACGGAAGCGCTGGGAAGAAGGTCATCCTTCTGCGTCCGCGGGGATTTTGCGCCGGGGTCGTTCGAGCGATCGATGTCGTGAAAATCGCCCTGGACGTCTATGGAGCACCGATCTACGTGCGCAAGGAGATCGTGCATAACCGCCACGTCGTGGAGGAGTTGAAGGGTCTAGGCGCGATTTTCGTGGACGACCTCCACGAAGTGCCAGCCGGCAACCGCCTGATCTTCAGCGCGCATGGCGTGTCGCCCGCCGTTCGCTCAGAGGCGAAGGAACGGCAACTCGAGGTCATCGACGCCACCTGTCCGCTCGTCACCAAGGTGCACTTGGAAGCCGTGAAGTTTGCGCGGCAAGGATACGGCATCCTGCTGATCGGGCACAAGGAGCACGAGGAGATCGAGGGAACGTACGGCGAGGCGCCGAAGAACACCTTCATCATCCAGACCGAGGCCGATGCCGAGGCGGTCCAGGTGCCGAATCCAGACCGGGTTTGCTTCCTCACCCAAACTACGCTGAGCCTGGACGAGACACGGGGCATCATCGAGATTTTGCGACGGCGCTTCCCCAAGGTGGAAGGGCCAAAGTCGCAGGACATCTGCTACGCCACCGAGAATCGCCAGATGGCCGTGAAGGCCGTGGCTCCGCTGTGCCAGTTGCTGCTGGTGGTGGGCTCGCAGAACAGCTCGAACTCAAAGCGTCTGGTGGAAGTCTGCGGGAAGACGGGGGTCCCGGCCTACCTGATCGACGACAAGTCATTCCTGAAAGAGGAATGGCTGCAAGGCGTGAATACGGTTTCCGTGACGGCTGGCGCCTCAGCGCCGGAGAACCTGGTCCAGGATCTGATCGACTATCTGATGGGGCGTGGGTTCGCCACCCTTGAGGAGATGGACATTGTCGATGAGGACGTGCGCTTCCAATTGCCCCACGAGTTGCAGGGCGGCATGGTGAAGCTGACCACGATCTCGACGACGATACCGGCCGCGCTATGAGCCCAGGATTGCAGGTGGAAGACGCACTACTGATCGCCACGGCGAAGTCCGCGCGAAATGCGTCTGAATATCTGCTTTCCCGCCAGGATGCCGCCGGCTACTGGTGGGGCGACCTGACCGCCGACTCGACGCTGGAATCGGACTGGCTGTTGCTGCTGCTGTGGCTTCACCCGCCGCGCGATGGCCGGTGGACGCCGCCGGATCGCGGCAAGGTGGACCGGGCCGTTGCCTCGATTCTGGCGCGCCAGAACGAAGACGGAGGCTTTGCCGTTTACCCCAAGGGGCCGTCGGACTGCAGTGCCAGCGTCAAGGCTTACTTTGCGCTGAAACTGGCGGGGCTCAATGTGGGCGACGGCCGCATGCAACGCCTGCGGGACCGGATTCTTGCGCTGGGTGGGATTCAGTCGGCCAACAGCTATGTAAAGATCAACATGGCTCTGTTCGGGTTGTTCCCGCGCGAGCATGTGCCCAGCGTTCCGCCCGAGATCATGCTGCTGCCGGCCGATCTGCTCTACGAAATGTCGTCGTGGACCCGGGCGATTGTCGTGCCGCTCTCCATCGTGCAGGCACAGACTTTAGGCGCCCCCCGTCCGGTTCCGCAGGGCTTCGACTTGAAGGAGTTGTTCAAGCCCGGCGCGGATATCTCCTTTCACAAGGCCGAGTCCTTGTTTTCGTGGAGGAGCGCGTTTCGCAAGGCCGACAAACTGGTTAAGTTCTGGGAACGCCGGGGCCTGCAGAATGTTCGCGATAGGGCCATAGGAAGGGCGAAGGACTGGATTCTTGAACGTTTCGGTCACTCCGACGGTCTGGCGGCCATCTATCCAAGTATGCAGTACGCCATCATGGCGCTGGAATCGCTTGGGTACGCGGCCGATTCACCGGAACGCCGGGAGGCGCAGAAGCAGTTCGACGCCCTGCTGGTGGACGACGGCGAACGTTTCTTCTTCCAGCCCTGCTTTTCGCCGGTTTGGGATACGGCTATTGCCGCCTACGCCCTGGGCGAGGGTGGGTTCGCTCCTGCTGAACAGATGACGCGCTGCGGCGATTGGCTGCTGACGAAGGAAGTGCGCCGCAAGGGCGACTGGAGCGTCAAGCGTCCGAACACCGAGCCCTCCGGCTGGTACTTTGAGTTCGCCAACGAGTTTTACCCCGATATCGACGATACGGCCATGGTGCTGCTGGGGCTGTGGCACACGCGCTCCAGCCGCAAGGATGAGTTCGATGCCGTCGTTCGCCGCGCCATACAGTGGCTGCTGGCCATGCAGAGCAAGGACGGCGGCTGGGCGGCCTTCGATGTCGACAACGATACACACAGCCTGAGCGAGGTGCCCTTCGCGGACCACAACGCGATGCTGGATCCCACGTGTCCGGACATCACGGGCCGTGTTCTGGAGGCGCTTTGCCTGTGGGGCGTCGACCGGAACTCGCCGGCGGTGCGGCGCGGCGTCGAGTACCTGCGCAAGTCGCAGGAGGCCGATGGAAGCTGGTATGGCCGCTGGGGCGTGAATTACATCTACGGTACATTTCTGGCTCTGCGCGGGCTGCGGGCGGCCGGATACGACGAGCGCGAGGCCGAAGTACTGCGCGCCGGAGAATGGCTCCGATCGGTGCAAAATGCCGACGGGGGTTGGGGCGAGAGTTGTGAGAGCTACGCCCAGGACACATTTGTCGCCGCGGAGAGTACCGCGTCCCAGACCGCCTGGGCCGTCCTTGGCTTGTTGGCCGGCGGAGATACGACGAGCGAGAGTGTCCATCTTGGCATCGAGTTCCTGATCAGGAACCAGCGCCGGGATGGAGGGTGGGATGAGGCTCTGGCCACGGGGACCGGATTCCCGCGGGTCTTCTATCTCACTTACCACTTGTACCGCCACTCGTTCCCCGCGCTGGCGCTGGCGGAATATTCGAAACTGAAGGGCGGCAGGAGCGCCGGGCACCCATGAAGGCGCCTGACAACTCGGCCGTGCGGCGCGACAGGAAAGCGTCGCGGTAGCCAATGGGGTCTGATCTTAGCGAGGGTACAGCTTGAAGCCGGCGCTAGTGACTGGCGCTTCGGGGTTCCTGGGCTGGCACGTGGCAAACGGGCTGGCCGGGAAAGGAATTCCCGTGCGCGCCATGGCCCGCAAACCGGAAGCCGTGCGTGGACTGAACGCCGAGGTGGTGAGCGGCGACCTGCGCGACGTGGAGTCGCTGCGGCGGGCCGTGGCGGGCTGTGGCCTCGTGTTCCACGTGGCGGCCGACTACCGGCTGTGGGTGCGGCATCCGCAGGAGATGTACGACTCCAACGTGACCGGCACCAGAAACCTGCTGGAAGCGGCCAGAACAGCCGGGGTGGAACGTGTTGTTTACACGAGCACCGTGGGCTGCATCGGATTTCTACCGGATGGGCTGGGCGACGAGTCGACGCCCGTCTGCCTGGACGACATGACCGGCCACTACAAACGGTCGAAGTTCCTGGCGGAACAGGAAGCCCTGCGGTTCGCCCGGGAGGGGTTTCCGGTCGTCATCGTGAATCCGACGGCGCCCGTCGGCGACCACGACGTGAAGCCGACCCCAACCGGTCAAACCATCGTGGATTTCCTCACCGGCCGGATGCCGGCCTTTGTCGATACGGGCCTGAACATTGTCGACGCCCGTGAGACGGCCGAAGGCCACTGGCTGGCCTGTGAAAAGGGCAAACCGGGTGAGCGCTACATTCTCGGCAGTGAAAATCTAACGCTGGAACAGATATTGGGCAAACTGGCGGCGATCAGCGGCAAAGCCGCGCCGAAGACCAGAATCCCTTGGCTGGTGGCGCTGCTGGCCGGCGCGTTTTCGACGGCTTGGGCGAATGTGAGCGGCGTGGCCCCGCGCGTGCCGTTGGACGCGGTACGGATGGCGCGGAAGAAGATGTGGGTGAGTTGCTCCAAAGCGGAGCGGGAATTGGGCTTCCGGCCATCGGGCGCCGATTTCGCGTTGCGCAAGGCGGTGACCTGGTTTGAGGCAAATGGATACTGTTGACGGCAACCCGATTGTGGCCATTGCCGCCGAGGCCCGCGAATTCGAGGGGCTTCTGCGGCATGCGTCCTCCGTGTCGGAACTCGACTGGCCGGTGCAATACGCCCGAAGGGCCGAGATTCGTGGCTCGTCCTGGGTTCTTTCCGCCAACGGCCCGGGCCCGAAACTGGCCGGAGCCGCCGCGGAGGTCGCCGCCCGCCAGTGCGATGCGCGCGCCTTTGTAAGTACGGGCTTTTGCGGCGCCCTGGATCCCGCGCTGGATGCGTGCCAGGTGTTTGTCGCCTCCAGCGTGGAGGCCCCCGAACAGGGCCGGAGTTTTGCGTCGCGCCACACCGGCAGTGATACGGGGCACGCCGCGGGCCGCCTGCTTTCAGTGGACCGGGTGGCCGTCACGGCGGCCGAAAAGGCAGCGCTGTGGGCCGATGGCGCGGCCGTTGTGGAAATGGAAGCCGCCGCTGTCGCAGAACGGGCGGAAAGATCGGAAACTCCGTTTTATTGCATCCGCGTCGTAAGTGATACAGCTCGCGATGAGATGCCACTCGATTTCAACTTATACCGCGACTCCGATGGTCGCTTTTCGCGCGGACGCATTGTGGCCGCCGCACTGATGCGGCCTGCCTGTTTCGCCGGGCTGTTGCGCCTGGATGCCCACTGCCGCCGCGCTTCTGCAAACCTGGGGGATTTCCTTGCCGACTGCCGATTCTAGACCGAACGGTTCTCCCAATGGCACTATGATGGCCGCCGTGTACACCGGCCAGGGCAACATCAACGTGGAGTCCGTGCCCGTACCCCAAATCGGACGGGGAGAAATGCTGGTGCGCGTCGAAGCGTGCGGCATCTGCCACACCGATCTCAAGAAAGTGGAGCACGATCTGCTGCCGCCGCCGCGCATCTACGGCCACGAATCGGCTGGCGTCGTGGTTCACGTGGGTGAGGGCGTCACGAAGTACAAACTGGGCGACCGGGTTATCGCGTTCCACCACATTCCCTGCAAGAAATGTTTTTATTGCTCGAAGAAACTGTACGCGCAGTGCGAAACTTATAAGAGGGTAGGCATCACCGCCGGGTTTGAGCCGGCCGGTGGCGGCTTCGCCCAGTACATCCGCGTGATGGACTGGATCGTCCGCGATGGAGTCGAGCTGATCCCCGAGGGTGTATCGTTCGAGATTGCAAGTTTCGTTGAGCCAGTCAATACGTGCCTGAAGGCTACCGTGGAGATGAATCCGCAACCCGGGGATGTGGTGCTGGTTCAGGGCCAGGGGCCGATCGGGCTGCTGTTTACGATGCTGGTAAAGCGTACCGGGGCTACCGTCCTGGCCACGGACGCGATTCCAGAACGTCTGGCACTGGCGCGGAGGTTTGGCGCGGCGGAATGTTGGGATCCGCGTACGGAGGATGTTACGCGGCTGTGTAAACAACGGACCGAAGGTCGCGGCGTGGATCAGGTTTTCGTCGCCGCCTCGGTGAAAGGGATCGTAGATCAGGCGATAGCCTCTTCCCGTCCCGGAGGTAAAATTTTGCTCTTTGCGCAGACCAGTGATACGGAAAGAATCGAACTCTCCGGCGCTGACATCTGCAAACTTGAGCGGACGTTGTTAGGGTGTTACAGCGCGTCGGTCGACCTTCAGGCCGAATCCGCTCGTCTGGTATTTAGCGGGGATTTGCCAGTGGAAGATCTGGTCTCTCACAGACTTCCGCTCTCCGAGATCCGTCAGGGCATTGGCCTGGCGTTGCATCCGGACGGCAAATCGTTGAAAATAATGGTTCAGCCACAGAGGTTGTCTTAAGTGAACAAGCAGATGATGGCCGCCGTTCTCTACGGGCGTGAACAAGTGCGCGTGGAGCAGGTGTCCGTGCCTCAAATTGAAAAAGGCGACGTGCTGGTGCGCGTTCGGGCCGCGCTCACTTGCGGTACCGACGTGAAGGTTTTTCGTCGCGGTTATCACGCCAAAATGATCGTGCCGCCGGCCTTGTTCGGTCATGAACTGGCGGGCGACATCGTCGCCGTAGGCGAGCATGTGGAGGGGTTTCACGCCGGTCAACGGGTCGTGGCCGCCAACTCAGCGCCCTGCCTGAACTGTTTCTATTGCCGTAAGGGTCTGGAGAATCTCTGCGAAGACCTGCTGTTCAACAACGGCGCCTACGCGGAGTTCATTCGTATTCCCGCCCGCATCGTCCAAAGGAATCTGTATGAGATTCCGGGCCACCTGGCCTATCCGGACGCCGCCCTGATCGAGCCGCTGGCTTGTGTCCTGAAAGGTCTGGAAGAGACCCACGTGCGCCCCGGCGACAACGTCGTGGTGATCGGCCAGGGTCCGATTGGCCTGATGTTCGTCCGTCTGGCGAAAGTCTATGGCGCCAGGGTGATTGCGCTGGGCCGCCGCACTTCCCAACTCGACCGCGCCCTGCGGATGGGCGCCCACGACGCCCTGTTGAATACCGACGCGGAAGATGTCATGCGCCAGGTGCGCGGCCTCACCGGCGGCTACGGCGCCGATGTTGTGATCGAAGCCGTTGGCAATCCCGAAACCTGGGAACTCGCCGTGCGGCTGCTGCGCCGCGGCGGCACCGCCCAGTTCTTCGGCGGCTGCCCCAGCGACACGCGGATCATGCTGGAGACGCAGATGCTGCACTATAGCGAGATCAAGTGCGTGGCCAGCTTCCATCACACGCCTTCGTACATCCGCAAAGCGCTCGACATCGTCAGCCGCGGCGACATTACGGCCCGCGACTTCGTCAATCGCGAAGAGCCGCTCACCAACCTGCTCGAAGTGATGCGCCATCTGATGAGCCACAACGGGCATATGAAGACGGCCATCATTCCATAGGGCTGTTTGCGACCAGCGTGCAACTGCAACCCGTCGAGTTTCTGAAATCGCAGGAAGCCATGACGAAGGCCTGGTCCACCGACCAGGCCTTGTCGTATACGCACTGGCTCGCCACGCACCACTACGAGAACTTCAACGTGGTGAGCTTCCTGCTGCCCAAACACCTGCACCAGGATTTCTACAACGTGTACTCGTTCTGCCGCTGGTCGGACGATCTCGGCGATGAGATTGGGGACACGGCGGAGAGCCTGCGCCTGCTGGACTGGTGGCGCGGCGAACTGCGCGGCCTGTACCAAGGCGCCAAGCCCAGCCACCCAGTGTTCGTGGCGCTGGCTCCGACCATCGAGCGGCACAGACTGCCCATCGATCCCTTCGACAATCTGCTGACGGCGTTCATCCAGGACCAGACCGTGACCCGCTACGACGATTGGGACGGCGTGATGGGCTACTGCGTGAACTCCGCCAATCCGGTGGGCCGCCTGGTGTTGATGCTGTGCGGGTATCGCGATGAGGAGCGGTTCCGCCTCTCCGACGCCACCTGCTCCGCGCTGCAACTGGCGAACTTCTGGCAGGACGTCACGGTGGATCTGAAGAAGGATCGCGTCTACCTGCCGCTACATCTCTTCCGCAAACACGGCTACAGCGTGGAAGAGCTTTTTGCCCACCGCCACACGCCGGCCTTCCGAGCGGTGATGGTTGAGGCTGTGGACTATGCCCAATCGCTGTTCGAAACCGGTTTGCCGCTGGTGGGCAAGCTCGATCGCCGCCTGGCGCTGGACATCGATCTCTTCAGCCGCGGCGGTCTGAAGGTGCTCGACAAGATCCGGGCACAGGACTACGACGTTTTGAAAGGGCGGCCCGTGGTCTCCAAGCCGGAGCGCATCGCGCTGCTGCTGCGCAGCCTGCTGCGCGCGGCCGTTTCGAAAGCCGCATGAGCCGCCTCGCTGACTCCTACGCCCACTGCGTCCGGGTAGCCCGTGAGCGGGCCAAGAACTTCTACTATTCGTTCCTCGTTCTGCCCGAAGAGAAGCGTCTCGCCATGTGCGCCATCTACGCGTTCATGCGCGAATGTGACGACCTGAGCGACGAAGCCGGGGCGAGCCTTGCGAACATCGCAGGCTGGCGCGCCGAGATGCAGCAGACGCTCACCGGCCCACCGGCCAATCACCCGGTGTGGCCCGCCTTTCAGGACACCGTGCGCAAGTACCGCATCCCGGCGCGCTACTTCCACGAGATGATCGACGGCGTCTCCAGCGATCTGGAGCCGCGCAGGATCGAGACGTTCGACGAACTCTACCGCTACTGCTACCTGGTGGCATCCGTCGTGGGGCTCACCACCATCCACATCTTCGGCTTTGACGACCCGCGCGCACTGGCTTTGGCCGAGCAGTGCGGCATCGCCTTCCAGCTCACCAACATCATCCGCGACGTCCGCGAGGACGCGGTGAACCAGCGAGTGTACCTGCCGGCCCAGGATCTGGCCCGGTTCTCGGTCACGCCCGAGGCGCTGGCTGCCCCGGTGACGACGCCGGAGATCCGCCAGTTGCTGGAGTTCGAGGGCGGCCGGGCGCAGGAATACTACCGCTTGTCGCGCCCCCTCATCGCCATGGTGCGCGAGGACAGCCGGCCCGCGCTGTGGGCGTTGATCGAGATCTACTCGCAACTGCTGAACCGCATCGAGCAGCGCGGCTACGACGTGATGCCGGGCAAGGTCAGGCTGTCCACTTCGGAGAAGATGACCGTGCTGGCCCGGGCCTGGCTGCGCCGGCTGTTCTAGGAACGCGCTCCAATAGGGTATGTCCATGCGCCGCCTGGCGGACTGGCTGGGGATCAACCGCGCCACTCTGGGCGTCCTCGTCGTGGTGGGCGGGCTCGGCCTGTCAGAGGAGATCTGGCGCAACTTCCTCTCCATCTACCTGAACGTCCGCACCGGCGACCTCACCAAGGCCGTGGGCTACATGGGCGCCTATTCCTTCCTCGAGAATCTGGTGGAGGGCCTGGGCTATTTTCTGGGTGGCACCTTCGCCCATCGCCTGGGACCTCGGGTCGCGCTGGCGCTGTCGGCTGTGCCCATGACCGTTGGCTTCGCTGTTCTGCTCTCGATGCACGAACCCTGGGCCGTCGTGGCCGGGGCACTGCTGCTTACGAGTTGGGACCCTCTCTCAGTTCCGGCGACGTTCGAGGTTGTGGGCGCCGAAGTGCCTGCCAACCGCCGCAACATTGCGTTCTCCGTCCAGAGCATGCAGAAGCGGATCCCGAAGATTATCGGCCCCCTGGTGGGCGGTCTCGTCTTCGCCATCGGTTACTGGGCCAACCTGTGGCTGGCGGTGGGCGTGCTGGTGGCCTCGGTCATCGCGCAAATCGCGTTGCTGGGCAGGATGAAGCCGATGCCGGATCCCGTGGCGATGCCGGCACGGGCAGTGCTCGCTTCCATCCCGCCAGACCTGAAACGCCTGCTGACGGCGGAGATCTTCCTTCGCTGGGGCGACTGGTTTGTCCGTGATTTCGCCGCCCTCTATGTGGTGGCTGTCCTGGGCCGCAGTCCGGCTGAATACGGAATGTTGGCCTCACTCACTGCCTTAACGGCCCTGCTCACCTATATTCCCGTGGGCAAGCTGGCCGACCGCTCGGTCAACATCAAGCCGTTCGTCGGTGTCACCTTCGTCCTGTTCACACTGTTCCCATTCTCATTGACGCTGCTACCCAAGACGGGACTTCCCCTGATGGCAGCGCTGTGCCTGACGTTTATTCTGAACGGTCTGCGGGAGATCGGCGAACCGGCTCGTAAGGCGGCGATCACGGCCGGCATGCCGCCACGCATCCGAGCACGCGCGGTGGGCTTGTACTGGGGCCTACGTTCGCTGTTATTCTGCCCGGCCCCACTGGTCGCAGTCTGGCTGTGGAGCCATGTCGGGCCGGAACTGACATTTGTCACCGGCGGAGCTATCGGAC
This sequence comes from uncultured Paludibaculum sp., assembly GCF_963665245.1. Lineage (NCBI taxonomy): Bacteria > Pseudomonadati > Acidobacteriota > Terriglobia > Bryobacterales > Bryobacteraceae > Paludibaculum > uncultured Paludibaculum sp. Next base: position 734,434 of record NZ_OY762267.1, read on the forward strand.
TGTGCGGGACCGCCTGGTTCCTATGGCGAGTGCGGCTAAAAGCGTAGCCCCCAGGAGGAACAGCAGAAAGCCGCGGTAGACCGCCTTGGGCTGATAGCTCAGTTCGACTCGGGATGGCCCTGCTTCCACCACGATGCCCTGCAGGCCCGCGTAGGCCGCGAGGATCACCGCGGGTCTGCCATTCACGGCCGCAACCCAGTTCGGATCGTCTTCCTGGGCTATGACCAGGAGAGACCGGCAGGGTGAATCCACCTGCACGTTCCAGCGCGCCATCGTCCGCTCCAGGGTCCGCGCCGATCCGCCTTCACACGGTTCCAGAGGCAGCGCACCGGAGGTGATGGCCACGCGATTCAAGTCGAGTCCGCCGGGCTTGAGCAAGCTCCTGAGATGCGCGGCGTCCCGGACCTGAACGGTCTCGTGAACGACCCGGAGCATCGGCACGGCCTGGGGATTCTCGAACACCTTCCATCCGGCGGTGCCGGTGAACACCGGTTCGCCCAACCCCTGGGGCGTCGATTTGCTGATGAAGTAGCGGGCCGAGACCAGGTCAGCGAATCGCTCGGACCCGAAGAGCGTGAAGATATCCGTCGTGATCCCGCAGTAACCGCGCGTCTGCTCGACGCCTTCCCAGTCGCCCAGATTGAAGGCGACTTCGGCGGGGTCGACGTGCACACGGGCCTCGATGCCACGGCTCTTCACGAACTGCACGGCATCGTGGATCTCATTCAGCCCGGGTAGCAGAGTCCATTGCTCGCGGTGTTTGAAGTGGGCGTTAGCGTGGCCGCTCAGTTCCAGCAGCAGGAGGAACGCCAGCAGGCATTGGAAGATGGCCGATGAGATGAGCCGGCGGCGGCGCAAGGCACCAGCGGCGGCCATCCCGAGACACGCCATGGCCAACCAGGCCAGGCGCTCATACGCGCTACTGTGCTCCGGCTGGATACTCTGGGCCAAGGCCACGAACAGCAGAATCAAGCCACCCACCGCGGCCAGCCATTTCGCGAGAATGCTCAGATGCGCGCGGTGGAATCGAATGGCGTCCCAGCCGATGGCCGTCAAGGCCGACAAAGCCAAGGTATTCACGACAACGGCTGCCGCCGGCATGCGCGCCTTTTCTACAAAGGGGAGGAGGGCGTAGGCAAGCCCGTGGAGCAGGGTGTTGCCGCCGAGAGCGAAGAGGAATCCGGCGACTGCGACGATGCATAGGATCCGCACCTCGGGACGCCGCCAGCGCCGCCAGACGGCCCAGAGTGCAAGACAGAACGCCGCGGCTCCGACGTACGGGCTCACGTGGGCGAAGGAGTCACGAAGCACCAGCCCCAGAACGGATTGGGGCGTCAGGGAATGCTGCTCGTGGACGAGGTAGGGTACTTTCTGCGACCACTCCACCGGATTCTCGCTGCCCACCCAACGAAGGGCCCGCCGTCCGTACTCCATGGCGGGCAGAATCTGCGGCGCGCCGATGAGACCGCTAGCCAACAGACAGCAGCCCAAGGCCGCCAGTCCGCGCTGCCAGCGGATGCGGGCGCGAAAACACTCGGAAGACCAGAGGCCGCCGAGCACGAGCGTCATGAACACGGGTACCTGGTGGTGGCCGCCCAGCCAGCCGAGGCCCAGCATCGCACCGGACCACGCCGCATTGCGGAACAGGTGCCCGGCGCAGGTGTACCGGAGGTAGAACATCAGTGCCAGCGGGGCAGTGAGAGCTGAGTTCAGCATCTGTACCCAGTCCGTTGAACCCGCATAGCCGCCCAGGGTCCACACCGCGGCTCCGGCCAGAGACGCCGCGAGGCTACAACGGAGTGCGCGGCAGAGCAAATAGCCGGAGAGGGCGGCGAGGAGATGGATGAAGACAAACTGCCAGTGGAGGGTCTTCAGCGCGAAGTAGCCGTCCTTCCATGGCGCCAGCGCGGCGAGAACCGTGACAGGATGCAGGACGCCGGGCTGACTTTGCCCGACTAGAGATTGGCCGGCCCAATGGTAGGGATCCCAGAGCGGCGGCTGGCCGGATTGCCAGGCGCGCGCCTGAACGGCCATCCAGGGCAGAACCTGATTCACCATATCCGGCGAATCGGCGAAGGTGTATTGCGAAGAGAGGACCAGCTTCCAATACACCAGCACGATGGTTACCGCCAGAACAGCGGCGGCGATCAAAGATCTTGGAGCTTGGCCCCGTCCTCCCATCAGCTCATTGACGCGGCTCGGCTATGCGTGGTTTCAGTGCGCGGAGCCGCCGGGGGTTACCAGCGAAGCTTGAGATCCTGTGTCCACTTCTCTTCGGATTTCATCATCTCATCCCAGGTGACTTCGCGGTTCGTATAGGCAGCAGTGCGGCCCAGGATCGCGGTGAGGTTGCTCTTGATGGACTCCTCGTAGTTGTAGATGGGCTGCCCCGCCTTCACCGCCGCGACAAAGAGCTTGACGTTCTCGACGGCACCGCCCTTGAACGTGTCGTCCTTCTCGGCGCCCATCCAGGCGTTCTTCCCGGCGATTCGCAGCATGCCGCCGTAGTGCGTATCCGCGCAGCCGTCGATGCCGACCACGCGTACGCAGAGGTCGCTGTAGCCGCCGTTCAACTGGTGCGAACTGAAGTCGGCCTGCACGCCGTTGGGATAGAAGAACTGAACCAGAAAGTGATCCCAGGCATCGCCCGCATCATAGGCCGTGCCCGACCAGTCGGTCCGCCCGCCGCTGCCATACGCCTTCACGGGATGCCCTTGCAGGAACCAGTTGGCCACATCGATCACGTGGATGTTCTGTTCCACGATGATGTCGCCGCCCAGCACTTTGTCCATGTAGAAGTTGGCCATGCGGCGCTGGCCGGGTTCCATGCCGGGCACGCCCTTGTCCTTCGACGGCCGGCTGGCGTAGTAGTAGACCTGCGCGAATGCGGGCTTGCCGATGTCGCCGCGGAAGATGCGCGATGCCGCCTCTTTGTACACTTCGCGCACGCGGGTCTGGAAGTCGACATAGAACGTCAACCTCTTCTTGCGAGCCTCATCGCCGCTGGCCAGCACACTCTTGCAGCCGGGCACATCCACGGCCATGGGCTTGGCCATGTAGACGTGCTTGCCTGCCGCGACACCCCACTTCGCCTGCTCGGCGTGGAAGAAGGTGGGCGTCTCGATGACGATGGCGTCGAGCTTCGATTCCGCCAGTTGCTTGCCCGAGTCCGGCCCATAGTAGGCGCGCGGCCCTTCGACCTTGAACTTGGACTGCGTCGACTCCAGGTGGTCTTTGACCACGTCGGCCAGCGCTACAACGCGCGCGCCAGCGTACTCCACAAAGAAGGGTGCAATCCAGTTGCCGCGGCCGCCGCAGCCGATGAGCCCGACTTCCACCGTGGAATTCGCCTGGTAGCTGAAGGCCGTCTCGGGCTTGAGGATCAACAGACCCGCGCCGGCCGCCTTCAGGAAATCTCGTCTCTCACTCATGTGCGCCTCCTGGCTTCGATTGCGCATCACGCGGGAGCCCGTTACCACTGGCGGGCCCCCACGCTTCGCGGTTATTGTGTCATGCCATCCAAACGGGTGCGAGCGTCCAGCAGGTAGGCGTTTAACTCCACCGCTTTCTGGAACTCGGCCTTGGCCCTTGCCGTGTCGCCCAGCCCGAGTTGTCCCAGACCGGCGACGTAGTGAGCCTGCGCCGAGCGGAGCCTCGGGGACCTCTGCTCGCCGAACTTGGCGAAGAACTCGGTGCCCGGCGTCCGTTGCATTGCGCGATTGGCCGCATCAACCAGCGACTGGAACAGCACCTTCGCCCGAGCCGTGTCGCCGAGCTTCTGCAGCGACAACGCCTGGTAGTAGACCAGCGCCGCGCCACCATCCACCGACACGCGCGGATTCTCGTCCGTGCCCACCATCTCGGCCGTCGCCTCGCGCCAAGCCTTTTGCGCTTCCGTTTGCTTGCCCATAGCGGCCAGTGCCAGACCGGAGTTATAGAGCGTCTCCGGAGCGCGGCTGCCGCGATAGGCCCGCGTCACTTCGATGTTCTCCGGATACTGGATGGCGTTCTTGAAGTCCTCCAGCGCGCCGGCGTAGTTCTTCGCCTTCATCTTCTGATGGCCGCGCAGAACCAGGGCATCGGTCCACGTATCCTGCACGTTGAACCGCGCTCCGCCTTCCCAGAGGTGAAAGTGCCGCTGCCGCATCACAGCCACGGCGTCGTCGTACTTGCCGGCCAGCACCTGCAGGGTCACCAGCCGGGAGGTCGCGTCGTCACGCTTCTCCACGGTCGGTTTGTGCGACTCCAGCAGTTGCAGCCGCTTGGCCACGGGCGTCTGGGAGAACTCATAGAGCCGATCGAGCTCGAACAGATACAGCGCGTCGTTGCCGTTCAACGACACAGCTTTCTCCAGATCCGTTATCGCCCGCGGCACACCGTTGTCTTCGCGCGCATAGGCCACCGACAGATTGCGCCATGCGATCGCCATCGACGGGTCGAGCTCGACGGTTTTCTTCCACTGCGTGACGGCCTCGGCGGGCTGGCGGTCGAACAGGAGGTTGCCGAGATAGTAGCGTGGCCGCGGATCCTGGGGATTGGCGTTGATGGCGGCGTAGAGCGCATCCATCGCCTCCACCTGGAAGGGGAACACATAGTCGGACGGTAGCGCCGAGCCCTTCTTGTAGTGGACCAGTGCGGTTTCCTTCTGGCCCTGCCGCTCCGTCAGCATGCCGCGGTAGTAGTGCACCATCGGCGACTTCGCCGGCATGCGATCCAGCAGCATTTCAGCCTCACGATAGAGGCCACCGTTGATGCACGAGACCACCAGTTCCAGTCCTTCCGCAGGCTGCTGCTGGCTCACGGTGAACAGTTCATTGATGTCGGAGAACCCGCGCAGGTCGATGGGATCGATCGCCCGCAGCGCTTTGCGCACCGCCGCCGCTTCCCCGCCCCGGCCCTGATGCTGCAGGATCAGCGACTTCAGCCATAGTGCGGGCGTGTTCCACTCGTTCGTCACGAGAGCGCGGTCGAGATAAGTCAACGCTTCGTCGAGCTTGTTCTGCCGGCCCTTGATCTGCGCCACGTGGAAATAGGCGGCCGAACGCCAGGACAGATCCCAGGCGGCGCGCTCCAGCCAGTCCTGTGCCTCCTTCAACCGGCCTTGCGATTCCAGCGCCACGCCCAGATAGTAGAGCGCCTCGGCGTCCTTGGCGCGCGTATAGTTCTGTTGAATACGATCCACGGCCACACGCAGGTGCTTCTCGGCTTCGGCGAACTGGCCGCGCTTGATGCACAGGATGCCCAGCGCCGTGCGATTCCGGATGTCGTTCGGGTCGCGCTTGATCGCTTCCTGATAGTACGGATCCGGCTCGAGCGCCGGGCTGTGGAACTGCTCCAGCCGCAATCCGGCCAGGTAGAGTTCCTCGGTCGACTTCGTCTTCTGCGGCGTCTCCGGCGGATGTACCGGCTCCGGCATCGGCAGCTTCTTGCGCTCTACAGGCTGGTAGGAGACAAGCTCGCGGCCTGCCGCCTGCAGCACGATCCGGAGATCGGTCTCTTTCACGCCGGCCGGCAGCGGGAATTCCTGAATCAGCGGATTCGCCGGATCCAGGTCCCTCACAGTCGACCACAGCTCTTTCTCACCGGCCATCACAGTGGCCTTGGCCTGCGGGAACTTCTGCGTCGTGTAGAAGCCGGCCTTCACCTGGCCGTTCTTCACCTCCAGATTTACGGCCGCCTCGCGCGTGGCGTTCTTCGCTCCGCCGATATTGCGGAACGGATACCAGTACTGCTTCAGCGTCTTCGTCTCGTAGGGCTTCAGCCAGCTATAGTCCGGCTGATTGTCGCTCCAACCGCCCACCATCAGTTCCAGGTAGGGGCCATCGGTGTCGCTGAGGATCTTGTCCCACAGGCGGCCGCCCGGTCCGGTGCCCCAGGTGAAGAACTTCTTGCCCGGCACCTGATAGTGATCGGCCCAATGCATCGTGCCGGCCTGCTTGCCGTAGTCGTAGCCGGCCAGCCAGTCGTCGTCTTCATTCCAGGCGAACATCGAGATGGCGCTGGGGTGGTTCTTCCACATGCTCACGTCGACGCCTTTGGTGAAATCCACTCCGGCGTAGACACTGTCGGCGATGGGCCAACGCGAAAACTCGCGTTTTGCGTGCTGCGTGGCAAACTGCGTGGCCGGCGGGAAGATCACCTGATAGTCGTCATTCGTGTGCACGGCCACATTCGCAAAGTAGAGCAGCGAGTTCTGCACCGGCGCCGTATTCAATGCCGTCACCTGCGCCTCCAGCACGCTCGAACCCGGACGCAGCGTCAGGCCGACAGCCCAGCGCATCCGGTCGCGCAGCTCCAGTTCGCCGACATACACCGTCTTGGAGCCATCCGCATTCTCTTTCGTTTTGTAGAGAACCGGCATGAAGCTCGATGCCCGGTGATGATGCGGAATGTTCCATTCCACGCCACCGCTGATCCAGGCGCCCAACATGCCGATAAGCGCCGGCTTGATCACAGATTGCTTGTAGAAAAAGTTGTAGCCGTTCGTCTTGTCCACGGCTTCGAAGATGCGCCCACCCAGCTCCGGCAGCACACACACCTTGACATACTCGTTCTCCAGGCAGACTTCGGTGTAGCTCTTATCCTGCTTCGCGTCGGTCAGGCTGTCGTACATCGGGTAGGGGTACACCATGCCTTTGGCGCCCTGGTATGTCCGGCCCGTGTAGAAGAACGGATTCACATCCGGTGGTCCGGCGACGTAGGTTGGAATATTAACTTTGAGCTCGGTAACCGTCACCTCCGCCATGGCGGAGGAGGAGCCCAGCAAAAGTATGACTGCTACGCAGCGAATGATCGACATCAGAAGAAAGTCCTCGGAAGCAGTATATAGACTTGCGATAAAAAGATCTTGTCTGCGCTTACATTCCCTCGGGAACGCGACCGGTGTCCAGGGAATCGGACCACACCTTCCGCCGGGTCCGGAGCGTTTCCAGGGTGCTCCGATGATCGGCTTCGGCAGCCAGATTGCGCTCTTCCAGCGGGTCGACATTGAGATCGTAGAGTTCCTCGAATACGGGCGACTCTTCCGGATACCGTGTGTACTTCCAGCGTTCTGTCCGGATCCCCTCGGTGGGTGGGATCCATCCATTCGCGCGGAACTTGTGTTCGTAGAACCACTCGCGGCGCCACGCTGGGATGCGCCCTTCCAGCCACGGCCGCAGCGACCGTCCCTGCATCTCGTCCGGTATTGGCACACCGGCGAGATCCAGCATCGTCGGCGCCAGATCCACGTTCAGCGACATCGCATCCACGCGTCGGCCGGAGGCGATGCCCGGGCCCTGCATGATCAAAGGGACGCGGATCGACTCCTCGTGCATGAACCACTTTCCGGCCAGGCCGTGCTCGCCCAGATAGAAGCCATTGTCCCCCGTATAGATCACGATTGTGTTCTCCCGCAGCCCCAGCTTGTCCAGTTCACCCAGCATCGTGCCCACGGAACGGTCGATGCCGCTGATCAGCCGGTAGTAGCCCTTCACCGATTGCTGGAACAGCTCCGGCGTCGAGAACCGGACGCCCCAACGCCGACGTCCTTCTGACCGCTGCACGGACAGGGGCAGCTTCGTGATCGACTCCGAATCCATCGTTTTCGGCACCGGCATGCGCTGGTCGGCGTAGAGCGACGCATCGGCCGGATCGTAGAGAAACTGTCGCGGGTCATCGTCCTGCACGTGCGGAGCCTTGAAGCTCACCGAGAGGCAGAACGGCTGGTTCTGCTTGCAGGTCCGCAGAAATTCCTGCGCCTGGCTTGTCATGATCGTCGTGAGATGAGGACCGGGCTCACCATTGGGGAAGTATTTGCCTTGTCCCAGGAACCCGGCCCAGTAGTCGAATGCATCGCTGGGCGCGGGTGCCTTGTCCAAGCCCCACTTGCCGATGAAGCCCGTCCGGTACCCAGCATGCCGCAGGGCGACCGGATAGATGCGGTTCAGCTGTTCGGCGGAGAACTGCCGGTTGAAATCCGTAACGCCGTGGCACCGGGCATATTGCCCCGTGAAGATGCTGGCCCGCGAAGTGACGCAGATGGCGGTGGTGACAAACTGCTCCCCAAACGTCACGCCGCCTCGCGACAGGCGGTCGATGTTGGGCGTCCGCACAATGCGATTGCCCATGCAGCCCAGCGAATCCCAGCGCTGATCGTCGGTGAGCAGAAAGAGAATGTTGGGACGCCGCTGGCCCTGCATGGCAAGCAGCGAGGGAGCGGCGAGAAAGGCTCTGCGCGATGTGGTCACGCCAGTCATCTTATGTGAACCGGCGCTGACAGGCACACCGGCCGCGCCGCGTTACACTGAAATTCCATGAACAGGCGTCAACTCCTGGCCAGTTCTCTGTTTGGCCTCACCGCGCTGCCCGCCGCCGACTCCGGTCTCAAGGCCCTACCCGATGCGGCGCTCAGAGCCTCCGATCCCGATCAGTATTGGCTGCGCGTCCGCAATGAGCAGTTCTATCTGCCGGAGTGGCGCAACTTCCTGAACAACGGCAGCCTCGGCGTCGCACCGCGCCCTGTCATCCACGCCGTTGAGGACTTCCTGGAGCGCGGCGCAGGCCTCATCAGCGACGAATATCCACGCTGGGGCTACGAGACTCTGGATGCGGAACGCACCGAGATGGCCGAGTTCCTGGGCTGCAAGAAGGACGAGCTTGCTTTCGTCCACAACGCCACGGAAGGGCTAAGCACGATTGCAGCCGGCATCGACTTGAAGGCCGGAGACGAAGTCGTCATGACCGACCTGGAACACCCCAGCGGCAAAGCCGGCTGGGCGGTGCGGGCACAGCGTCACGGTGTCGCCATCCGGGAAGTCGCCATCCCGCTGCCGCCCAAGAGCTCCGCGCAACTCGCCGACATCATGATTTCGGCGATCGGTCCGCGCACGCGGGTCCTGTTCTTCAGTGGAATTCTCAGCCCCACCGGCACCATCATGCCGGTACGCCAGATTTGCGACGCCGCCCGCGCCAAAGGCGTCATCACCGTCATCGATGGCGCCCACATGAATGGCCAGATCCCGCTGAAGCTCTCCGACCTCGGCTGCGACTACTACGCCGGCAGCCCGCACAAATGGATGTTCGCACCCGCGGGCAGCGGCATCCTTTATATCCGCGAAGAGAACCTCGACCGCCTGTGGCCCTCCATCGTAACTGGAGATTGGGACAACAAGAAAAGCAAGGCGGCCCGCTTCATGAAAGTGGGCACCAACAACAAAGGCGTCGTTGTGGGCATGATGGCCGGTCTGCGGTTCCTCAAACAACTTGGGCCCGAGAATGTCTATGCGCGCATCCACGACCTCGCGATGCGTAACTACAGGATGGCCGCCGCCCGCCCGTATCTTGAAATCTTCAGTGCGGCCGACCCCGCCCTTTATGGTTCGTTGGTCACCATCGGCTTCCGCGGGGCCAAGCTCGACGACCTTTTCCGCAAGGCTCGCGAACGCAAGATCTGGATCTACGGCGGGGAGCGGATGCGCCTCTCCACGCACATCCATACACGGCCGCAGGATCTGGAAGCTTACTACGCGCTGGTCGACGAAGTCGTGGGTCACAAGGGCTGACGCGGAAGGGCTTGGGGGCCGAATGCTACATTGAAGGGGTTCCCATGCGATACCTGTTCGTGTTGGCCCTCACGGCCTCCCTATTCGCGGCCCAGCCGCTGAGCCCCGCCGAAGAAGCTCTCCTCAGTCCCATCACGGCAAATGTGCTGAAGGGCCATATTTCGTTCCTGGCCTCGGACGCGCTGGACGGCCGCGATACGCCGTCGAAGGGCCTCGACGTCGCCGCCGAGTACATTGCCGCCCAATTCCGCCGCTACGGCCTTGAGCCCGCCGGCGACAATGGCTACTTCCAGTCGGCTGCTTACGTGAACGTCACGCAGCCTGCCGAGGGTCTGGAGATCACCCTTACCTCCGGCGGCAAGACCTGGAAAGCGGACAAGGAACACGTGATGATCTCCAGTTCCGGCACCGCGCAGATCCACGCGGCCGGTGTCGTAAAGGTCACCATCACGGACGAGAACACGCCGCTGCCAGATCGCACCGCCGTGGAGGGTAAAGCCGTAATCCTCATTGCGCCCATGCCACGCTCGCGGGCCATGCTGCGCAAGCGGGAATCGGTGCTCGACCTTGGCCCCGCCATCGTCGTCACCGGCGGATTCACCGGCTTTGGCCGTACACGTCTGCGCGAAGCGGGCGAGACCACGGCGCAGCGGCCGCCGATGATCACGACCAGCGACCCCGAGTTCAACACCTTTGTTGAGTCCCTGGATGCCGCCGCCACGCTCGAGGCTGCCGTGCCGGCGCCCGTCCTCCAGCCCGTCACGCTCAAAAACATCATCGCCACCTTGCCCGGAAGCGATCCGGCATTGAAGGACACCTACATCCTGCTCACCGCCCACTACGACCACATCGGCATCAGCACGCGCGGCGAAGGCGACCGCCTGAACAACGGAGCCAACGACGATGCGAGCGGTGTTGCTACGGTGCTGGCGCTCGCCGAGTCGTTCTCGAAGTCGACCGCCCGGCCCAAGCGGACGCTCGTCTTCATGACCTACTTCGGCGAGGAGAAGGGCCTCTTCGGCTCGCGCTACTATGGCAGCCACCCCGTGTTCCCACTGGCAAAGACCATCGCCAATCTGAACTTCGAGCATATGGGCAGGACCGACGACAACGAAGGCGATCGGTCCGGCAAGATCACCGCGTCCGGTTTCGACTACACGACATTGGGCGACGCGCTGACGGAGGCAGGAAAAGCGACGGGCATCGAAGCCTGGAAACATGCGGAAAACAGTGACGCGTTCTTTGGCCGCAGCGACAACCAGTCGCTGGCCGATTCCGGCGTCCCCGCCATCACTGTGGCCGTGTCGTGGATTTTCCCCGACTATCACCGTCCCGGTGACGAGTGGGAAAAGATCAACTACCCGAACATGGAGAAGGAAGTCCGCACCTGCGCACTGGCCGTGGAGCGCATCGCCAACGATTCTAGGCCCGTGAAGTGGAACGAAACGAACCCGAAGGCCGAAAAGTACGTCGAGGCCTGGAGGAAGCTCCACTCCGCGAATTAGGGCCTACTGCGTGTTGGAAGGCGGCTGGCGCTCGTTGCGCGCATATCGTTCGAAGAACTCAACGATCCGGAGCATGTGGTCCATGCGCCGCCCCGGATTGCCTGACCGCGTCAGTTCGTGACCTTCACCCGGATACCGGATGTATTCCACTGGCTTGCCCTGCTGGGCCAACTCCCGGAAGAGCATTTGGCTTTGTACCGGCCCTGTCCGGTAATCCGTACTGGCATGCAGAATCAGCAGCGGAGTGTGGATCCTGCTCACGTAACTGACCGGCGACTCCGAGTCCAGCAGTTTCTTGGTTTCCGGCTGCCAGGGAAACCCACCGAACGCCCCTTGCACCAACACGTAGGCGTTCCCTTCCCCGTAGAACGTCGATAGATCATAGACGCCGCGTTGCGCCGCCGCTGCTTTGAAGCGGTTGTCATGGCCTACGATCCAGGCCGTCAGATAACCCGCGTAGGAGCCGCCGGTCAGGAACAGCCGATCTTTATCGACCAGCGAATTCGATTTCACCGTCTCATCCAGCGCCGCCAGGACATCCCCGGCCGGTCCCGCGCCCCAGTTCTTGTAGTTGGCCTTTTGGAACCCCGCGCCATAGCCGCTGGAACCACGCGGATTCGCATACACCACGCCGTAGCCCCACGCGCAAAACGTCTGGAATTCGTGCCACATCGAGAACTCACCCGGCCCCCACATCGCGGAGGGTCCGCCATGCATGTCGAGAACCCATGGATAGCGCTTGCCTTCCTCGGCGCCTTCGGGCGCCATCACCCAGTACTGCACTTTGCGCCCGTCAGGCCGCGTCAGCCACTTCTCCTGTGGCATCACCAGGAGCTTCCCCGCGAGCCAGCCTTCGTTCAAGTCGGTCAAACGGCGTGTCTTGCCACCCGGCTCCCACAGATAGAGCTCATTCGGGTTCTCCGCTTTGGTCAGAGCGTAGACAATCTTGCCCGCAGCCGTTCCAAAGGTCTGAACGCCATCGGGGCTTTCGATCAGCGTCTCCAACTGGGCCTCGCGCAGACGCAGTAATGGAAAGCCGCCTTGCCATCCGCTGGTGAAGAGAATCGATCCGTCGACGGCGTAGGTCACCCCCTGCGGCGAGGCATCCCACTTGGAGTACAGCATTTTGACATCCTTGCCTTCCAGGTTGGTCAGGGCCAGTTGGGGCTGTGCGTAGATGAGGTCGGAGGGATCGGAAACGGTCACCAGCAAGTGCTGCCCGTCGGGCGCAAATCGCGCCACCTGCCAGTTGTGATGTTCGTCGTCCAGAATGGCGTGGTCACCATTCCCGGCGGAGTCCATCAGCCGGACAGCACCGCGCCGCACGCGGTCAGGATTCTGCTTTCCCTCGGGATAGGAGCCATAGGCGATCAGCTGCCCATCGGGCGACCACTGCGGATTGTTGTGGGGCAGAAAGCCTTTGGTGATCTGTGTAACTTTGTTCCCGGCCACCAGATCGACGACGAAGAGCTGTGTCACCGTCATCTCCGGCGCCAGCGCCTGCTCGCCCAGGAAGTTCATGCGCGTAACGACGGTGGGATTGTCCTTCTGGCCGTTCTTGTAGAGCCAGGCGCGGATCTGGGCCAGATCACCGTCGGGCCGCGCGGCCTCCAACTGCTCCTTGGTGTAGCTCTCGTACTCGCGACCAGGACGGTCCAGGGAGTAGGGCGGAACACCCTCGATCTTCGACAGCGGGATGGCACTGCTTACCAGCAGAGCCTTGCCATCAGGCCGCCACACCACTGCGGTGGCGCCCTGTTCCAGGTTCGTCACCGCTTGTGCCTCGCCGGGCGTGTCCATCGTCAGGAGGAACACCTGCGTCTTCGGCTTGGCCTTCGATGCCACGTCCGCCGCGTTCTCTGTTCGCAGAAACGCCAGCAGCTTACCGTCGGAGCTCAATCCGGCGGGCGAGTCGTTGCGGTCACCAAACGTCAACTGCACGGGCTGCGCCGCCGGATCGTTGAGATCCACGCGCCACAGGTGCGTGCGGTACCCGTAGTGAGTCTCGCCGTCCTTCCCGTCCTTTCCCTCCTTCCCTTCGTCGGCGAACATCGAGCGAACCCCATAGACAGCAAAGTTCCCATTGGCCGCGACGTCCACTTGCGTCACCTGCCGGATCTTCAACAGATCAGCCGCCGTAATCCGAGTTTTGACCGTCTGGCCGGCCAGGGGCACGAGTCCTAATAGGAGGAGGCAGAGGAGTCGCATCTCTGCAATGTTACCCTAGAAGAACAGCCCTCCCATGCGAACGCTTCGTTACACCACAAAGAGCGGGATTGACGTGTCCCGTACGGTGTCACGGCTTCCATTCAAGCGCGGCCTCGACCACCTGCTGCACGAACTGGATCACCACCGTGGCATCTATCTGTCTTCGGGTTATGAATACCCTGAGCGTTATGCACGATGGGACATCGCCAGCCTCTGCCCGCCCCTCGAAATCACCGGCCGCGGCAGGGATATCCAGTTTCGCCCTCTGAACACCCGCGGCCAGATGCTGGCCGAGATGCTTTACGCCGCGCTGAAGGACCACCCGCACTGGGATTCCTTTGGCCTCTCCGCTGGCCTTCTGCAGGGCGTGCTGAAGCCGCTACCTACTCTGTTTTCCGAGGAAGAACGAAGCAAACAGCCGTCGTGCTTCTCGGTCCTGCGCGCCCTGGTTAACGAGTTTCGCCATCCCAAGGATTCTCGGCTCGCCCTGGTGGGCGCCTTCGGCTATGACCTGTTGTTTCAGTTCGACCCCATCGAACTGAAGCTGCCGCGCCATGGCCACAAGGACCTTCATCTCTATTTCTGCGACGACATCTGCTTCATGGATCGCAAGCGCGAAGTCATCGAGCGCTATCAGTACGATTTCGACTTCGAATCCCTCTCGACCCTCGGCCTCTCCCGCACCGCCGAGGACATCGCACCCGTCGCCTCAGGCGCGGTGGACGAGATCGTCTCCGATCACACGCCCGAGGAGTACGCCGCCAAAGTTGAGACCGTGCGCGGCGGAATGAAGCAGGGCGACTACTACGAGGTCGTTCTTCGCCAAACCTTCTCCACTGGCTTCCAGGGCAGCCCGTCCGAACTCTTCCAACGAATCCAGACCACCAGTCCCAGCCCGTATGAGTTCCTGATCCAGCTCGGCGACGAACAGCTCATCGGCGCCAGCCCGGAGATGTTCGTGCGCGTCGAAGGCCGCCGCGTGGAAACCTGTCCCATCGCCGGCACCACGCGCCGTACGGGCGACCCACTGCGCGATCACGACCTCATCCGCGAGCTGCTCAACTCGCCCAAGGAAGAGTCGGAGCTGACGATGTGCACCGACGTGGATCGCAACGATAAATCGCGCATCTGCGAACCCGGCTCAGTCCGCGTCATCGGCCGACGTCTCGTTGAGCGCTATGCCGGCCTGTTCCACACCGTCGACCACGTCGAGGGCAACATCGCCGAGGGCTTCGACTCGCTCGACGCGTTCCTGTCCCACATGTGGGCCGTTACCATCATCGGAGCGCCCAAGAAAGCCGCTGCCCAGGCCATTGAAAACCTCGAAAAGGATGCGCGCGGCTGGTACGGCGGCGCCGTCGGCATGTTGTCCCTCAACGGCGACATGAATACCGGCATCCTCATCCGGACTGTCCATCTGAAGAACGGGGTGGCCCGCTATCCCGTGGGCGCGACCCTCCTTTACGACTCCATTCCGGAGGCCGAGGAGCAGGAAACGCGCCTGAAGGCCACAGGCTTCTTCCGCTCCCTGCACGCCAAGTCGAAGACCGCCGCCGGCCCGGTGGAGATCGAGAACTCGGGTCACGGCATCAAGCTGCTACTGGTCGACAACGACGACTGCTTCATCCAGACCCTGGCCAATTACGCCCGCCAGACCGGAGCTGAGGTGGTCACCTACCGTAGCGGCTTCCCACTGTCTTTGATCGGCGAGATCAAACCGGACATCGTCATGATCTCTCCCGGCCCAGGCCGGCCGAACGATTTCAACGTGCCTCAGACGGCCCGTCACGCCGCCGCGCTCGGCATCCCTGTCTTTGGCGTCTGCCTCGGCTTGCAGGGCATCGTCGAGGCCTGGGGCGGCGAACTGGGCGTGCTGCCCTATCCCATGCATGGCAAGCCCTCATGGGTGGAGCACCGCAACCTCGGCGTCTTTGAGGGCCTGCCGCCCAAGGTCAAGGTAGGCCGCTATCACTCGCTCTACGCCCTGCGCGACAAACTGCCCTCGTGCCTGGAAATCACGGCCGAGAGCGAGGACGGCATCATCATGGGCATTCGTCATCGCGACCTGCCGGTGGAAGCCGTCCAGTTCCATCCGGAGAGCCTGCTCTCGACCGACGGCCAGCACGGTCTGCAGATGATCAGGAACATGATCAGGATCTACGGGCGCGCCAAGGTGGCGCACTAAGATGCACCGCCATTGGCTCATCGGGCATCATCATGGGGGGCATCACCGCCGCGGTGACACGCGTGTTCTATGAATAGGTTGGTTCACCGAGTACTGGAACCAGGGTGCCATTGCGTCCTAAGACAAAAGACTGAATACTGGAAAAACCATGGATGTATCCGACGCTATCTACATTCTCTTTGTTGTGATTTGCGCCTGGCTGGCCATGAACTGGGATTCCAACGGTGGCGGTGGTAAACGCTCCCGCCTTCCCGTCATGTCCTGAGATGCCGAATGTCGTTGTGCTCGGCGGCGGTCTCGCCGGGCTCTCCTCCGCAGCCGCTCTCGCTCAGTCGGGCCACCAAGTCACGGTTCTGGAAGCACGCCATTTTCTGGGCGGCCGCGCCACGTCCTACCCCCTGCCCGCTGACGAATCCGGTGAGGTGATCGACAATTGCCAGCACATCCTGCTGCGCTGCTGCGTCAACCTGCTGGACTTCTACCGGCGTCTTGGGGTGGAGCAGAGCATCCAGTTCCATAAGGAATTCTTCTTCATCGAGCCCGGCGGGCGCATGTCTACCATGAAGGCCGGCATTTTGCCCAAGCCACTACACTTCACTGGTTCCTTTGCGACGCTCCATTTCCTGTCACTGTCCGACAAGATCGCGGTGGGCAAGGCGTTGCTCGCCATTCAAAGCGAATGGCACTCGCGCAAGGATCTCGACGCCATTACGATGCTCGACTGGCTGAGGGAGAAACACCAGCCCGCACAGGCCATCGAACGCTTCTGGCGCCAGATTCTGGTCAGCTCCATCAACGAGGAACTCGATCGGATGGCTGCCTCGCATGGGCTCCAGGTTTTCTATCTCGGCTTTCTCGCGTCGTCCAATTCCTATCAGATGGGCGTCCCGGCCGTACCGCTAGGCGAGCTCTATTCCCAGGATGCCTGGCGGCGAATCCCCGGCGTCACCATCCGCTTCCGTACTCCGGTCTCGCGCATCGAGTTCGAAGAGGGCCGCGTCAGCGCCGTATACTCCGGCGATGAGCGCTTCACGGCTGATCACTACATCTCGGCTCTGCCCTTTGAGCGCCTCGCCCTGCTGGCGACACCACTGGCCATCGACTACACGCCCTTCGAGCACTCACCCATCACCGGGATCCACCTTTGGTTCGACCGTCCGGTGACCGATCTGCCCCACGCCACCCTGCTCGACCGCACGCTGCAATGGGTCTTCAACAAGCAGGACGGCCGTTATCTCCAACTGGTCGTGAGTGCGTCCAGGACACTGACGGACATGCCCCGTAGCGAGGTCATCGAGCTCGCTCTGCGCGAACTGAAAGAGTTCTTCCCGGCAACCGGCGCAGCCAAACTCGTCAAATCCCACGTGGTGAAGGAGATCCGCGCCACGTTCTCGGCGAAGCCCGGCCTGGAGCAACTCCGCCCGGAGGCCCGCACGAACGTGCCCAACCTGGTGCTGGCCGGTGATTGGACCCGCTCCGGTTGGCCGGCCACCATGGAAGGCGCGGTGCGCAGCGGGTACAAAGCAGCCGATGTTGTTTACCCGGCTGGAAGATACCTTCTGCCCGACATCGCTTAGAATTAGAGTATGCGATCACGTTTTTTCGCCCTGATGGCCCTGCTGGTGTTCGCCTTCCCCGTGCTGGCGGATCCGCCCATGACCACTCTAAGAGTGGAAGTGAGGACTTACACGGACAAGCCCATCGACCGCGCCAGTGTGATCGTCAAGTTCTCACCCGGCCGCAACTACGTCAAACTCGGGAAACGAACCCACACCGCCTGGCAGATGAAGACCAACCAGGAAGGAGTGGCGAAGATTCCGCCGCTACCCCAGGGGAACATCCTGATCCAGGTGATCGCCAAGGGCTATCAAACCTTCGGCCAGACGTTCGAAGTGAATGAGGCGGAGAAGACCATCGAGGTGAAGCTCAACGCTCCACAGCCGCAGGTCAGCGCGCATTGAGCACCCTGTTTCGGAAGTCCGGTACGGTATTCGAATTGTAGCTCTCAGCCGTCAGCGTTCAGCCGCCAGCCAGGCAGGCGCGAGCCGACCGCTGAAAGGTTAGCTCCGGTCTGTACGCGGACTCCGGACACCACCCACTAAGGCAACGGTCGAAGCAGAGCTCGGGCCGGCGAGCCGTCCGCGCCCGGAATCAGCAAAGGCAGACACGCCAATTCGTAGCGTCCCGGCTTGATGTGTGTCAGCACCAGTCCCTCGACCACATAGATGCCCGCGCCCAGCAGGGCGACATGCGTCTCGCGCAGGTCATTCTGGAACCCGCCCACCGACAGATAGTCCACCCCCACCATGCGCACTCTGGCCGCGGCGAGCTTCAGGGCCGCTTCCTCGGAAACGTAGACGAACTCCTCCACAAACCCGGGCCTCGCCAGATACTCAGTGGAGTTCCGGGTCCTGAAGAGGATGCGGGCGCCGGGCTCGAGATCGTCCGGCACGTGACGAGCCCGGACGGCGTGAGGGTCGTCGACGTCGATCACCTGGGCCGGCCCCATTAGCGTATCCAGCGGCATCTGCTCGATGGCCACACCGTCGGCCAGGAAGTGGCGGGGCGCATCGACATGCGTCCCCGTGTGTGCCGTCATGCTCAGCACGGTGAGATTGAAGGGGTCGCCCGAAGCGAGGAACATGGTCTGTTCCACATGCACCGGCGTATCGCCGGGCCAGACGACCATGTCGCTACGGATCGGGGTGGAGATATCGATCCAGCTCATGCCGGTTAGCGCTCTGGCAATTCGCCCAAGGGCCGCCAGTAGATGTTGCGGAAGGCTACCGGACCGTGGTCGCCCTGCAGCATCAGGGGATTGGTCGCGGCCTCGGGAATGTCGTAGTGCGCGCGTGTGCCGGCCGGCACTTCGACGTCCCTCTGGACCTCGACTCCGTTGAACATGACGAGCAGGAAGCGGGCATTCTCGGTCTTCTTGCCGGAGGCGTCGAAGCGCGGCGCACGGAACCAGATGTGATACCGCTGCCAATTGCCCGGCGCCAGCATGGCGTTCACCTTCGGAGCGGAACCGCCCACAGGCCGATCGTTGATCCAACGGTGATACACCGCCGCGCAGTCGCCGGTGGTCAGGTCCTGCGAGCCGAAGCTGTCGAGGATCTGGATCTCGTAGAGCCCCTGCAGGTAGACGCCCGAATTCGCGCCTTTGGGGATCATCCACTCGATGTAGAGCTCGATGTCACCGAACTTCTGGTCGGTGAGAATGTTCTGCGTACGTCCGTTCTTGCCGTTGATCATGCGGTCGCCGGTGTTGCCGACGAACGAGAGAGCCTTCGGCTGGTACATCCGGTCGAAACGAATCCCCCGCGCCGCCACCCACTCGTGGGCTTTGGTGGGATCAGCGGCGTGCCAGCCTTCGAGGTTCGTGCCGTTCAACAGCGGTTTCCATCCATCCTGGATGAGGTAGGGCGGATCCTGGGCCGACAGCGCGAGCGTCGCGACAAGGACGCCCGCGAAGAGGAGAAGACTGCGTCTGAACATGGGGACATTATTTCACGCCGTTGTGAGGCGGGGGAGCGCTTTCATTCGGCGGAGGCGCCGGCGGAGGAGGTGGTGGTGGAACCTCGATCTGGACGGTCGCCACGAAGTAGGGACGCGTCTGGTCCGGATCGGGAAAGAACCAACCGGAGCCCTCAGTGTTGAGGATTTCGAAGTAATACTGGAGGTCCCAACGTGGGTCCGTGTCCTCGGCGGTCAACTGGAACAGGGCCCGCTGCGGCGGCGCCTCCATGGTCTTCCATTGGGCCAACTGGTTCAGAGGCCGATAGTGGAAGCGCACCGTCCTGACATTGCTGAACGGGTAGACATGCAGCAGCAGTTGGATGGGCTTGCCTGCGGCGATCAGCTTCGGAGCATTGTGCTCGAACGCAGGCTTGGGCAGCGGCTTGGGTAAGCGTTGCGGCAGGGGCGGCGGCGCCATGTTCTGCAGGATGAGCCCCGCGTACTGCCATGTGCCCTCGGGCATGGGGACATCCACCACACCAGCCTGTGCCCGTAGCTGCTTCTCGTCCACTGATCCATCGGGCCGAAGGAGCAGGGCCTTGAACTCATCCCCCTTCACCTTGGTCCGGAAGATCCCACCGGCCCCCTGGATGGAGTCACCCAACAACAGGTTCGACGGTAGATGTTTTGGATCGCGACCCACGGCACGCACTTCCGCATAGGGCACGGGAGGCAAAGCCGCGGCCGTCCTGGCTCCACTTCCCAACCAGCCATAGCCGTGGGCGTCGTCGAAGAGCGATTCCGGCGACACCGCCGAGAAGCCAGCCAGCACGGTGCTCTGCTCGACGGAGCGATTCTGGCGGTAGCTGTTCTCGCGCGGGTCCTTCACTGGTGCTCCGAAGTCGAAACCGTAGTCGACGCGGCCATACCGCTTCCACAGCTCGACGCGCTGTTTCACGGTCTCGACGTCGTGCTGGACGTACGGCAGCTTGTCCTTCCAATGACCGATGTCTTCGGGGCCGAAGGCCATGTTCTCGGGATAGAGTCCATCGGTGAGCTTCACGAGTTGGAGCCACACGAGCAGGGCTCCGGAGAGTTCCTGCTGGGCCGCCGTGAGGGCGGGCTCATCATTGGTGTGCTCAAACCAGACGAGATCATCGGCGGCCCGCTGTTTGCGTCCGTGATAGCGGGCGAGCAGAGCGAGCACATCCAGGTCCGGCTTCGTACCCAGCCATTCCTTGTTCTTCTCGCCAAGCGCGGCCTCGGCGCGGGCCACCGCCTGCTCAGTAGCCAGGGCGTAGGTGTCGAAGTGCTCAGCCGTTTGAGCGGCGGTCTGTTTGGCCGAGGCCCGCCCTTCCACACGGTTTCTGACGTTCTCCTCGAACGAGGCCACATACCGCCAGTCGCTGGGCCGGACATCGGCGTAGGAGTCGATCAAGCCACCCGGATTGATTTCGGGCCATATGTACATATTGGGATCGGCCAGGTGGACGGCTACCAGTTCGTTTAGCACTTTGCTGGCATTGCGGGTAGCTTCGAAGACGTCCTTGCCGGCGGCTCCGAAACGGCGCTGGAACTCGTCCAGCCACACACGGTCCGACTCCTCCGGGTTGTAACCAAGTCG
Source organism: uncultured Paludibaculum sp. (assembly GCF_963665245.1). Lineage (NCBI taxonomy): Bacteria > Pseudomonadati > Acidobacteriota > Terriglobia > Bryobacterales > Bryobacteraceae > Paludibaculum > uncultured Paludibaculum sp. Next base: position 754,957 of record NZ_OY762267.1, read on the forward strand.
GCCCCACAGCGTGTAGAAGAGCCAGTAGCGCTGCCAGTCCCACTTCCAGAAGACCCGGTTCTGCTGTGCCTCGGTGAAGACATCCCACTGTCCCGGATGGTTGCCAAAGCCCTTCTGGGCCATGGGTGGGTCGATCTCGAAACCAATCGCTCCGCTCATGGGAAAGCTGAGAGCGGCGCGCTTCACATACGCCGGATCGCCCCAGAGCAGCAGCCGGTGCGAGCCCAGACCCCACAGCTCCCAATAGAACTGCCACAGGCGCGGACGCTCGGTGACAGGCGGCTTCTCCAGGAAGTTCAGAAATGAGTAATTCGGCCAGGTCTCCGCCGGCGGGTAGGAGCGGCCGAGGTCCTCCGCCCAATACTTCGACGAGAGGCGTAGCGGCACCTTGGCATTGAGGGCCGCCTCCATGAGGCCGGGCTGCATGAGCCAGCCGCGTAGATCCAACTGGACCAGACGGCCGGTTTCGCGCAGTGCCCTGAAGACGTAGTCGCGATAGAAAGCCACCTGCCGGTCGGACGGAATGCCGGACTCGCCATTCGTCCGCATCTGGACACTACGGATACCCGGGCAGTGCTGCAAGACCAACTTCAGGGCCGCATAGGAATAGGGGCCGATGTTCTCGGGCGTGAGCCCTTCCACGCTGGGCGTCATGCCGCGCTGGATGTCGTGCTCCCAGACACCAAGCGTGAAATCGATGCCGAGCTCATTAGCTGTCTGGGCGATGAACTTGAGCGTTTCGAGATTCCTGTCCCGCTGTTCCGCCGTGAGCCCTTTGGCGCGAATCTGCGGGAATTCCGGAACCTCCACCCAGAACGGGTAGGGCGGTGCCAGATAGTCCGTCTGGTGCGCGAAGACGAGATTGAACCGGTTGAAACGGTTGCGGGCCAGCATCTCGAAGAAGGCCCGCCAATGGTCGTGGTCGTAATACCAGCCGCGTTCGAGCTCTTCGTTGTGGAGGAACCAGCGGATGCCGCGCATCTGGCTGGGCGGGTCCACTTTCGCGGCCGACAGGCGGCCCTGCCTGCGGATCTGCTCCGCGGCTTCCAGCAGTCCGTACATGAGGCCACGCTGGCTGCCGCCGCGAATGATGTTGCCGGTGATGGAGAATCCATCCTCCGACAGGACCATCGAGAACTCAGTCTGGATGAGGTTGCGTTCCGGGCTGAGGCCACGCTCCTGCAGTGCCTTGCGGTATTCGGACAAGCCAAAGTCGAGGGGGCCAGCTGCGTTCGCCGAGGTGCCGGCGGCTAGCAGGGCGAGCACAGTTTTGGCAACCCAGGAGGAATGAGACACGGCGGCCTCCATTATAACGGCCGATCGAGGCAACAGCCGATTCCCCACCAAGGGCACCACGGCGAGACGAACGGAACTCAAACGTCCGGAATAATTAGCATCAAATGCCGCCGCGTTACACGGAAAAGCGTGTACACGCAGAGAAAACGGCTTGAGTTCCGGAACCAGTTACCCGGCCATGGTGTCTCAATGCACAACAGACCGCGTGGAGACACCATGCTATTGAGCGATTCCATCGATGCAGGCTCACCCTACGTCGATGGTCGACCGGACCCGGCCCTGCCCTGGCTCCCGTTTGTCGCCTGCCTTCTGGCCGGGGTTGCGGCCGCGGCCTTCGTCGCCCCCAAACCACAGCCAATGGCGGACCCGGCCGGTTGGACCATCTGGAAGGCACTGCTCGCCGTCCTAATCTCGGCGGGCACGACGACGTTGGTGGCCCGGATCACCCTACCCTATTTCACTTGCTGTCCAGAGGAAGAGGCATCCAGCCTCTCCTGGATGAGCGGGGCCATCGGCGCGTGGTTCGCGCCGATAGCCGTCCTGACGGCACAGCGCTTATCTCTGGCCATTCCGGCGGCCTTTCTCTGTGGCCTCGCCGCGGGCCGACTGCTTCGCCGCTCCTCTCTCATCATCGCGGATCGCGGCTTGGCCGATGACGACGCCCCCCCCTCCGTTATTCTCGGTCCGTTCCCCCGGTGCGCTAACCCGTGGACTGGCCTATGCCGTGGCAGCGACGGTCACCTTGGAGATCTCCGTGGTCAGCGCGGTCGGCGGCTACATGCCAGCCGCCGCGATACTGTCCGGGTGCGGAGCGCTGCTGCTGACTGCGACTGCCCCCGCTATTGAACCTCCTCCAAGGAGCGGGCACGCGCCCGCGCGGTTCCTGCTCCAGGGCGGCCTCGCCCTCGTCCTGGCCTGCCTGGCACTGATCCCGCTTCCGGCTCGCCGCGCTGGCTCTGGGCTGGCGTCACAAGGACCGGATTCGGCAGGCGACCGGCCGACCGGCGCAGACCTCATCTCCGGAGCAATCCTCTTGGCCGAGACCCGAACTGCGACAAAGGTGAGCCTTCCGCCCCCTCGCGGGCGATCCCATCTTGCCGGGCGGCGGGCCACACCACCAGGGACGATCATTTTCTCTGGCGTCTACTGGATTCTCTCGCCGCCCCACCGGCGGCCGACCGCCAGCGCAAAAGTGTTTCGCGACTCGCCGGTAACCTACAATTTCACCGCCGGTCGTCACGGATTCCTAACGATGCAGGCTCACCAACAACTGCCCGCGGCCGTTGATCCGCGTTGTTGCGCGGCGTTGGATGTGACGATCCAGAGTCAGGATCCGATGCCGCGCTCTATCGCACTGGAAGTTGTGCTGACAACCTCCGAGGTGCATCCTGCGCCCCGTCAATCGCTTGGCGTCCAGCGCATCGACGAGTCCGGCGAGTCCGTCCTGCGCTTTCCCATACCCGCGCATCCGGGCATCACCAGTTTCGACCGCATCGTCATCGACTTTCATCTCGGAGGCCGGAGATTCAATCGAAGCGCCAACGTCGCCATCCGGAGCTTCTCCTTCATTCCCCGAACCTTGTGAGTCGCGTTGCCCGAAGGCCGGTCACCCAGGCCCGTCAGTTTTGCGGCATGGGCTGTGGCATCGGCTGCGGCGGCATGGGATGAGGTTGCGCCATGGGGAAGCCGGGCATGTGAGCAAGTATCCCCAGAAAGATGTCGATCTGGTCATCCCAGAAATCCCAGGAATGAACCCGCGGCGAGATCTCACGATACTCGTAAGGGACCTTCTTCGTGGCCAGCAGGTCGACGAAATCGCGGTTGTGCTTGAGCAGGAAATCCTGTCCACCGCAGGCGATGTAGAGCAGGGGCATCTGACCGGCGGGCACTTTGTCGAGGAGTTCAAAGGGGTCGCGTTCCTTGCGGGCGGCCGAGTCGGCGGGGCCGAAGAGGGCGTTCATCTCCTCGGATCGCTTGCGCGCTTCCGCCGTGGCGGTGGGTGGGACGGGCGCTGGGTTGCCGTGCGAGATAGCGAGCGCTCCGCTGAAGGCGCCGATGGCCGCAAAGCGGTTGGAGTGCTTGAGACCCAGGAACATCGCTCCGTAGCCGCCCATCGACAAGCCGGCGACGGCCCGCGCACGGCGCAGCGGGATAGTGCGGTAGTTGCTGTCGACGTAAGGGATCAGGTCCTTGACGATCATGTCTTCGTACTTCGCGGCCGGATCCGCGGCGCTGTTCACATACCAACTGCGGCCGGCGTCAGGCATGACAATGATGATGCCGAAGCGGCTGGCATAGGCGGAAACATTGGTCATGAAGGCCCAGGCCGACTGGTCGTCACCCAGCCCGTGCAGCAGATAGAGCGCCGGATAGCGGCGCGTGGACTGCTGGTAGTCCATGGGCAGGATCACGTTCACTACGCGGTCGGCATTCAGCGAATTGCTTTGGAATCGGAACGTGGAGACGTTGCGGGCGGCGACGCCTTTGGTGACCTCGGCGGCCTGCGACAGCCCGAGCAGGGCGACCAGCGCGAACAGTGTGCGATAGAACATACTGACGCGGAGTATATCGCAGAGGGCCACTCGTGACGGGTGGTGATATTCTGTGCGGATACCGCGTGTCGAGGAGGAACCGCATGACTCTAAAGGAGGCCATGCAGACGCTGGAGTCGCTGGGCAGCGAGCAGACGCGCAAGATCTACCGGCGGCACGGCGCGGCGGAACCCATGTTCGGCGTCTCGTTCGCCAACTTCAACAAGCTCCAAAAGAAGATAGGGTGCAACCACGCGTTGGCTCAGGAACTGTGGGCGACGGGCAACTTCGATGCACGCGTTCTGGCCACGATGATCGCCGATCCGCAGGCCACGACGTCGGAGCTTCTGGATCAATGGGTGATGGACCTGGAAGGGTACTCTCTCACCGATCTGTTCGGCAAGTTCGTGGCGCAAACGCCGCTCGCCCGCCAGAAGCGTGAGAAATGGATGAAGTCGAAGGTGGAGTTCACCGCCCAGGCGGGGTGGCTGTTACTGTCCTACGCTATCGCGGGCGGAGAGAGTCTCTCGGAGGAGTATCTTAAAGAGACCCTCGGGTTCATCGAGAAGCATATTCATCAGTCGATGAACCGGGTGCGCCATTCCATGAATGGTGTGCTCATAGCGATGGGGGTTAGTCGGCCGTCGCTGCACCCACTGGTGCTGGCCACCGCCGCCCGAATTGGGAAAGTGGTCGTGGATCACGGCGAGACCTCGTGCCAGACACCGGACGCCGCGGCCTACATTGCCAAAACACTGGCCCACCGGGCCAGGAAGAAAGGACAGTAAGGAAATGACGTCGCGCCGCGAATTCTCGCTCGCGCTGCTCGCGGCTCCGGCCGTTTTGCAGGCAGATCCGGCCACGGATGAGTTCCTGTGGGAGTTCACCTACACGGCCCAGCATGCCATCGATTTAGCGAAGGCCTTTCCGGAATCTAAGTTCGCCTGGCGGCCGGCGCCCGGCGTCCGCTCGGCCGGCGAGGTGTTCGTCCATCTGGGCTCGAGCAACCTGCTGCTGCTAGGCAAGGCTGGGGCGGCGGGTTCGTGGCCGGACGTGAAGGAAATCCACGACTGGGAGAAGACCAAGGCGACGAAGCCTCAGGCTGTTGAACTGCTGGAGCGCTCGAAGGCCGCTGTGGAGAAGGCGTACAAGGAAGCTGGAGCAGCCGGGCTCGCCAAGAAGGTGGATTTCTTTGGCAAACCGGCGACGGCCAATGCGATCTATCTGCGAATCCTGGCGCACACGAACGAGCACACGGGGCAGATGATCGCCTACGCCCGGACGGCCGGGATTGCGCCGCCGTGGAGCAAGTCTGAATAGTCTTGCATCTCGCAAGCACCTATCCTACGATAGAAACATGACCAAGTTCGTCATGTTGCTAACAGCTTTATTGAGCGGTCTCCCCTGTTTCGCCTTTGACCAGCCAAAGGTCGTCGTCATGGAAGGTCTTCACGACTTCGCCCCTCATCTTCGCGGCGCGGCCGAGGAACTCAAGCTGAACGTCGAGTTCCATGCCACGCACACGGCACCGCATTTCACCGTAAATCTGGCACCCAAGTTCGATTCGATTGCCGCCCAGGTGATGTACCGGAAGGTGACCGGGCGGCCGGAGGACTCCAGATTGGAACTGCGTGAACCGGCCAGCCGCCGGGTGCTGACGGCTCATGAGTTCCGCATGGGCACCGACGAATCGTCCCGGCGCCACGCGGCCAGGCAGTTTGTGTTGAAACTCCGGAAGGAGTTGAGGCTCCCATCCGACATGATGATGGAAGTCAGGGAGTGAAGTAGGTCGCCCCAGGCACCGTCATTGTCGGCCGGGCCGTGGCACCACGCACCGCTGTTTGCGACCTCCGCTCAGATGCCGGGTTTTCGGTGGACAAGGCCCACACCCTGACTATGCGGTGCCTTCCACCGGCAGTTGCCAGCGAAATATGAAGTAGTGGCGGCCGCAGAAGTCACAGCGACAAGGCTGGAGGAGCCAGAATACGGCCTGCTCCAGAAAATTGCGCACTCCGACGCTTCTAAACTCGATGGAGCCGCAGTGGGGGCATCGCGTAGAGAACAAGCTCATCGCGGCGCGGAGCATGACGTTAGCTCTCACCCTTCGACCTGGTATCCGCGGACTGGCTGCCCTGGTTGCGGGAGGAAGGCCCGGCGTAGCTGGCGCTCGGACCGCTGCGCCAACCGCCGGCGGGGGCGCTTGCCTCCCGGGCCGCCTTGATTTGCTCCGGCGTTCGAACGTCAGGCTCGGAAAGCTTGATCTTCTGCTTCGCCCGCGCCACCTGGCGCTTGTGGCGTTTTGCTAGTTGTTTGGTCATCGTTATCCTTAAGTCCACGCTTGGACGCGAGTGCCTCTCGGTCCTGGCCTCCGCCGCCCGCCAGATCGGAATGTCACAACGCGATGGGAACGGTCCGCTATAGAACCGTACCGGCCGGCTGGAGGGACGATGGAACCGGAAGGAGGGATCGCGAGTAACGTTGCTTCTGGTGACGGCAACGGCACGATGGGTGCCGAAATTCAACACGATGTGCCGAACCGGCTCCTTGCAAGCGCGACGTCCAATCGTAGCATCAAACGGTTCGAGGCTCCTGATACCGCGCGAAACCGGAGACCTGTCAACCGGCCGGATGAATGCCAAGGGAACAGTGCGCAGCCCCCTTGGAAACCGGCAGCTCACTCGTAGCGCAGACAGATCATTGGGTCCACTTTAGCCGCCCGCCGGGCGGGCACATAGCTCGCGAGCAGGGCCACTGCCGCGAGGATTCCACCCACCGAGGCGATGGTCATGGGGTCGCGGGCGCTGACGCCAAACAGCAGCGTCGTCAGCAACCGGGTGAGCGCAAGAGCCCCCAGGAAGCCGATCACCAGCCCTGCCGCCGCCATCACCACGCCGCGCTTGAGAATCAGGCCGATCACGTCGCCCGTCCGCGCACCCATGGCGGCTCGAATCCCAATCTCGTGTGTGCGCTGCACCACGGAATACGAGATCACCCCATAGATTCCGATCGCGGAGAGCAGCAGAGCGACGGCTGCGAAGCCACCCAGCATGATGGAGTTCAGACGATTGCTGGCCATCGACTCGGTCTTGATCTGCTCCAGGGTCTTCATGTCGGTGAGCGCCTGGTCCTTGTCCACCTGATGGACTGCGTCGGTGATCGCCTTCTGCAGTCGCAGCGGATCCATGGCCGCCCGGACGACCAACGCCTCAAAGAAGACCGGGCTCTGCTCATTGCTAACGTACATGCCCGGGTTGTCCCGGGTTTCATCCAGGTTACCCACCTTCTCGTCCTTCACCACGCCCACCACTTCCCAAGGGATCTCGGGGCCGAGCGCCGTCTTGCCCGGCACGATTTCCTGAATCAGGATCCGCTGGCCAACCGGCTCTTCATTCGCAAAGTATTTCCGCGCCATCGTCTCGTTGATCACGGTCACCGGCGGAGCGCCTTTGATATCGCCACCCGTCAGACCGCGGCCCTTCTTCAACTTCATGCCGATCGTACGGAAGTAGGACGCGCTGACCATTTTGAAGAAGCACGCTTTCCGATTGGCGCGATCCACAAAGGGCTTCCCCGCCACCTGAAAGGGCATGCCGTAGCCCCAGCCCTGCATCGGCAGGGCCGAGGTGAGCGCCACATCACGAATCCCCGGCAGGCTCTCCACGTTCGAGACCACCTGACGCAGATAGGTATTCAGGGCCTCGGGCGTCTTGAAGCGTTTTTCGGAGATCGGTAGCCCCGCCGTAATCACATTCTCCGTATTGAAGCCGGTGTCGACGTTCTGCATGGCAAAGAAACTGCGGATGAGTAGCCCGGAACCCGCGAGCAGCAGGAATGCGAGCGCCACCTCTGTCACCACCAGTACGGAACGAAGACGGTGTTTGGCGCTGCCGGTGCTCGATCCGCGGCTGCCTTCCTTCATGCTGCCGGCGAGATCGGATCGCGTCGCTTGAATGGCGGGCGCCAGGCCGAAGATCAAGCCAGTGAACACAGAGAGGCCGATGGCGAACAAAAGGACGCGCGAGTCCAGAGTGATCTCAGCTTCCGGCGGCAAGGAAAATGGAGGAACCGCGGCTTTCAAACCGGCCACCAGCACATAGCCCAACGCCACACCCATCCCTCCACCAATCAGGGAGAGCAGAACACTCTCAGTGAGGAACTGCTGCATCAGCCGCCAACGGTTGGCACCGACCGACACGCGAATTGCCACCTCCCTTTCCCGCACAGTGCCGCGCGCCAGCGTCAGATTGGCAAGATTGGCGCAGCCGATCAGTAACACCATGCCGACGGCGGCCAGCAGTACATAGAGCGACTTGCGCAACTGCTTGCCGACGGTGACGTCCGACAAGGGATCGACTGCCACACTCCAGCCTTTGTTGGAGTCAGGATAGTCGCGAGCAATACGTCCGCCGATGGCATCCATCTCGGCCTGAGCCTGTTTCACTGTGACGCCCGGCTTCAACAAGCCGATTGCGCCAAACCAGTGGAAGTTGCGGGTCATGTTCTGCGGCTCGAAGACGAGGGGCCGGAAAATCTGGGCGAACGAGCGATCGAACGCGCTGCCCTCGGGCAGAACGCCGATGACCACGTTCGGTTCGCCGTCCAACTGGATGACCCGTCCGATGATGGCCGGGTCGGAACCGAACTGAGATACCCAGAGGGCGTGGCTCAGAACCGCGACACGGCTCTTGCCTGGCTGATCTTCGTCGGCAGCGAAGGTCCGGCCAAGCACGGCCCGCACGCCCAGAATGTCGAAGCCGTGGGCCGACATCCTGGCGCCGCGCAACTGAATGGGGTTGCTGACTCCTGTCAGCGTAACCGAGCCACCGGTCCGCGCAGCCATGTATTGGAACACCGAATTCTGGCGCTGCCAATCGAGGAAGTTGAGTGTGGAGATCCCGTTCCGGGAGTCCGGGTCACCGGGCGGCTTCTCCAGTACGCGCATGATCCGGTCGGCGTTCGCATAGGGTAGAGGCTTCAGAAGAACGCCGTCGACGAAGCTGAAGATAGCCGTGTTCGCGCCGATGCCGATGGCGAGCGTGAGAACGGCAACTGTCGTGAAACCCGGGCTCTTCCGCAGAGTCCGGAGGCCGTATCGAACGTCTTGAAGTATTTCGCGCACAGTTTCCCTCGCCCTTGATACGGCTCAGTGAATGGAATGTTCCTGTAAACTTTTCCCGAGGATGCGGGCTCCGACAGTCCTCCGTCAGATGTCCGAAGGGCTCGTGGAGCGAGTGGCTTGCGCGCCGGCCAGGGCGAGCACCTCATCGACCGACCACTGATCGTACGCGTGAGATCCGTATTTACAGGCCAGAACACGGCCGTCGCTGGCGATGAGGAAGTCGGCCGGCAGCCCGAAGCGGCCGCCGTGCGGCTGCAACGCTGGTGCGGATTCGCGTCCACGCCCAATTTCTACCAGGCTCCAAAGGATGCCGCGCGCAATCGCCAGCCAGGCGCGAGGATCCAGCAGGGCGCGAAGCGAGGACTCCACACCGAACTCCACATAGAGCAGTTTGTCGGGATCGGCCACCACGGCAAACGGCAGGCCCATCGCGTACGGCAGCAACTCTTCGGTCGTCGAATGGAAGATCACGACCTCACGAATGGAGGCCGCGGCAAGCTCGGCCTCGCGCTTCACAAAGGAATGAAGATGCAGGTTGCACACGGGGCAACCCGCGAAGCGTCGAAATTGCAGGTGGACGAGCCGCCGGGGATCAGCGACCCAAACTCGTTCAGAGCAGACCGTCACGAGCTCCCGCGGCACGATCCGCGCACCCGTTTGAATTCGGCTTTCTCTCGGAACCTTGTACCTCTCATTTCCGAACATATTGTTCATTGCAGGTCAGTGTGCTCAGCTACGAATAGGACGCCGCCCTGCCCGCGCGGGCTCGAAACAAACTGGGGCCATCTGTCTCGAAATGGGCAGCAAGGCGGCGATTGTTCGGAAAGAGAGGGGGCCGGATGGCGAAGACAAGGGATCGTCGCGTGCAACGAACGCAGCAGCTTCTGGAAGCGGCGCTGCTCTCGCTGATCAAGAGGAAGGAGTTTGACACGATCTCCGTGCAGGAGATCATCGATGAGGCAAACGTGGGCCGCGCCACTTTCTATGCCCACTACGACAACAAGGAAGATCTACTGGAGAGCGGCTTCAATGGACTGCTGGCAGACCTGCAGCAACGGCAGGATGCAGCCCGGTCGAGCGGCAGCAGCATCAATGAGAGGCTGTTCGCGTTCAGCCATCACCTGCTGGCTCACGCCGACGAACATCGCGGCGCATTTCCATCGATGGTGAGCAAGCGCGGCGGCGCCCTGATCCAGCATTTGCTGAGGCACGTGATCGTGCGGGTGGTCCGGGATGACGTCAAGGCCATGGCCAGGACAGGCGGCACCGATCAAATGCCGGAAGATGCGGTTGTTCAGTTCATTGCGGGTGGCCTTTTTGGGCTCATGATGTGGTGGTTGGGCGCCAAGAGGTGCCCCTCTGTCGAGGAGATGGGTGAGCTATTTCGGAGACTGGCTCTACCTTCGGTGAAGGCCGCTTTCCCGTCTTGAGGGCCCGTTTGCCCGGGGCGCCCCATCTCATTCGAAGTGGAACAACCGCGCGGCGTTTCGTCCGCGGATCTTCTCGCGGTCCTCCGCGGGCGCAAACGCCCAATGGGTGGCGAAGATCCGTTCCGCTTCGGCATGGGCCTTGGCATTCATTCCGAGTCCGCCCCACAGAATCCGGTCGGCTCCGAACTCTCGATGAGCGCGCTGGACGATAGGCCCCACGGGCAGGGCCGGATTCGTGAAGTAGCTCCAGCCGGAGTACTTGAAATAGACCTTCGGATACTTCGCCAGCGCCATCACTGAGTCGACGTCGGCCGGCGTGCCCATACCGGTTCGCCCCATGTGGTCGAGCAGCACCGTCACTTGTGGGAAGCGGCGGCACAGCGTTCCGATCTCCGGGGCATGGTGCGGCAGGAAGTGCATCTGGATAGCGATGTCGAGGTCCGCCGCCTTGCGCCAAACCTGCTGGATCCGCCGATCAGCGAGGTCACGGTTTCGAATGGAACCGCTCTTCTCCGGCGGCTCGCCGGGCGCATTCATGGCATGAATCCGCAGAGCCACGATGCGGTGGGGGTGGGCTTTCACCAGTTCCGCCATGCGGGCCGGCGTCCTGGGGTCGATGGGATCCAGCAGCAGCGTGCCCTTGAAGTACCCGGGCGGAGTTTCCGACTCGAAGCAGTGCCAGAGGTAGCGGTGGTCGTCCTGATAGGGCTCCGGGTGAACGATGACGGAATGGGCGATGCCGGCCGCCTTGGTGAAAGCGAGGTAAGGGCCTAGTGGCTCCGGCGGCGGCTGATAGGTACCCAGGGCGTGATAGGGAAACCGTGTGGGTTCGAACAGATGGATGTGTGTATCGATGAGAGGGGCTATAGGAGCCGCTTGAACCGCTCCGGCGGCGGCCAAGGTGAGAAGTTCGCGGCGGGTCATGATGGGAACGATTCTACATCGTGGAAATGCGGGAGCGGCCCAAGGTCGTTCTTGACGGGTAGATAGGACAGGCGTCCGGTTTCGGGCGTTCTAGTCCGAAAACGAACACTCCTGCCCTCGCTGGACTCCATTTTTGCGGCAATTTACTTTGGCCCTTAACGTGTGGTGCATTCTGCCATGCATGCGTTACTCGCGGACCTTCGGCACGCTTTTCGGATCCTGCGCAACAATCCCGGCTTTACCTTCGTGGCTGTACTGACGCTGGCCCTCGGCATTAGCGTTAACACGACCGTCTTCAGTTGGGTGGACAACATGCTGCTGCGGCCCTTCCCCGGCATCCAGGCTCCGGAGTCGCTGGCACTGGCGGAGATTCACAACGCCAGCGGAGAGTTCCGTAACGGCATGTCGTTCACCGACTATCTGGACTACCGCGACCATGCGAAGTTGCTGTCCGGCCTGGCCGTGGCCCGTTTCACTCCACTGAGCCTGGGGGGCGACGGACGCCCTCGCCGCGCCTGGGGTGAACTGGTCAGCGGCAACTATTTCGACCTGCTGGGCGTGAAGCCGGTGCTGGGGCGCACGTTCCTGCCGGAAGAGGGGCGGCGTGAGGCAGGCTCCGGGCCAGTGGTAGTGATCAGCTATCAACTGTGGAAGGACTACTTTCACTCCGATCCGCGTGTCCTCGGCAAACGTCTGCGGGTGAATCGGAACGAACTGTCTGTCGTAGGCGTCGCTCCACCAGCGTTTCTAGGGACCACACCCGGCCTCGCCTATGACCTTTGGGCCCCTCTAAACATGGCAACCGCCATGGGCACGGGCACGGGTACGCTCCGATATCGGGGTACGCGCGACTTGACGACAACCATCGCCCGGCTTCGCGCCGGAGTCACGCTGGCGCAGGCGAGCGCCGAGATGATGGCGTTGAGCAACCGGCTGGCCGCTGCTTACCCTGACACAAATCGCGGGCTCAGCGTCTGGTTGGTTCCCCTATATGCCGGCCACGCCGGCGCGCAAGTACTGCTCCAGACGCCGCTGAGAATCCTCGCCGCCGTCAGTATGCTGCTGCTACTCATCGTGTGCGCCAACGTGGCGAACCTGCTACTGGCTCGCGGAGTGGCGCGGCGCCGGGAATTTGGAATCCGGCTGGCCATGGGTGCTCGGCCTCTACGCATCCTTCGCCAGTTGTTCACCGAGACTCTGTTTCTGGCCGGCCTTGGAGCCGGTGCGGGGGTCCTGATCTCTCCTTGGATGGTGCAGACGCTGCGGTTGCTGCTGCCGCCATTGGACGTGCCGCTTCGCTTCGAGTCCGCGACCGGATGGCGGACCGTCGCCTTTACAGCACTGCTGTGCATCGTAGTGACGCTGATCTGCGGAATGGCGCCGGCCTTGCTGGCTCTACGGACTTCGTTGCGCGAAAGCATCGAATCCAGCGGCCGCGGTGGCGCTTCCCGTTCCACACACCGTCTGCGGGCCGCGCTGGTGGTCAGCGAAGTCGCATTGGCCTCGGTGGCGCTCATCGGCGCCGGGCTCTTCCTGCGCAGCTTCCGGAATGCGACCGAGATTCACCCTGGATTCGACACGCGCGACATTACGGTGAGCCAGTTCTACCTCTCGGCCAGCGGCTATACGGGTGCTGAGCAGCGCCAGTTCTGCCGTGCGCTGCGGGAGCGCCTGGAGTCCGTCCCCGGCGTGACGGCCGTCAGCTACGCTGACCAGGTGCCGATGGGACTGGGCATGATGCCCGTCCACGCGCTCTCCATTCCCGGCTACGCGGCCCGTCCCGAGGAGGATATGAACATCGGCCGGATGTTCACGGCGCCCGGATTTCCCGCAACGCTGGGCATCGCACTGCTGCAGGGGCGTGACTTTACCGACGCCGATGCCGACAAGGCCCCGCCAGTCATGCTCGTCAACGAGTCGTTTGTGCGCCGGTTCCTTCGCAACGGCCCGGCAGTCGGCGCTCGCCTCCAGGTGGAGAGGCGCTGGACCACGATCGTCGGTGTGGTTCGCGACTGCAAGTACGACAGCCTCACTGAAAACGGCAGAGCGTTCTTCTACCTGCCGTTCCGCCAGCGCTTCGAACCCGGGCTGAACTTCAACTTCTACGTCAAGAGCACGGGCAACCAAGCCGTGGTAGCGCAGGCCATGCAGCGCGAGGCGCTCAAGCTAAACCAGGACGCGATCTTCACCTCGACCTCGCTGACACAATCGATTCAAGGTTCGTTGTACCCGCAGCGTGTGGCTGCGACCCTGATGGGGTTCCTCGGATCCGTCTGCCTCATTTTGGCGGGCATTGGGTTGTATAGCGTGATGAACTACGCGGTGAGCCAGCGCACGCGGGAAATGGGCATTCGCGTAGCCCTCGGTGCCCGCCCGGTTCAGATCGTGCGCGTGGTAGTGGGCGAAGGCTTAACGATGGCGCTAGTCCGAAGTTCCATCTGGCAATAGGCACTATCTGCCTGATATGACGGTGGAAGAGGCAGAACTGGTCTTCCTGTTTCTGGCTACAGACCCAGGAGTCGGAGGGCACGGGCTTGCAAAGCAGTGGGTTCGGTGAGTTGCTGGAAGGTTGTGGCGCTTGGGTCGGAAGGAATGCGGCAGGTGTTGCGGCAGCGCGTGGCAAGCTCTCGCAACAGAGTCTCGAAGCTGTGGACGGGGAAGCCATCGGCGGTGACACGTTCCAACTTCTTCCGCTGAGCCGAAGCCGAGCACTCAGCCGGCGCAACCGGATCGCGGCGAGTTCGATCTCGGCTGAGTTCCTCATCCTGAAACAGCAAAGGAGCCAGATCTCTGCGCATGTGCCACTCCACATAGAAGGCCAGCATACAGAGCAGAATGTGCGCCCGCACATGGTCCTCGGTGCGGTGATGGATGGGGCGGATTCGCAGATCCATTCCTTTCAGACTGCGGAAGGCGCGCTCCACCTGCGCCAGGCTCTTGTAGCGGCGTACCGCGTCCGGGGCCGAGCAACGGCTCTCGGGCTCGCTGGTGCGCACCACGTAGACGCCGTCCAGTTGGCTTTCGCGCCGGATCGATTCCTCTCGCCGGGTCCAGGCGAAGACGCCATCGGCGATGTTGAGCTCGAAGTGTTTGGCGACCTTGTAGCGGTTCAAGACCCTGCCCACTTTCAGCGCGATCTCGGCCTCACTGAGCGGAGTGCGCGTGCGGCGCTTGACCTGGGCGGCGATCTTGGCCAACTCCTTCTCGGTGGCCTCGATCAGCTCGCCTCGCTTCCGCCTGCGCTCGTCGGCCAGCAGCGGATTGAAGCAGGCCACCAGGCGCTCGCCGGGATAGACGGGCGAATTGATCTCGGCCAGATTGGTTTCGTCGAACAGGGACAGTTGCAGGCTTCCGCCGTCGACCAGTTCGCGAATCGCCGGCCCGCGCAGGGCCGAGATCCAACCGAGTCCGGGATGCTGTTTAAGCTGGCCGATCTGCGTTTCGGTGAGCATGCCGCGGTCGCCCACCAGAACCACGCGGGACAGGCCGAAACGTTGGCGGAGCTTATCCACTTGATCGGGAACGGTGGTGGGATCGCCGGTATTGCCGGGATAAACGTCGACGGCCACGGGGCGGCCTTCACTGTCGGTCAGCAGGCCGTAGACGATGATGGGCAGTCCCTTCTTTCCGTCGCGGTTGTGGCCGAGTCGCGCCAAGGGGCAGGTGTGACCTTCGTAGTAACTACTGCTGACGTCATAGAGCACCAGGGAACCGTCGTGGAGGTGGCGCTGGGCGAGTTTCTTTTCGATGTGCGACTGGCGGGCCAGCAGCCAGTCCATGGCCTGGTACAAGTCGTCTTCGGTGGCGTCGGCGACCCCGAGTTCCTCGGCCAGAGTGGTGGTGTGCCAAAGCCTGGTGGTGGCGAGTTTGGAGCAGGGGTGCAGAAGACGTTCGGCGATCATGGCGAGAACGAGGTCGCGCTCGCGGCAGGGTTTAGAGGCCAGCAGCGAATCGAGGCCGAGACGATGCATGGAGCCGAGCACGGCCTGGACATGGCCGTGAGGGAGATTGCGTTCGACGAGGAAAGCTTGGGAGGCGGGGAGGAACTGCTCACCGGCGAGAGAGCGACGAATGAGGTCGATGAGATCGGGCGGGAGATGGGAGATGTTGCCGAGGGTTTCGTGGCGGACCTGGGAGCCGACGCGGAAGGAGCGGCGGAGCAAGTGGGTCTGGTAGAGTTTGCCTTTGTAGGTCCGGGAAGTGGTGGCCACATGAACCCGGCCGGTCCTGGATGGCATGGCCAATTATAAGGGAGAGAGGAAAGGAAGGCAAGTGGTATCTGACATATTTAGTGGCTACAAATGTAACCTCGAAATCACCTTACATGACTGAACCAGAAGGCGTTGGGCTATTTCAGGGCTTGGAACTTCGGGCTAGTGGGCGTCGGAGTGGGTGTCGCCGTGGGCCTCCTCTGTGCGCGCTGGGTAGGCTCTCTGCTCATCCAACTGAGCGCGGACGACCCGCTCACCTTCGCCGCCGCCGCCGGCTTCCTCTGTGCGGTCGCCCTACTGGCAACCCTGCTGCCCGCGGGGCGCGCTGCCACGACCGCGCCGACCACCGCATTGCGGAATGACTAGTTCCCGCCTGACGATGCGGCGAGACTACTGCCCGGCGCTTCGTCACGGGACAGAGTGGCACGCACTTTTTCGGCCAACGCGGCCGGAGTGAACGGCTTCGCCAGGTATTCCAGGCCGGCAAGGAGAACACCGTGACTGTCAACGGTCTCCCCGGAATAGCCGGACATGTACAGCACCTTCATCGCGGGCCGGACCGCTGTGAGCGTGTCCACCAGGACTCGGCCACTCATCTGGGGCATGACGACGTCGGTCAGCAACAGATGGATGGTCTCGGAGTACTCCGCCGCCAGCGCCAAAGCAGCCGGGCCGCTGGACGCCTGCAGTACATGGTAGCCGTGGGACATCAGGATGGAACTGACAAGCTGCCTGACCGAATCCTGGTCATCAACAACCAGCACTGTCTGAGAACCTCGCGGCGCGGCGACGGGACCACTGACGCTCGACTGAACCGCCAGGCCGGCATCGACACGCGGCAAATAAATCTGGAAGCTGCTGCCTTTGCCTAACTCGCTCCTGAC
Organism: uncultured Paludibaculum sp.; assembly: GCF_963665245.1. Taxonomy (NCBI): domain Bacteria; kingdom Pseudomonadati; phylum Acidobacteriota; class Terriglobia; order Bryobacterales; family Bryobacteraceae; genus Paludibaculum; species uncultured Paludibaculum sp. The sequence goes on from NZ_OY762267.1 coordinate 771,352, forward strand.
TCCGATTCCGCCCCCGTGTTTTTGGATGATGCTATGAATCGTGGCGAGCCCCAGGCCGGTGCCCTTGCCCGGCGCCTTGGTGGTGAAGAACGGCTCAAACATGTGCTGCTTCACCTGTTCGGTCATCCCCGTCCCGGTATCGGAGACGGCCAGGTAGACATAGGAGCCGGGCGCCAAGCCGGCAGGCGGACCGGCGAAATCCCCGTCAACGTCAATGTTCCTGGTCTCAATGACGACTTCCCCTCCTTGCGGCATGCTGTCACGCGCATTCACGAGCAGATTCATCAACACCTGGTGCAACTGGGTCGGATCCGCCATGACATAGCCAGGTTTCGGGCTGAGCACGGTGGTCAGCCCGATGTCCTCGCCCATCAGCCGCCCCACCATGTTCTTCGTATCCGCCACTTCCACGTTCAGATCCAGCACCTTGAGTTGGGCCGGTTGCTTGCGGCTGAAGGCCAGAAGCTTCTGCGTGAGCTCCGTCGCCCGCTCCCCTGCCACGCGAATCTGCTCGACACTCTCCCGGGAAGGGTCACCGGCTCCCAGGCTCTGCAGCAGCAGTTCGCTGTAGCCGTTGATGACCGTCAAAAGATTGTTAAAGTCGTGCGCTACGCTGCCGGCCAGCCGGCCCACGCTCTCCATTCTTTGCGCCTGGAGATACTGTGCCTCGATCCGCTTGCGCTCGGTGACGTCGCGTAGTGCGGCCTGGGCTCCGCTGATCCGCCCGTGAACGTGGACTACGGTGACCAGAGCCTCGATCCATATACGAGTCCCATCCGGGCGCACGCCTTCATATTCGATCTGCTCGTGGCTGGAGTCACCACGGAAAAGCCGGTCGTACTTCTCGCGTAGTTCCGAACACCACTCTTGAGCGACATGGTCTTCCAGGTGCACATTGTGGATCTCCGAGTGTTCCAGGCCGAATAGTTCCAGAAAACGCCGATTGGCGAAGGAGAGCCGGCTCTCCAGATCAACCATAATTATGGCGTCGTTGACGTTCTCAACGAGTTGTTGATAACGGTTCTCGCTCTGGCGCAGTTCGTCTCGCGATCGTTCCGTTGTCGAAGCTAATCGCTGTTGCGTCCAGTCGGCCCTTCTCTTCTCCAATCGATAGTTGACGATCGTGAGAACTGAGACCGTGCCGATGAGTGCCGTTGAAACCGGCAGCGGAGAGATCAGGTTTCCTGTCGCGAGAAGAAGCAAAACGCAGCCGATCCAGGCCCCTGCAACCGCGAACAGTGTGATTAGCGCGCCCCACAAAGACCGCAGAGAGGCGAGCAGATATGTGGCGGCTAGGCCCGCCAACAACGCCAAGGCCAGCTCGAGCGACTGGGCCTCTCCAGGGCGCCGGAACGAGTCGCCCTGCAGGAGGTTGTCGATCGCGGTTGCCTGGATCTCGACGGCCGGAAAGAGGGCATCGACGGGTGTCACGCTCGTATTTTGCAGGCCGAGCGCCGAGCCACCGATGATCGCAATCTGGCCGCGCAACATCCCATCCGGCACGCGGTTGGCCAACACATCGGCCACCGAAACATGGGGGAAAGTCCTACCCGCGCCGCGAAACCGCAGACGCAGGAATCCCTGCCCTTCCATCGGAACGGCGCGGTCGTCCATACGCAGCTCCGAAGCGCCAAACGCGTCGGTTGCCAGCCCCATCGTGGATGCGTGCCTGTAGACGTTCAGCGCCGCTAGAGCCAGGCTGGGATAGTATCGCTGATCGTGCTCCATCAACAACGGAATGCGCCTCAGCTTGCCGTCACTGTCGGGGGCCGCGTTCAGAAACCCTTTGCCAGCCGCCGCTTGAGAGATCTGAGGCACACTGCAGACGGCGCCAGCTGCCCGGAATGATGCCGCGTCAGCAGACTCCTTGGGGCCCAGAACGACAAGGGGCAGCGACTGCAGGTGGCAGGAAGACAAGTCAACGGCTCCCCCGTCGAACCTCATCGTATATCCGACCACCGCCGGCCGGCCGGAAAGCGCGTCCGCGAACAGGACGTCGTTGGTACTCCTCCCGGAATCGACAGCTCCGCTTGGAGCCCCGGGGGCTCTCCCGTCTTCTTCCGGGAACATCATGTCGAAGACGACGGTGGCCGAGCCTGAGTCGAGAAGGCGTGTCGTCAGCCGGGCCAATATCTCCCTCGACCAAGGCCAGCGGCCGTACTGAGTCAGGCTCTTTTCGTCAATTTCGACGACCACGACCCGGCCCGATGGCCGACCGGGGCCAACCCACCCGGTCAGCATGTCACATACCTTGTGATCCAGGTACACAACAGGCTCTGGCCGCACAAGAAAGAGGCCAACCACGCTCAATACAGCCACTGCACCGGCGGCAAAGCCCCGCATATACCCCAACTGTCTAGCGAACAATCACTTCCACTCGGCGGTTGCGCTGTTCGGCGACCCCGTTGGGTGTCTTGACCAATAGGTCGGCCTGTCCGTGAGATGCCACAAAGACATCGGATGCGGCGACGCCCTTCCCCGTAAGGATCCTCGCCACGGTCTGAGCTCGCCTCAGCCCAAGCTCGTAGTTGAACTGCGGGTCAGCAGTCGTGTCCGTGTGCCCGGTAACTGTGATCGCGGTCGAGTGCCGTTCTTGAATGGCGGTGATGATCGCGGGGAGTTGAGCTTCCGACTCCGGGATCAGTGTATCCCGGCCCTCCTGGAAATAAAGGACGAACTGAACCTCGGTGGGAGGGAGAACGTCCAGAGCCGCTCCGAACAAGCGCCTCACTTCCGCTTGAGTCATCACAAACGGAGTGCTCGGCGCAGCATCGGCTCGCTGCACCGTAACTGCCTGATACGGTTGGTCCAGATCCCTCGTGCCGGCGGAGTTCGTGACGGCGATCCGGCTGGGCTTCCCGTCAGGTTCAGGAAGCAGGACGACGACGTTCTGCTTGACGGGGGGCGGGGGCGGAGGAGCCTGAGGACGTTTGCGCGCGCATCCTCCGAGGAAGAGGACTGCTAGCACAACGCCGATCAGAAGCCAGATTCTTCCGACCCGGCTTCCCTTACTGCCCTTCGATCGAAATGGCAAGGTGGGTTCCTCTAAGTCCAACAACGCCCACGGGTGTTTCCACGCTGACAGACTCTGATGCAAACCGGGCGATCTTTCCAGACACATAACACAATGCACCCCTCGCGAGACGCAACAGCAGGCCGAACTTCCCCTCTACCGGTTGGTACACAAAGCGACTAATCTGCAGCTCGGACTTCGGCCCAAGGGAGAGTCGCGTGCCATCCTGGAGAATTGCCCCTAATCGACCGTCCGCGGATGTTAATAGGGTGTCGTCCAGGAGCAGGTGGAGGCCTTCATGAACACGAATCGTTTGCGTGCCCCGGCGTACTTCAACACCCCCCTGCGCCACCTTGACGCTACCGACAATGTTGTCGGTGCCTTGAGCTGAGAGAGCCAGGCAAAACAGGAGCAACGACGAAAGACGATTCATTACCGCGGACACAGTTTCCTACCGTCCTCCGAACTGAATGGCCAAGTGTATCACGGCTGACCCGGCTTCACACTGACAAAACGCGAAGGTATTGTGTCCGGCCGAGAAGACCCGCTCTATACCAAATGGTAGGGTCTTTTCGCCGTCGCAAAGCCGAAAACAGTCGGCCGGAGCGGATAAATCGAATGTGGAATTGAATGGGAAGGCTGACGTAATCAGCCGAACACCGCGAGGTGCCGGGTTGCCGGCGGTGCCCCCCATTTGAGGTATTGCCAGCATGGGAAAAAGTGGGGCCCGATATGCGGGGCCCTTCGTCCTTACGGTGCCCATCTACCGTGCGCTTAGGAAGAATGGCGTGATCTCGTCCGACAAAGCCTTGGTGGCCATCAGAATCGCGGAATGGTCCCTGCCGTCCAGCGCCCGGTAGTTCGCATGTGCCAGCAGCGGCACCAGGGCCCGCGCGCCGGCATGAAAGAATGGCTCGCTCCGGCTGCCGACTTCCACCAAAGTCGGCGCCGTCGTCCCGGACCACCTGCCCGCGGGCAGGGGCTCGCCGGACTGGGTTCCGTCCAGCACAGCCAGGTCATATGGAATTGTGTGAGCCACCGATGCCATCTTCGACCATCCCGGCATCAACCAGCGCATCATCGTCACCGCGAAGCCCGGTAACCCCATCCCCTTGGCAAAGAATAGCTTCACCGCATCGTTGCGTTGGCCGGAGGACACGAGGCCACTGACCTGATGGCTGAAATCCCGGGGCATCGGCGGCCGGCTGGTGTCGACGATGAAGGGTGGTTCGTACAGGAAGAGCCTCTGCACCTTGGGGCCTAACCGGCTGGCCGCGTCCAGGGCTAGGACGGCGCCCGAGGAACTTCCGAACACGAACGTCGAACCACCTTCCGCCTCGATCAACGTCTCAATATCCTCTACCTCCCGCTCCACGGCATACGGCGGAGTGTCGCTGCTCTGGCCGCGTCCGCGCCGGTCGTAGTTCACCACCGTGAAGTGCCGGGCAAGATGGTTCGCCAATCGGGTAGTGCCCGTCCGGTCGGCCAGCGCGGCCGAGACGATGACCAGGGCGGGCCCGCTCCCCGAGGTCTCGTATGCAATGATCGTGCCATCCTTCGAAGTCACACGCTTCTGCTGGGTCGTCATCGGAACCACCCCCCTGTCCAACCAGGCATTCACTCCGGCGGGCACCAGAAAGACCATCGACAGGGCAGCGAGCAGCGCTCCCAGGAGGACCCGCCGCCACTTTCGCCGCCTTGGCACGGGGTCGCTCAAGGACGCCCTTTCTCAGAGTCCAGCAACTCGGCCAGCCGGTCGTAACTCTCCGCGGCGCCATGCTCCATGCCGGATCGAATCACCGCATCGCGCACGTCTTTTGAGGCGTACAGGATGGTCGCGACCAGTGTGGTCTGCCCGTCCCGCTCCGTAAAAACGGTGGTGACTCGCGCCTCGCCGGGAAAATCGTCGAATGACTCCATATGGACGGAGCGCTCCGGCGGGGCCAGTTCGCGATAGACTCCGCGCATCCCCAGCGTACGGCCTTCGGTGTTCTGCAGGACGAAACGGAAGCCGCCGCCCAACCGAGGATCCACGTCGCAGGTAACCAGCGACCATCCGCGCGGCCCGAACCACCGCTTCAGAATCTCCGGCTTGCTGAATGAGTCGTAGACCAGTTGCCGAGGAGCCTGGAAGACGCGCGTAAGGGCGATCTCACAATCGCTCGGTAGACTGACAGCCAATGTTCCAGTGTTCTTCATTTCGTCGAATTCACTTTCGAGGGGATTTTCGAGCTGGGCGGCGCGCCGGTTTAGCCGTGTTCTGGACAGGCGACTGCTCCGCCTGCAACTCCCGCAGGACCTGATCGAGACGTTCAAACTGCTCTTCCCAAAGAGCGCGATAGCGCTCAAGCCACGCGTCGAGTTCGCGAAATGGTTGTGCGCGCAATGCATAGATGCGGCGTTGCGCGTCCGCGCGCACCTCCACCAGCCCCGATGCGCCCAACGCATGCAGATGCTTCGACGCCTGTGGCTGCCGGAGGCCCAATCGCCTGGCAACTTCGCCGACGGGCAGCGGCTCGCGAAAGAGGAGATCGACGATCTGGAGCCGGCTTGGTTCCGCCAGAGCCCTGAATGTTTCCAGCATTGCGCTTAGTATTCCACTGTAGGAATATTCTTGTCAAGGAATATTGATAATTCTCCGAACCTAACATCCTGCGCCATCGTCCGTACAATACAAGGATTGGAGTCGCCGTGAACGCTTTCGCCTGGATCGCTCAGTTCGCCCAGGACCTCCGCTTCGGTGCGCGCAGCCTGGCCCAGGCCCGCGTATTTACCGCCATCGCCATCGGCTCGCTGGCACTGGGTATCGGCGGCAGCACCGCCATGTACAGCGTGCTGCACGCGGTCATCATCGACCCCTTTCCCTACAAAGACCCTGAGCACCTGATGAGCGTCTCCGTGCGCGGCCAACGCGGCGGCAACGGTAGCTACTACACCATCGATCAGTTCCTGGAGATCGCCCGGCGCAACACGGTCTTCAGCGGCGTCATCGCCTCCACATGGTCCGACGTCACCATGAAGGACTCGGGCGAGCCGCAGCGCCTGCGTGGCAACCACTGCACCATGAACACGTTCGAGGTCATGGGCGTGCCGCCCCTCATCGGCCGGGCCACCGCTCCCTCCGACGAGGCCGAGACAGCGGAACCCGTGGTTCTCCTCGGTTACAAGTTCTGGCAGCGGCAGTTCGGCGGGGATCCCGGAGTCCTCGGCCGCAAGCTGCGACTCAACGACAAAACGCGCACCATCATCGGCGTAATGCCCCAGCGGTTCATGTGGCGCGGGGCCGATGTTTACCTGCCCGACGTCCTTCGCGCCGGTCAGACCCTGGAGGGCGAAGATAACGTCCACCTGATGGCCCGCCTGAAACCAGGCATCACCCGCGAGCAGGCAGCCGCCGCGTTGCGGCCGATCTTCGAGGACCTCCAACACAAAACCCCCGACGAGTTCCCCAAGGAGTGGCGCCTCCGTCTCCAATCGTTCGGCGAGACCTTCCCCAGCGGGATTCAGGATGAACTCTGGATCCTCTTCGGCGCGGTGGGGCTACTGCTGTTGATCGCCTGCGTGAACGTGTCCAACCTGCTACTGTCGCGCGGCGCCTATCGCCGGCGCGAAATCGCCATCCGCGCGGCCATGGGTGCCGGCCGCTTCCGGATTGTGCGACAGTTACTGGCGGAAAGTGTCGTGCTCGCCCTGGGTGGCGCGGCGGTGGGCGTCATCCTCGCGTTCGCCTGCCTGCGCGGCATCCTGGCCGTCATCCCGCCGAATACCATTCCGGACGAGGCCGAGATCTCGCTGAACGCTCCGGTGCTGTTGTTCTCCCTGGCCGTCTCGCTGGCGGTCTCCCTGCTCTTCGGGCTCACCCCAGCCCTACACCTGGCCGGCGGTGATCTTCTGAAGCCGCTGAAGGAAGCCGGCCGCGGCCTCTCCGGCGGCCTGCGCCAGAAGTGGATGCGGAGTGCGCTGGTGGTGGCCGAGGTCGCACTCTCACTCGTCTTGCTGGTCGGAGCCAGCCTCATGATCCGAACCCTCCTCTCCATCCAGGGCGCCGATCTCAGTTTTCGCCCGGACCGCATCCTTACCCTGCGCATTCCTTTCTCTGAACAGCGCTACCCCGACGCCGAACGCCGTAACGCATTCCTCCAGGACGTGTTGCGCCGGATGAAGTCGGCGCCCGGCGTGCTGGCCGTGGGCATCAACTCGGGTCTGCCGCCCGTCTATAACTGGTCCGCCCCCATCGAAGCCGTCGGCCGGCCCCAACAGGAGAGCCGGCCCGTGCTGCTGCAGCAGATCAACGCCGACTACCCGCGGGTCGTGGGCCTGCGCCTTGCTCAAGGCAGGTTCCCCACCGAGACCGAGATCGGACTGCGGACGCACAGCATCACCGTGAACAAGACCCTGGCGCGCCAATACTTCCCGGAAGGCAAGGCGGTGGGACAGCTGATCCGCATTCCCAGGATGCGTAGCGCCCCGGTGAACCTGGCGGATGATTCCTTCCAGATCGTGGGCGTCGTCGACGACATCGTCAACCGCGCCTCTTCCAACGAGATCTGGCCCGAACTGTACATGCCCTACACGATCACCGCCGGCGCGGACCGCATTTTCGCGCTCGGCGCCGGCAGTCCCGCCGCCCTGGCCGCCGGCTTGAAGGCGCAAGTCTACGCGGTCGATCCGGGCCAGCCGCTAATGGACGTGAAGTCGATGGAGACACTGCTGGCCGAAAACGTCTATGCCCGCCCGCGCTTCAATCTGATCCTGCTCACCGTCTTTGCGGTGCTCGGGTTGGTGCTGGCCTTGTTCGGCATCTATGGCGTGATCTCGAATGTGGTGGCACAGCAGACCCGGGAAATCGGTATCCGCATTGCGCTGGGCGCCACGTTCCGTCAGGTGATTTCGATGGTACTGGGCATCGGAGTCCGCCTGCTCGCCGCGGGTGTGGTGGTCGGGTTGGCCGCCAGTCTGGCCTCGGTCAAACTCTTGTCCGGCCTGGTGCGCAACGTGTCCACCTTCGACCCCTACTCCTTCGTCGGTGTCACGCTCCTCCTCTTCGCGGCCGGTCTGTTTGCCAGCTTCTGGCCCGCGCGCCGCGCAGCCAGGGTGGATCCAATGACAGTGCTTCGCGACCAGTAACCTTGTGTATCATCCCGGCGCCCTGTGTTCGGTTTGGTTGTGGCATGCTCGGACCCCACCCTTGACACATAATCAGACCACGGACATACTATGCCTAACTTCGTACTAGTATGCCACGATACGAACAATCTACAGAACACGTCAGGACGCCCCCGGCTAAGCTCCACCCATTGGACACCGGCACGCCGCACCTGTCTGCAGCCACCTCGGGAGTAGCCTGTTATGCCTGACGATTCCCTTTCCCTGAAGTTGTACCGACGGCTGCTAAGATTCTATCCGGCAGGATTTCGAGAGAACTATGGCGAACCGCTGGAACGCGAGTTCCGCGACGAACTCCGGGAATCCAGGGGCCGCGCGGCGCTGGGCCGGCTGTGGGTCCGCCTCATCGCAGATCTGGCCATCTCGATTCCCGCACAACTCGCTCGCGAGGCGGCCCAGGATGCCAGCCACACATTCCGTTTGTGGGCCCGCCGCCCATGGCACACCACGTTCGCGATCCTCGCGTTGGCCGTCGGGATCGGAGCAAATACAGGCGTCTTCAGCGTCGTCAACGCCCTGCTGCTCCGCTCGCTGCCCTTCCAGGAACCGGGACGTCTGGCCGCCCTCACCAACTTCTTCGCACCCCACGACAGCGTGAAGCAGTTTCACGACTGGCGCGCACAGAGCTCCTACCTCGCCGACACCGCGCTCTTCGAGACGTTCGATGTGAACCTGGGCGGGGCCGGTGAGTGGCGCCGCGCCCACGCCGCCCAGGTCTCCTGGAACTTCTTCGCGGTGCTGGGCGCCCAACCCGTGTTGGGACGTGGGTTCGCCCCCGGAGATGACGCCAATGGGACCGGGTGGGGTCAGGGAGGGCGCAACGCCGTAACCGTCATCAGCTATGGACTCTGGCAGGCGCTGTACGGCGGCGGAGCAAAGGCCCTTGGCGCCACCATCCGAGTCGACGGACACCCTCTCACCGTGGTCGGAATTGCCCCACCCGGATTCGAATACCCCAGCCGGGCCGCTCTCTGGAAGCCGGCGGCATTCAGCCCGGGCAACAATGGGTGGGAGGTGATCGCCCGGCTGAAGCCCGGCATCACCTGGCCCCAGGCCCGTCAGGCATTCGCAGCGGAGGCCGAGCGTCTGTGGCCCAACCGCACTCCCCACCAGAGGATCCAGTTCCCCTCCCGGATGAACGAGCTGCGGGATGAGCTCGCCGGCCCGACCAAGAAAGCCTCCCTCGTCCTGATGGCCTGCGTGGTGCTCATCCTGCTCCTGGCATGCACGAATGTGGCGAACCTGTTGCTCGCCCGCACGGCCGATCGTGCCATGGAGCTTTCCATCCGCTCCGCCCTGGGCGCCAGCCGGGCGCGACTTTCACAACAGCTGCTCACGGAATGCGTCCTGCTCTCGCTGGCGGCGTCCGTCGCCGGAATCGTGGTCGCCATCTGGGCCGCCTCTCTTGCAGCCAAGGTCCAGCCAGCGCCCATTGCCGCGCAGGAGTACTCGATCCTCGATGGCCGCGTGCTTTTCTTTACCATAGCCGTCTCGCTGTTCAGCGGGTTGTTGTTCGGACTCCTGCCGTCGCTGTACGCGGGCCGTGCCTTCACTTTTGAGGCACGGGGCTCCGGCTGCACTCATGGCTCGCGTCTGCTCCGAGAATCACTGATAGCGGCCCAGGTCGTGCTCACTCTCGTGCTTCTCGTTTCGTCCCTGTCCGTGGGCCGCGCATTTGCCCATTTGATGCACACAGACCGAGGCTTCGCGCCGCAGGGCCTGGTCACGGTCAACGTCTCGCTGGAAGGGACCATCCATGGCGGCGGCCCACGCGGCCTCAGCTATTTCCAGCAGGCGCTCGACCGCGTGCGCCGGCTTCCCGGAGTCCACAGCGCCAGCGCAACTGAATTTCTCCCGCTGTATGCCAACGGCTTCATCGGCGGAACTTTTAGCATGGACGGGCGGCGCGCCAGCGAAAGCTCGATGGTCGTCCCTGTAATGCCGGACTACTTCCAAACCATGGGCGGACAAATCCTCGCCGGACGCGAATTCACCGAAGCCGAACTCCGCGGCAACGCCAAGCTGGCCATTGTGAACGAGCGGTTTGCGAGCGAATTCGGGCCGCCCGCCGACGCCGTGGGGCACACGATCGCCATCGGATCGAATTCACCCCGAACGATCGTGGGCGTCGCGAAAGGCATGGACTACACGACAAACGGGGCAAATGGCGCCCAGGTCTTTGTCCCGTCGCAATCGCCGGGCGGCTTCTTCTCCACGATTGTGGTCCGCGTGGATGGACGTGCGGAAGAGCACCTCAGCATGGTTCGCGATGCCATTCAATCGGTGGATCCAACAGTCCCCGTCTTCGGTGCGAAAACGATGCAGCAGCGACTGGAAGACGCGTTGGCCCGGCCGCAGTTCTACCGGACAGCGGTAGTCTGCTTCACCTCCTTCGGACTTCTACTGGTTGTCATCGGCATCTACGGTGTCGTCTCGTACGCCGTCACCCAGAGAACCCACGAGATGGGCGTCCGGATGGCATTGGGCACTACCCCGTCCGACCTGCGAGGCGCCATCCTGAGACAAGGCTTGGTCACGGTTGGCGCCGGTGCCGTGCCCGGAGTAGCCGCTGCCTTTCTCAGCGGGCGATTTCTGGAGGGTCTCGTGGAAGGCGCGAAACCCGCCGATGCCGCCAGTTATGCGGCGTCAGTTCTGGTCATCGCCGCGATCGCGGCAGCGGGCATCTGGGCGGCAACCCGGCCCATTGCCCGCCTCGACATCATCGAAATCCTCCGAAGCGAATAGGCGGACGTCCTTCGCCGGCACGCCGCCCGTCATTCTATTCGACAAGCAATCCCGCCAGCCGTCCGGCGCTGATCGAGAACGGCCTCAACTCGGCATAGCTCCGCGCCGCCTTCGACATTCGCTCCCGCCGTTCTGAATCGTCCAGCATCCCGGCGATGGCTGCCCACAACTCGGCCCGGCTGGGCTGCTTCAGCATTACCCCGACTGCCTCCGTCATCACTTCGCGCGACCCCTGATGTTCCAGGCAAACCGCCGGCAGCCCCTCCGACAGCGCCTCCATCAAGGTCAACCCGTAGCTCTCGTGCCGCGAAGGAAACACGTACAGATCCGCCAGTTGGAAAAACGCCTGTTTCCGCAAACCCATCGTGTAGCCAGGAAACACCACCTTCACTCGCTGCAGACGCTCCGCGAGACTCCGCAGCCGCTCCATGTGCCGGCGCCCATGCATGAACGCCGGTTCTCCACACAAAAACAGCCAGAGCGGCTCGCGGGGCAGGCGGCCGGTCTGTTCGGCTTCGATCAGCGCCTCAAGCAACACATCCTGCCCCTTCTCCGGTGAGATCCTGCTCAGGCACAGCAGAACCCGCGCATCCTCGGGCACCTCGAACTCGCGCCGTAATGCGGCCGCGGCCACCTGCGCCTCTTCCGGAGGCCCGTGTCGCGGCGGAGCCCCCCAAGGCACCACATGAATGCGCTCCGGCGGCGTCTTCGGATAGCACTCCAACAGGATCTCCTTCATCCCCGCCGACGGCACCACCACGGCGTGCGAGTACACCAAGCTGGCCCTCTGCTGGGCAAAGATCAGACGCAGAATCACCGGCGCCACGCGGTCCAGCCCCAGGCTCCTCACCACTTCCCAGAAGCGCGTCAGCCCGCGAGGAGACACCCGGCCCTTTAGGTAGATCGCCGCGATGTAGGCCACCACGTCGACGTGATAGACGGTAACGATGCGGAAGCCGGCCCGCTGCAGCGCGGCAAAGTCGGGGCCTTCGCTGATGTCGTTTACCAGCACGGCCGTCGTCCGTGGATCGTGGCGTAGCACCGCCTGTGTCGACGCTGCCCGGAACGACTCGCAGAACGCTGCATATTGGCGTTCGTCGAACTCCACCAACTCGCGGCCCGAAGGCCCGCCCCCGCCCAGAATCGCCGGGCTCAACAATTCCAGTTCGAAGGGCCGGGTCCGGCCCCATTCCTCCAGCAGCAGATTGGAAACGGCCGCGCCGCCGCCCAACGGAATCGCCTGGCCGCCGAAGCCGCCGTGCGCGGCGCAGTATACGACCCGTTCGATGCTCACCCGGCTGCGATCACGGCTGTTGTCGCCGCGCTGTCCTGTTGATGAAGCGCCAGGATGTACCAGCAGAGGCACAGCAGCAACGCCAGGTCCGGCCGGTCGGCCGCGCCGGGCTCGACCTCGATGTGCGCACCGTGTTTCAGCACCCCCTGGTTGCTGAACCGGATCAGGGCCACCCCTTCGGACCCCAGCAGCGACCACTGGCTGCCCCAGAAGTTGGTCGACTTGAACTCCAGCACCTCGCCGCCAGCCAGGTAGAGAGCACCCTTGGTTCCCATCAGGCCGGGCTTGTAGTGCGCGACATCCTGCTCGGAGCCCGCCACCCTGGCGGTGACCATCGGCGTCAGGAAACCAGTCCGCTTAAAGGTCCAGCGCTGGTCGGCCGTCGTGGCCTCGGCCAAAGTTCCGAAGACCTTCTTGAAATCGATCGCGGCGAAAACCGTATCGCCCGACCTCAACTCGTAGGCCCGGGCAAAAGCCGAGTGCTGCTTCCACTCAAGGCCGGCGAGTTGGTTGGACCGTAGTGGGATCATGCGTGAATCCTTTTTCGAACAACTGGACGGCTCGCTGGGCCGTGGCGATGTTGATGCCCAGCGCGGCGCAGCGGGCGCGCAGGCGCAGGTTCAACTCTCGCCCCACCGCCCACTGCTGGCTGGGTTGTGTTTTGATACGGGCCTTGACGACCACGCCCTGCTCCGTGAAGCGGTCTACCCCGGCGACTTCTATGTCCGCCACTATCAGCCGGCGGAACACCTCATCGGACCGCATCTCGCGGCCTACCTCGCGGAACACTTCCATGAGGCGCTGAGGGTCCTCGTCGTAGTCGACTGCCACGTCAAATACAGCATAGCTGAAGCTCAGTGTCAGGTTGGTGAAGGTCTGGATGCTCCCGTTGGCCACCACGTGGACACCGCCGTCATAAGCGCGCAGCACGGTGGTCCGCAGCGAGAGCTTCTCGACGGAGCCGGAAAGGTCGCCAATCTTGACCACGTCGCCGATGCGGATCTCCCCCTCCGTCAGCAGGAAGAACCCGCCGATCCAGTCCTTCAACACACTCTGGGCCGCGAAGCCGATGGCCAATCCGGCGACTCCGGCGCCTGCCAGCAGCGGACCCACCTCAAAGCCCACCTCCCGCTTCAGCGCGAGCAGGATCGCGAACGCCCAGACCATGGAGAAGAGGACTCGCCGTGCGATCGTCTTCACGGTGTTCGTCTGTTTAGCGCGTTCGAGGTCGACTTCCCCGCCCCGCTCACGCACCAGGTCGGAGGAGATGCGGCCCACTGTTGAGAAGAACTTGCTCATCAGGAAGTTCAGCAGCGCCGCGCCGCCCAGATATCCTCCGATGCGCAGGGCACTGAACAGGTATTCGTCCCACCGCTGTACCGGCACTCCGGCCAGAAAGGAAGTCATGTTCCCATGGTAAGCGGAGATCCGTCGACGGCCGGCCCCATCGTCTCCGGTCCGCGGCCGCCCCCTTGACCCGATGAAAGCGCTGGCAGCCCACCGGTCGCTCTGATAGTCTGTTGAGGATGAAACGCCGATCCTTCCTCCCCGCCGCAGGTCTTGGCGTCGCCGCCATGTCAGCTCAAACCCCAACCCCGACATCCGGAAGACTCAAGCAGTCCGTCTGCCGCTGGTGCTACGCCAAGACCCCCATTGAGGAGTTGGCGGCCGCCAGCGCCAAAATGGGCATCGACTCCATCGATCTCGTCGACCCGAAGGAATGGGACGTGGTCAAGAAACATGGCCTGAAGCTGACCGTCGTGCCCGGCCCCACCACCATCCCCGACGGCCTCAACCGCAAGGAAAGCCACGACGCCATCGAAGCCAAATTCCGTCCCATGGTCGATCAGGCTGTCGCCGCGGGAGCGCTCTCCATCATCGTCTTCTCCGGCAACCGCAAGGGCATGAAGGACGATGAAGGCGCGGAGAACACCATCATGGGCCTCAACCGGCTGAAGAAGTATGCCGAGGATAAGGGCATCCTGGTAGTGATGGAGTTGCTCAACTCCAAGGTCAACCACAAGGACTACATGTGCGACAAGTCGCCGTGGGGCATCGAAGTGGTGAAGGCGGTGAACTCACCGAACGTGAAACTGCTGTACGACATCTATCACATGCAGATTATGGAAGGCGATGTGATCCGGACCATCCGCGACAACCACCAATGGTTCGGTCACTATCACACGGGCGGCAACCCGGGCCGGAACGAGATCGACGATACGCAGGAACTGAACTACCGGGCGATCACGAAGGCTATCATCGAGACCGGCTTCCAGGGCCACATGGCGCACGAGTTCGTGCCCAAGCGGGAGCCGCTGGTCTCCTTGCGTGAGGCCGTTGAACTCTGCCGCGTGTAGCGAATTTCGAATAGAACAAAAAGAGGAGGCGGGCCCGGCGGTCCGCCTCCTTTTCTTTTCCCACGGCGCCGCATCCGGGCGCCCGTCTGCGGAGAGGCGCGGCTTTGCGGCATAATATAAAACAAAGGTCGTGAATCATGTACCACTACAACGCCGGTACAGCGCTAGACGAACTACGGGAGGACGCTGTCCTTCCGAACCCAGTCCATGTGCGCGATATGATTCTTCGAACGCAGCACACTCCGGAACAGGCCCTCGAATTGAACCGGGCGTTTCTGGCGTATCAGCAGGCCTTTACCGCGGCGCGGGACGTCGCGGCCAGACTCCTCGAGGATCTGGCCTCGGCCGCCAACCGGCCTTAATCGTGTAACTCCCTGACGGAGTCCACCTTCGCTGTTTTAAACAACTTGCCACCGAGTTGTTATGAACAACTGACACCTGAACTGTACTTTGGGAGCACCGACGAACTTACATGACAAACAAGAAGAAGAATACTCAGGATCCTGAAATCGTGAAGGCGGCCGAATCGGCCCCGGCAACGAAGAGCAAAACCGAAAAGAGCAAGCCCGCCAGCACCGCGGCGGTCTCCAAATCGTCTGCCGCGACGCACAAGGCAACCGCGCGCAAACCGGCCGTCCGCAAGACCGTCGCTGCTGCCGCCACCGCCAGCCCGGCGCCCGTCTCATCACCGGCGGCCGAGGCGAAGCCGGCCTTCGACGCGGCTGCCTGCCAGCACGAGATCGCGACGGAGGCTTATTACCAATGGATGAATCGCGGAGGCGGCGAGGGCAGGGAGCAAGAGGATTGGCTGCGCGCCGTTGAGGTCGTTCGCGCCCGTTACGAATAGTCGTCCGGACATAGTTCGGGGGGCTGCTGGCTTCACGCGTCGATTCTCCGCGCTTGCCCGCCGCCCCCCGAAGTCTCGTGCGGTTTACTTGTACTTGCGCAGCACGGCGAGCACGCGTCCTTGCAGTTCGACGCTCTCACCCTGCACAAGAATCGGTTCCATGGCGGCGTTGGCCGGCTGAAGCCGTACCATTCCGTCCGTCTGCCTATATAAGCGCTTTAGCGTGGTTTCCAAACCACCCACCAACGCCACAACAATTTCACCGTCACGCACATTCGGAGTGCGTTCCACTAGTACGTAATCGCCGCTGCAGATATGGTCCTCGATCATCGAGTCCCCCCGAACCTGCAGGGCATAAGTCTCCGCCGAACCTGCAAAGTCGGCGAAGTTGAGCGTTTCGGGCGCCGGTACCGATTCCACCGGCAGGCCCGCGGCGATACGTCCCAGAAGCGGCACGGTCATGCCTCCGCTTTCCGGTCCGTGGACGCGCGCGTGCTCAGCGGCCCGATATTCCGGCGACACCTCAATTGATCGGCTCTCGTTGTAGCGTCTCTTGAGGTACCCCTTTTGTTCTAGAGCGGTGATGTGTTTGTGAACAGTCGCGAGCGAGGCCAACTGCAGGCCAGCCGCGATCTCTTCAAAACTCGGGCTATACCCGTTCCGCTCTGTATAGTCGACTAGGAAGTCTAGGACTTCTTTCTGTCTGGGCGTCAGAGCCATACCCCATTTTTCGGCGAATACTCAGCGAAAGTCAAGTGGGGGTCGGGCCCGGAAGGCAAAACGGATGAACAGGGGTTAATTTATTCCGCACTTTCCAGGCGTCGGACACATGCCGCCGGAGGGGCACATGGCTGGCGCTGGCTGCTTGGATACACCCATCTTTGGGGAGAAGGTCGAGTGCTCTTTGTGCAGGTGCTTCTCGCCGCACGATGGACACGACAGTAGATCGTAGTCGCTCTCGCGCCGGATCAGCTTCTCAAACTTCGTCCCGCAGTCTTCACAGGCATACTCAAAAATCGGCATCGTTCAACGGTTCCCTTCCTCAAGGATGGCTACTGCGATTTTATCAATGATCGACCGGATCTCCGCACTCGAAGCGGTGTAGTTGTTCGCGATGATCGAAAACGCCAGCCGCTTGCCGTCATCTTCCCCCGCATAGCCC
This sequence comes from uncultured Paludibaculum sp., assembly GCF_963665245.1. Taxonomy (NCBI): domain Bacteria; kingdom Pseudomonadati; phylum Acidobacteriota; class Terriglobia; order Bryobacterales; family Bryobacteraceae; genus Paludibaculum; species uncultured Paludibaculum sp. The sequence continues at coordinate 787,936 of NZ_OY762267.1, forward strand.
GAGAGTGCCGCCACGTGACTGATCGACCCGGTCTTCGCCCGGATAGCCGTCACACGATCGAAACCCCGGAAGCGGCTGCTGAGCGTTCCATCCTCTCCGGCGATAGGCAGCAGGTCGCGAAAGTCCTCGCGCCACGGGCTGTTGTGCATGTAGCGCAGGACGGTCGTGAACGTAGTAGGTGAGGCCAGCGTCCGCCGCGACAGGCCCGAGCCGTCGGCCAGCGCGAAGTCCTTGCGATCCAGACCCAGGCCCATCAGGAACTCAGTCATCTCCTCGTGCGCCGCGTCGGCCGTGCCTTCCTTCTTCTTAACGAACCCAACTTCGCGCAGGACAATTTCCGCATCCAGGTTCTGGCTCACTTTATTGACGATCTTTAAGATTTCAATCAGCGGAGGCGAAACCCGCTTCGCCAACTCGAACCCAACCGCGGCCTGATAGGGCTGGCCCGGCAGACGATGTGCCGCCCGGACCGATCCGCGGATCGTCACACCCCGCGCCCGCAGCAATTCGGCCAGCGCCTGAGCGGCAAAAGTGGCCGGGTCGTCGATGGCGATCAACTGGGTGGCGGCTCCCCCGTTCGGCGCGGCGGTTCCTCCTATTAGGAGGACGTGCGAGTTCGGCTGTCGGTCGACGGTGATGTTCCGTGGCGCGCCGGCCTGGGTCTTCAGAGTGTTGTGGATGGTGTAGTACTCCACGGACGGAGTGAGCGTGATCTCCGCCGTTTCCCCCGGTTTCCTGCCCGGACGGATTCTGAGATCCAGGGCGTTGTCGTTGATGGTCAGGGCGCTCACGGGCGCGCCATATTCCCAGATAGTGTCGTCCATGGTCCAGCCATCGGGATAGGGAAGCCACGGCCAGCGGGTGTCGTCTCCGATGATGTCGCCGTCGATTGCCCGGACCCCGGCCTGGACGATCTTGTCCGCAAGTTCGGCTAGCGGCTTGAGGGGGTCTCCCTCAATCCTGCCTTTCTTGTATGGAATATCGCGGGCAGACATGGTCGGGTCGCCGCCGCCCACCAGTCGCAAATCACCGGTGATTCGGCCGGTGGAGTCCGGTGGATTCGCGGCGAGAATGCGCGTTTCGAACCGGTAGTCGGGACCGAGCCGGGCGATCGACAGAACAGTCGACAGCAGCTTGGTGTTCGACGCCGGGGTCATCGGGATCCCCGCATTCCTGGCGTACACCGAGTTGCCACTGGCAAGATCGACCACATGGATGCCCCAGACCGCGCGTTGGGCCGCCGGTTCGGCCAGGAGTTGGCTCACCTTTTCGTCAAGACTCTGCGCGTTACCTGCGGCAAGGAACAGTACAGCAAAACAAATCGTCCGAAGCATGACTTCTCAGTTTATCCTGAGGTCGTGAAGTATCTTCTGATGGGTTTGTTGCCGGCATTGATGTGGGCTGGCACGGAACCTCGGGCCGCGGCCAAGGACTACCCGGTGCACATCTCAGCAGGCCGGGCTGAAATTGGGGCGGAATATCTCTCCCGTACGATTAACGACGCAAACTCCTCCTATTACACAGGGGTCTATCTGGTGATTGAGGTCGCCATCTATCCGGACAAAGGCGTAACCTTACCGGTGGCGGCGAGCGATTTTCAACTACGAGTCAACGGCAGGAAGACTCCGCTGTTGGCGCAAACGCCGGGCATGGTGGCGGTGGCCATCCGCAATCCGGACTGGGAGGGCCGGCGGACCGGAGTGGTGGCCGGAGGCGGTTTGGGGAATGCCGACATCATCATCGGGGGACGCACGCCGACAGCGCGATTTCCCGGTGATACGCGAGATACCAGGCGGCCGCAACCGGTGCCGCCCCCGGACGGAAACCAGCAAAGGGCACAGCAGGACGGTGGCGAAGCGGCCATCCGGTTGGCGCTGCAGGAGTTACGCGCCGAAGGCGCGGTGAGCGGATTGATCTATTTTGCCCACAAATCCAAACTAAACGACATCCGTCGTTTAGAGCTCATCTACGAAGGACCGGCTGGACGACAAGTGTTGGTTTTACGCTAACCGCTGGCTTTCCATCATTTGTGTCATGCTGACGGCATGAAGTTGACGTTCTGGGGAGCGGCACGCACCGTGACCGGCTCCATGCATCACCTCGCCGTGAACGGCCGTCGCTATCTGCTGGACTGCGGGCTGTATCAGGGCCATAGAAAAGAAGCGCAGGAGCGAAACAAGCACTTCCCGTTTTCGCCGTCTTCGATTGAGGCCGTGCTGGTTTCGCACGCGCACATCGACCACACGGGAAATCTCCCCTCTTTAGTCAAGGGTGGATTCTCGGGCCCGATCTACGCGACGCCGGCTACGGTGGACCTGAGCAAGTCGATGCTGGCCGATTCGGCGCACATCCAGGAGAAAGACGCGCTCTTCGTCGCCAAGCGGCTGTCGCGCCGGCGCAAGATTGGCCAGGCCGACGACCTCGAGGTGATTGAGCCGCTCTACTCCGTGGAGGATGCCCAGAAGACGCTGGAGATGTTCACGGAGGTCAAGGAGCACGAGGTGAAAGAGGTTTCACCCGGGCTCGCCTATACGGCCTATGATGCGGGCCACATGCTCGGCTCCACCGCAATCGCGATGGACTTGCAGGAGAATGAGCGTAAAGTCCGTCTGGCGTTCTCGGGCGATGTGGGACGACCCAATCTGCCCATCATTCGGGACCCGGACACGATGCCGCCGGTGGACTACTTGATCATGGAGTCCACTTACGGGGACCGGCTGCACAAGGACATGGGCTCGGCCAAGGACAAGCTGGCGGACGCGATCAACCGGGTGAGCGCACGGGGCGGCAAGATCATTGCTCCGGCCTTCGCGGTGGGGCGCACGCAGCAACTGGTGCTGCTCATTCACGAGTTAGTGCTGGAACACCGAATCCCAGGCATCCCGATCTTCGTGGATAGTCCACTGGCGGTGAACGTCACCGAGGCCTTCCGGAAACACACCGAACTGTTCGACGCCGAAACACAGAACTTCGTGGACAACGGGCACGACCCGTTCGGATTCAATCTGCTGCATTACGTCCGGGAAGTCTCGGAGTCGAAGGCGTTGAACGACCTGCGCGGACCGTGCCTAATTCTGTCGGCTTCGGGCATGGCCGAAGCGGGGCGCATTCTGCACCATCTGCGCAACAATATTGAAGATCCACGCAACATGGTGCTGATCACGGGCTTCCAGGCGGAGAATACGCTAGGCCGCAAGATTGTCGACAAGATGCCCGAGGTGCCGATTTTCGGCGAACCGGTGCGGCTGCGAGCCGAGGTGGTGAAGCTGAACGAACTGTCAGGTCATGCTGACCAGAACGAGCTGCTGACCTGGATGAAGCCGATGGTGAAGACACTGAAAAAGGTCTTCCTGGTGCATGGTGAGCCGCAGCAGTCGGAAGCTCTGGCGAAGATGATCCGGACGCTGTACGATCTGCCGGTGGAAGTCCCGACACGCGGCCAGGTGTTCGACCTGTAAGGCTTACCTGCGCGTATATACGGTCCGGCCCTCGATCATTACCTGAGTGGGTTCGATTTGGCGAATTTCGTCGATCGGGCACTTCAGGTAATCGTGGTCGATGACAACGAGGTCGGCCAACTTCCCGGCTTCGAGCGAGCCTCGCGACTTCTCGGCGAAGTGGCGATAGGCGGCCCAGATGGTGTACATGCGGAGTGCCTCTTCGCGGGTGACACGCTGTTCCGGATGGACCACTTCGCCCAGAATGTTGCGGCGTGTCACGGCGTTCCACATACCCTGGAAGGGGTTGTAGGGGTTCACGGCGGAGTTCTTGTCGTGACCGATCATGTGATCGCTGCCGCCGGCGACGATGATGCCCGCGTCAATGTAGGAGCGCAGCGGGAAGAAGTACTTCATCGCCTCGGCACTCATGGTCTTTTGGAGACCCGGCGAATCGAAATAGAGCCAGGCGGGCTGTACGTCCGCTAGGAGTCCCAAACGCTTCATCTCGGCGATGGCGTGGGGATTCTGGAAGCTGGCATGGATGAGGTGAGAGCGGGTGGGCGCCACGCTCCGCTCCTTGTCGAGTTGGGCGAGCGCCCCGATGAAATTATCGATGGCTCCGCCGCCCTGGCAGTGGGCGGAAAGCGTCCAGCCTTTGTCGCGCGCCGTGCGGAAGATCTCAAGGAGCTTCTCCGCGGACTCGAAGAGCTGGCCGCGATCGTCGGCATTCGTCATGCCGTAGAGCTGTGCCCCAAACTCACCGTAGGGATGGCGCTGATAGGCAGTGCCGATGGTCATGCCCCCGTCGACGTTGACTTTGAATGCACCGAAACGAAGCCAATCGTCGCCGTCGTTGGTTTTGTAAGGCAGCGCCTGGATGGCCGCGCGTAGATCGTCCAGCGGGCGGCCGGCATCGTAGCGGGCGGTCAGTGTAACCCGCAACGGCAGCCGGTGGGCGGCTTTCAGGTCGCGATAGATTCCGATCTCCTCGGCATAGACCGCACCATCTCCGATGGAGGTGAGCCCGGCCTCGACGTAGCGGCGCAGCATCTCCTCCAACGCGCGGCGTTTCTCGTCAAGAGTGAAGCCGGCATCTTCCTTGAGGCCCTTGAGCAGGTGTTGCGCATTCCGGATGATGCCGTTGGGCTCGCCGTTGCGGTCGTGGACGATCTCCCCTCTGGGCGGATTTGGCGTGTCCCGAGTGATGCCGCTGACCTTGAGCCCGAGAGAATTGACCACCACGACATAGCTGGCGTCGAACATCACAGGGTGATCTTTCGTTTCGTCGAGCAACTCGCGGGTGGGCATGCGCAGTTCGCGCAGACGGGTGGGGAACGTGCGCGGCACGATGATCCACTGCCCCTTGGGCGTCCTGGCGGCCTGCGCGCGGATGTACTGGCGGATGGCGTCGTAGGAGTCGAAGACGGGAAGCTTTCCACGGAATTCGCTAAGGCCAGCGCCGAGGGGGTGGACATGGCTGTCGAAGAGTCCGGGCAGGACGGTGGCTCCGTGAAGATCCGTGACGACGGTTTTCGGACCGCGTTCGGCAGCGAGGACTGCCGTATCGGAGCCCACCATGGCGATGCGCCCACCGGTGATGGCCACGGCGGATTGAACGGAGAACTTCGCATCGACGGTGAGGATTTTGCCGTTGTGGAGAATGAGGTCGGCGTTGGCGGTCCAAGCCGAAGGAGCCATTGCGGCGCACAGCAGCAACGCTGGGAGGAAGAGTCGATTCGCCGGGGGGTTCATTGGATGGTCGGGCCTTGTAGGGATCAGATGGGATCGGGCAGAGTCCACGGTGCCCGGTAGGGGCGCGTGCGCAGGGCCGTGGCCTGCGGGTCCGCTTTGAATGCGCCGGCGGGGTCGAGGTTCAATTCGCGGCCGACGCGGTAGCTGATATTGGCGAGATGGCACAGGTTGGCCGACATGGCTCCGATGGCGATGTCGGCGTTGAGATCCGAGGCCTTGCGGCTGCGCACGGCGGCCAGGAAGTTGCCCATGTGGGCGGCGTTCATGGTGTCGTTTTCGGGCGGACGAACCTCTTTCACGAGCTGGCGCTTTTCACCCTTGAAGACGCGGTAGCCGTCATCGAGAACCAGAAAGCCTTCGCTGCCGTAGAAGATGTTGCCGACGGTGTTCGCGCCCTCGTGCATTCCGCCTTCGCCAGGTGTGATGAGGCCACGCACTTCGAACATGATCTGCGCCTGGCTGTAGCCGAGGGTGGCGAACTGCATATTAGGCGTCTCCTGGTCGTCGTCGTACAGGAACTTACCCCCAGTGGAGACGGCGTACGCGGGCCAGGAGTCGAGGCCGGCGCCCCAACGGGCGATATCCATCTGGTGGACGCCCTGGTTGCCGATGTCGCCGTTGCCTGTGTCCCAGAACCAGTGCCAATTGTAGTGGAAGCGATTCTCGTTGAAGGCCCGCATTGGCGCTGGTCCGAGGAACTCGTCCCAGTTGAGACCCGGGGGCACGGGGCCGTCGGGCTTGCGACCGATGGAGCGGCGGCGCTTGAAACAGAGTCCCTTCGCCAGGTGAATCTGCCCAATGCCGCCGGAGCGGAGGAACTCCATGGCTCCGCGGATGGTGGCATCGCTGCGACTCTGCGTGCCCACCTGAACCATGCGGTTGTACTTCCGCGCGGCCTGAACCATGCAGACCGCCTCATGGATGTTGTGGCTGGCCGGCTTTTCGACGTAGACGTCCTTGCCGGCACGGCAAGCCCAGATGGTCTGCAGTGCGTGCCAGTGGTTGGGCGTGGCGAGGGAGACCGCGTCGATCTCTTTCTCTGCGAGTAACTCGCGCAGATCCGCGTAGGTCTTGGGCTCGGAGCCGGTGAGCCGCTTGACGAGCGCCACGCCGCGCTCGCGAGCGGCTTGGTCGACGTCGCAGAGGGCGGCGATGCGGACACCGGGCAGCGCGGCGTAGGACTCCATGTGATCGGTGCCCCGCCCGCCGAGGCCGGCGATGGCGAGGTTGACGCGATCGTTCGAACCCAGCACGCGTCCGGAGGTGGCGACGGCCGCGACCGTGGACAGTTTCAAAAAATGCCTTCGGGCGATTGGGTTCATGATTTCACTCCGGCAGACCAGTAGTACCTATCGTAGAGCTTCGCGATGCCGGCGGCGCGGCGCCACGGACGTCGTGCCGTTGACGGTCTCATTCCGATTCTGCCCGGAAGCATGATGGAAGAGCACCATCAAGAGAAGGCGCACTGGGCTTCCGCGGGTGTGGATGGATTTTCAGAGGGAAGGAAAGCTGACAATTTGGTACCGGCCGTTCCACGGACCAGTGTATAAAGTTGTAGGGGCAGTTTGAGGGTAGGGGTTGCCGGTTCAGGGGTAACGGGAGTAGCAAGGTGTCAGAGGGGGTTTCCTTTTCATTGAAAAAAAAGGAGATCGCAGAGAAAAACTAGCAGCCGCGCAGGAGAGCACGGCGATTAGGGCACACGTGCTCCGAGTTGAGTACCAGGAGTTCCAACTCCAAACGAGTGGCCATGTTGGCCTTTATTTTCAGTGCTTTGTGGCATCTAATGGGAGGTAAATATGGCATCCGCCACACAACAACTCTCGATGACCAGGCCTGTACCGAACGCCACCGGGCAGTTGCTGCAGTTCACCTACCTGCAGGGACTGGACACCCTGACCACGCTGGCATTCCTGCTGGCTGGAGCAAAGGAAGCCAATCCGTTGGTCCGAACGATGATGGCGCTGTTCGGAAACCCATTGCTGGGTTTGGTTGCGGTGAAACTGGGTGCCATGCTGCTTGGAGTCTACTGCTGGAACCTTGGCAAGGTCGCGGTTCTTCGACGAGCGAATCTGTTCTTCGCGGTACTTGTGGCCTGGAATCTGGTCTGCCTTCTCCTTGCGCTGGGAGTTCGATGGAACCCGTAGGCGCCCAAAGAAACGGGCTCACCCGTTGGCGTACGTTTTCATGTAGTAGTGAATCTTGTTGAAGATTCCGGAAATCGGACCGGTGACCTGATATGGAACGATTGCGGCCACGGCGACCGCGACGAAACCGGCTAATAGCGCATATTCAATCAGATCTTGACCCTTGCACCCACGCACCGAGGCGGGGTGCAACAGCTCCATCGCAACCTGCGAAGCCCAACGAACGCCGCATTTAACTAAACGCCGCATGGTAGTCCTCCCATGTCTCCTGTACTAGATCCATAGTGTCTGAGGGTCACATTCACGACAACCCAACAAACTCCGTAGAACGTACTCATTTGTTTCTTAGAACTCTTCAGGTCCGCTTGTACGGGGGTAAGGCGATCTACGCGGCATGAGTGTCTCGCCAGTATGCTGGGTCGCGTGGCGGAGTGAAAGGTACCGAAGGCCCATCGACTATACTGAGGAGTCTAGCCGTGCTTCTCAGTATCCTCATCCCTGTCTACAATGAACGAACCGTTGTCGAACGCAGTCTACAGCAGGTTATGGATGCGCCTTTACCGACAGGGGTGGACCGGGAACTAGTGATTGTGGACGATTGTTCCACGGATGGAACATGGTCGATTCTGGAAGTGCTGGCTGCCGAACATTCCTCGATACGGCTGTTCCGGCATGCGATCAATCAGGGCAAGGGCGCGGCCGTCCGGACCGCCATCTCCAAGGCTCAGGGCGACTTCTGCCTGATCCAGGACGCCGATCTGGAGTACGATCCCAACGAGTATCCGGCATTACTGAAACCGCTGCTGGCGGGCCATGCGGACGCGGTTTTCGGTTCGCGCTACATGTCTGGCGAGGCGCGCCGGGTGCTGCCCTACTGGCACACGAAGATCAACCAGTTTCTGACCTGGACCTCCAACGTCTTTTCGAACATCCATGTCACAGACATGGAGACGTGCTACAAAGTCTTCCGCACGGATCTGTTGAAGTCGATCCCGATCCGGTCGAACCGCTTCGGCTTCGAGCCGGAAATCACGATGAAGTGCGCGAAGCGGCAGTTGCGGATCTACGAGGTCCCCATCTCCTACCATGGCCGGACGTACGAAGAGGGCAAGAAGATCGGCTGGAAGGACGGACTGCAGGCCCTTGGCGTCATCCTGAAGTACTGGTTGATCGATGATCTGTACGCGGAGACGAGGCGCCGGGGCGCGTTGATCAATCTCACGCGCACGCCAGGCTACATCAATTGGATTTCGTCGCTGCTAAGGCCCCACCTCGGCGATACCATTCTGGAGATCGGAGCCGGATTCGGCACTTTTTCCGGCCGTCTGATGGGCCGGCGGCTGCGTTACGTGGCCGCCGAATCGGATCCCCTGCATCTGCACGCCCTGAGAAACCGGTTTCTGCGCACACCCAACGTGAACGTGGTGGAGTTGGATCCGACCGTGCAAGCGGCGTTCGAGCCCTTTGAGGCGGGGTTTGACTCCGCGATCGCCATCAACGTGCTGGAGGGCCTGCCGCAACCGGAGACCGCTTTGGCCGGACTGCGCCACGCACTGAAGCCTGGAGGGTTGCTGCTGCTGCTGGCGCCGCAAGGGCCCGGCATCTTTGGCACGGTGGATCAGGCGATGGGGCAACTGAGGAGATTCGACCAGCGGGCATTGGAAGCACAGCTGAAGTCGGCGGGCTTCACGGTGGAGCGGGTGGTGCAAATTAACAAATCCGGCAAACCGGCCTGGTGGCTGGCCAGCAAGGTATTCAAGCGTACTTCGCTGTCGAAATTCCCCCTGAAGATTTTCGACAAGAACCTCTGGCTGTGGCGACCCCTGGATCGGGTGTTGCCGTGGCACGGGTTGTCGATGTTGATTGTCGCCAGAAAGAGCTAGCACCATGCGTTCGATTGGTCTCGATTTTGAGCACCGCAGGCTGGCTGAGCAGTCGATACCCCCGCCACCACCGCCCGGCCCTGACGAAGTATTGCTGCGGATCCACGAGGTGGGCATCTGCGCCACGGATCGGGAGTTGTCGAAGTTCCGGTTTGGCACCCCGCCGGAAGGCGAAACGTACCTGGTGTTGGGACACGAAGCCCTGGCCCAGGTGGAAGTGGGGAACGGGCAATGGGCGAAAGGCGACTGGGTGGCGCCGATGATCCGCCGCAGTTGCACACCGGCATGCTCGCATTGCGCAAGCGGGCGGCGCGACATGTGCCTGACCGGACAGTATCTCGAACGCGGCATTTCCCGGGCGCACGGTTACCTGATGCCCTATACGCTGGAGCGCGGAGACGAACTACTCCGCGTGCCGGAGAGTGTACTGGACGTGGCGGCCCTGAGCGAGCCCCTGAGCGTCGTCGAAAAGGCGGTGGCGACCGCCCTGCGTGCCCATCCGATGGAGCCGCGGACCGCACTGGTGGCGGGTGCTGGCCCCGTGGGCATCCTGACGGCCCTGCTGCTGCAACTGAAGGGGCTCACCGTCACCGTCTTGTCGCTGGAGCCCGAGGATCACCCGCGCGCGCGGTTGTTGCGCGACGCCGGGATTCCCTACCTGCGGGATCGGCGTCCGGAGCGGGCCGACCTTGTCTTCGAAGCGGCGGGCGGAGCGCTGGACGTACTGGAATGGGTGGCGCCTTGCGGAGTGCTTCTGTTGATAGGAGCATCGGAAGAGCCTCTGCCGCTACCGCCGCTCCGCATGCTGGTGGACAATCTGACGGTGGCCGGCACTGTCAACGCGGGCCGAGTGCACTTTGAACAGGCCATCGCGGATCTGGGGCGGCTGCCCCGGCGGTCGCTGGAGGCCATGATGGAGCGCCGCGATCTGGACGCGTGGCCGAAGTCGTTTGACGGCTCACCGGCGGCGCCGAAGGTCGTGCACCGCTTCGACTGACAAGGCGCCGCCGTGTCCCACGGCCAATTCAAGTACACTGGGAAGCGATTTCAATTTATGGGCTTACCATTCCGCCACTCGATCTGCAACGAGGTCTACCAGGGGTGGGACTTCGACAAATCCTGCCGCCACATTCGGGAGACAGGGTACCAGGGCATTGAGATTGCACCCTTCACGCTCTCGGAGGATCCGGTTACGATACCAGCCGCCGAGCGCAAACAGTATGCCGACATCATCGCCAGCGAAGGACTGCTGTTCGTGGGCCTGCACTGGCTGATGGTCGCTCCCAAAGGTCTGCATGTCACCACACCCGACGCCGACCTTCGTGCGCGCAGTTGGGCTCATATTCAAGGGCTGGTGGATCTGTGCGCTGACCTTGGCCCGAACGGTGTGATGGTGTTTGGCTCGCCTCTGCAGCGTGGAACCGTAGGTGGCTCGACGCGGGAAGAATCGACCAGGCGCTTTGCGGACGGCCTGGCGCAGGTAGCCCCGCATGCCGAGGAACGCGGGGTGCGCATCCTGGTGGAGGCACTGCCGGCCAACCAGACGGATGTTGTCGGATCGCTGGCGGAGGCGGTGGAGATCGTACGCCAGGTGAACAGCCCCGCGATTCAGACAATGTTCGATACCCACAACGCCGTGGATGAGACAGATCCTCACAGCGAAGTGGTGGAACGCTTCTTTCCCTACATTCAACACGTGCACGTGAACGAGACAGACGGCGGCCACTGCGGAACCGGCGACTATGAGTTCGGACCGGTGCTCGCAACGCTGCGGCGTCTGAACTACCAGGGCTGGATCTCGCTGGAGGCGTTCGACTTCAGCCCGGGACCGGAGCGCATCTCAGCCGAGTCGCTCCGTTACCTGAACGAGGTCATTGAGGGCCTGCCCGCCGACTGATGGGGCGAGGCACGTCCAGACAGATAAATATCGTATGAAGAATCCTGTGGTTACCGGCGGCGCCGGGTTCATTGGGAGCGCCATTGTGAGGGCGCTGCTGCGCGAAGGCGCTGAGCGCGTAAGCGTCATTGACAACCTGCTCTCGGGCAGTGAGACGAATCTGGCGGAGGTTGCGGATCGAGTCGACCTGCATGTCGTGGATATCCGCGACTACGACGCCATTGCACCAATTCTCGATGGGTCGCCGAAAGTCTTTCATCTTGCGGCGATCCCATCGGTGCCACGCTCGATCAGCGAGCCCGTACCGTCGCACACGGTCAATGCTGACGGCACCTTTAACGTGTACCGGGCAGCGGCCGAAGGGCGCGCAGGCCGCGTAGTATATGCTGCTTCGTCCTCGGCTTATGGGGATACGGATGTTCTGCCCAAGACCGAGTCGATGGTTCCGATGCCGAAATCGCCCTATGCCGCCCAAAAGCTGATGGGCGAGCACTACGCTTCGGTCTTCGCCTCCTGTTTCGGGCTTTCGACGACGTCACTGCGGTTTTTCAACGTGTTTGGACCGAGGCAGGACCCGTCGAGTCCGTACTCCGGCGTACTGAGCCTGTTCATGCGGTGCCTGATTGAGCGGCGTCCGCCGACCATCTTCGGCGACGGAGAGCAGTCGCGGGATTTCACCTATGTCGAAGATGTGGCGGATTTGTGCCTGAAGGCCTCAAACGCGCCGGCCACCATCGTGTCGGGCAACATGTACAATGCGGGAAACGGAGGCCGGTTCACGTTGAACGAGACGTGGCGGATTCTGTGCAAGTTAGAGGGGATTGAGATTGAACCGGTGTATGGCCCGCCCAGACCCGGCGACGTTAAGGACTCCCAAGCCGACACGGCCCGCGCCGTCCGTGATCTCGGCCACGCTCCCAGGTTTTCATTCGAAGAAGGCTTGCGGCTGACGCTGGAGTGGTACCGCGCCAACACGTAGCCGAACTCTGTAGGAAGATCGCCCCGCAAAGAATACAGGCATGTTCTTCCGTCGGAGAAGTGCCTGTATTACTATAGGATACACGTGCGAGTGCAACTCGAGCAGCAGAGCTTCGACAGTGACTACGTCCTGCGGCTCAAGCAGGGCGATCCAGACACTCAGCGTCATTTCGTCAACTATTTTGGCGATTTGCTGCGCGTGAAACTGCGTGGGAAACTCAGGGCTCCGCAACTGGTTGAGGAAGCCAAACAGGAGACATTCCTGCGAGTATTGTTAACTTTACGCGAACGCGGGATCGACCACCCGGAACGACTGGGCGCATTCGTCAATTCGGTCTGCAACAACGTCGTGATGGAGGTGTACCGGGCAGAGTCCCGAACCGCCCCGATGCCGGAGAATCTCAACCCGGCCGACGACCAGATCGACGCCGAAAGCGAAATGGTGAACGAACAAAAGCGAAAGCTCGTTCGTGAATTGCTTGACGAATTACCGCCCAAGGAAAGCGAACTATTGCGGCAAGTTTTCCTGGAAGAGAAGGACAAGGACGTTATCTGTCAACAGTTTGGGGTGGATCGAAACTATCTGCGAGTGCTGCTGCATCGTGCCAGAAACCGGTTCAGCGCCCTACTCGGGGAGCGCGGAAAGGCACACGGCGTCGGTGAGTGAAACGAAACAGATTCTAAACTCACCATCCTTCCAGAGGCAATGATGGATCATCGGTCAGCCATCGAAACCACCGCCGTCGAGAGGTACTTCCTCGATGAAATGGCTACTGTCGAACGTGCCGAGTTTGAGGCACACTTTTTCGACTGCGAGCAATGCGCGGCAGAAATCAGGGTGATGTCCAGCCTGGAGGCCAATGTCCGCGCCGAATTGGAAGCGGGCCGGCCGAAGGAAAAGACACAGGCCTCAACGTCCTGGATAAAGAAGCCAACTCCAGGATTTTGGGAGCGATATTTCGATTGGTTGCGCCCCGCAATTGCGGCGCCCGCCTTGGCGACGCTGCTGGTCGTCATGGGGTATCAGAACCTGTTGCACCCGGCCCGGCCGCACGACTTCGCGGGTCCTCAGGCAGCCACGGCCCTCCTGTTGCGCGGCGAAACACGGGGCGCGGAGCCGGCGGTGACCCTACCTTCGGATCATTCGCTGGTATTGACGTTGGATCTGGCCGGCATCCGGCCCTCACCGGAATACAGCGTGGAACTGCAACCGGAGCACGGGGCACCGGCCCCGGTGATTCGGACGGCCGCACCTTCTGCCGGGGAGCCATTGACGTTGGCGTTGTCCGCTGGCACTCTTACACAGGGCCGATATCAACTCACCCTGCGGAGTGCGCCGGGCGGGCCGGTTCTGGCCCGTTTCCGATTTGAAGTTCATCCCTGACAGGAGTTTTACACTTGGCGAAGATTGAACCCCGTTACGTTTTCCGCGGCGATGCTGTGGGTGCCGCCGGACGCCTGCTCCGGAATGCCCGGGGAGAGGCCGTGAACCAGATTGTTCCCGTACTAGCCGCGAGCTCGCTGCCGGTCATCGGCGGGATCTCAGAGGCGAAAGCCGAAAACTGCACCATTCCCATGCCGGAAGGGGAAAAGCCGTTCCTGTGCGTCGACTCCGCCATTACGTCGGCGAAGAGCGAACCGGAAGGGCTTCATTCCGACCACATCACGACAGTTAATGTGGATGTGAAGAACGTTCGGATTCTGGACCGGGTCACCATGGACACGGTAAAGGCCACCCTGGTCTCGACGCATCCGCCGGCGGAGAAGGTGGCGCGCATTGTGCCCGAGGCGGCCGAGATGACCGGTCTGAAGCTGGATGGTCACGAGTTGGCGGTAACGTTCGACCTGAAAGTCTACAAGCGCTGCCCCACCAAAGAGACGCTGGTGGAGCATTACGCCAACACAGCCGCGTTTCGCGCGAAGTCCGCTTGGCGGGTTTCCGCCGACTCGCCCAAGAAGCTGCGTCCGCCAGAGTTCAAAGGCGTGATCATCGCCACGATTGTGAGCTCCATCAAGTGGGTGGACAAGCCGCTGGAAGGCGTCGAGATCTGCGGCAACGTGATCCGCTGGCCCGAGGTGGGCACAATTTACCTCGGCGAACTGTTGATCTGCCAGAAATCGCGAAGGCTGACAATGTTCCGCATGGAGCTTGGCGGAAACATGGAAGTTCAGCGCCAGGCGGTCACGAAGGGCCGCAAGTCCAAGAAGGTGGCGGGGGCTGCCCGCGCGGAGGACCGGAACCAGGGCGGCGAAGTGGTGATCGGCGAGACGCAAACGAACGGCACGACGATTCCTTAATGACCGGCCCGGTAGGGCTAGTGTATTACAGGTGTGAGGACAGGTACACTTGGGCTGATGCTCCGGTGGTGCCTGCTCCTTACACTTCTGTTGTCTGGATGCGCGCGGTTTCTCAGCACCCCGCAAGCGCAGTTTCAGGAAGTCTGGCGGCTGTACCGGACGGGCCGGCTGCAAGCCGCCCTACGCGAACTGGAACAGCACGACGCCTGGCGCCAGGAAAAATCCAGCGAGTGGCGCTCGCGCTTTCACACCCTACGCGCCGAGATTCTATTAGCACAGGGAAAGCCGGCCGAGGCGGCGCGCGACCTCGCTGACCCTGCGCCCGGTCCGCGCTGGGAGGCCCGCCGGCAACTGGTGCTAGGTGGAGTGTATCTGCGCCAGGGCCGCTTTGACGACGGCCAGATCGCGCTGGAGAAGGCCCGGCAATTGGCCGAACAGACGGGCGATTCGGAGACGGCCCTGCTCGCCATGGTCTATGAGGGCGCACGGTTGGCGCGCAAGGGTGAGCTACAGAAGGCGGAAGCCGTCACTCGCGCGGCGCTAGGGGAGGCGATCAAGCGGGACGACGCCTACAGTGAAGCCGCCGCCTGTAACAATCTCGCATTCCTCAGGCTGCGGCAGTTGCGCTACGACGAGTCGATCGCCTTCACACGGCAGGCCGTGGCCGCGGCCGACCGGATCGACGCACGCTGGATCGCGGGCCGTTCAGCTACAAACGCCGCGCTGTGCTACGCACAGTTGGGTGACATCCCAAGAGCACTGGAATGGCAGTCACGCGTGGCGGCCAACCTTGAGATGGTGGGCGATCGCGCCAATCTCAAAGACAGCCTGGGCGAGATGGGTTCGATGTACCTGATCCAAGGCCGGTTCGACGAAGCCATCCAGTCGTACCGCAAGGCCTTCAATTTGGCTCGGGAGCTCCATGAAGACCCTGCAACCTGGGCCGGCAACCTGGCTCTAGCCTACCTCTCGGCGCAGCGCTGGCAGGACGCAGCCCATTGGAACGACCAAGCCTGGGCGAGCAAGACCGACACGTCGAACAACACCGCCCAGAACTACCTGCGGCTGAACCGTGGCTTCATCGCAGCCGGACAAAACAGGCTGGACGATGCGGCCCGGGACTTCCACGCGGTGCTAGCCAGCAGCGCCGACAACCGAGGCTTGTTGTGGGACGCGCACGCCGGCCTGGCCCGCGTGGAGATGGCGCGCCACCGCTTCGCAGCGGCCAAGCCGCATTTCGAGGCGGCGTTGCAGCAGATTGAGACCGCGCGCGTGCAGTTGCGCAACCGGGAGTCGAAGATCACGTTCCTGGCGCGCCTCATCCGTTTCCATCAGGACTATGTGGAGGCTTTGATGGAGCACGGCGAGACAGATGCCGCGCTGCGTGTGGCGGAATCGAGCCGTGGGCGCATTCTGGCGGCGCAGTCGGAGCGGGCGGCTCCACAGGTAGCGGCCGATATCGTGGCCCGTGCCCGGCGTTTTGCCCGTGAGCGCAAAACGGCGGTTCTGTTCTACTGGACGGCGCCGAAGCGGTCGTGGCTGTGGACGGTGACGGCCGCGGGCATTCGGTATCACGAACTGCCCGAGGCCGCAAAAATCGGCGAGCAGGTTAAGTTGTACCGCAACGAGATCGAGAGGTCGAATCGGGATCCGCTGCGCGATACGCCCGACACGCCTGGGGCGCAACTCTATCAGATGCTGCTGGGCCCGGCGAAGGAACTGGCAGGCGAAAAGCGCGTGACGGTGATTCCGGACGGCCCGGTCCACTTGATCAATCTGGAGTCACTCCCCGTGACTCTGCCCAAGCCACACTTCTGGATCGAGGATGTGTCGCTATCAGTGGCGCCTTCGCTCACGATGCTGACGGTGGAGAAGCCGGAGCCTGCCGGAGGGGAGGGGTTGCTGCTGGTGGGCGCACCGGTGGCCCCGGACTCGGAGTTTCCCACGTTGGACAGCGCCCGGCGCGAGTTGTCCGGAATCGCCGCCAAGTTCCCCGCCCTGTCGAAGACTATTCTGGCAGGAGCCCAGGCCACGCGCAGCAACTACCAGAAGGCCGGGGCGGAACGGTATGCGCTAGTGCACTTCGCCACGCACGCGGAGGTGGGCCGCGTGAGTCCGCTGGATTCCGCCATCATTCTCTCGAAGGAGGGCGACCAGTTCCGGCTGTACGCACGCGAGATTCTGGGGACACCACGCCTGAAGGCACGGCTGGTAACGATCTCGGCCTGCAGCAGCGCGGGCGCCACCAGCTACGCGGGAGAAGGCTTGATCGGTCTGTCGTGGGCCTTCCTCGAAGCCGGCGCGCAGTCCGTAGTGGCGGGCTTGTGGGCTGTCAGCGACAGCTCGAGCGCGGAACTGATGACCGGGCTCTATGAGGGGATCGCCGCTGGACATCCGCCGGATGAGTCTCTGCGGGCGGCGAAGCTGCGCATGCTGAACGGCAGCGACTACAAACGGCCCTACTATTGGGCGCCCTATCAGATTTACGTCCGCTGATCGAAGATTCTCTGCAGTTCAGTGAAACGCAAAGAGGGTCCGGCGCACTTAACAAATAGGAAGGTTGAGGACAGACCCAAGGGCGCTCCCAGCAGGCTCCAAGCCACAGGACTCGGGAGGAAGCCATACACGCTTCCGGTGTTACGTCCATCGCCGGGATAGTGCGTCGGTAAAACGTCTGGGCGTTGTGAGCCAGTGTGCGGAGCGACCCTGACCTCAGCCTTTGCGGCAGTTCTCACGCGTAATCCAAATGATCGGAGGGGATGCGCGTGGGGCTGCCGCTATCTTCTTTCGGGTCCATCCAAAGACAGGCTACTTGGCGGAGGGAACGGCTTTCGCGTCGGTCAGTTTTTGCCGCAGTTCGCGCATCGTGAGGCGAACCTGCAGCTTTCTTTTGCGCAGGCGGTGATGCCGCGATTTGTCTCCGTTGCTGGCTGACATGGTGGCTAAAGCGTAGCAGCTATCGGCAGCCACCGCCTCTTTATTTTCCGGGGACCGGCCCGCGAGCGGGCCTCAGCCGTAGACGACAGGGTGCTTTTCCAGCCAGTGCTCGTCGCGCGCCGCGTTGATTTTCTTAAGCGCGCCGCCTGCCAGCGCACCGGTCACACGCCGCGAGCCCCACGCCATTCCGCCCGTAAATCCGATAGCGCCGCCCACGACACCGCCGATGAGCGCGCCGCGCTTCGACTTGCGGTCGTCCGTGATATAGCCTGCCGCCGCGCCGATGCATGCGCCGATGAGCAGGGGGAGTAGTGATTCTTCCGCCGCGCGCGCAAATTCACTGGAGATTTCGTCGTCCTGGAATGACGCTTTGCGGACCGTCGTGGCCCCTTCCAGGCCCGATTCCACCAGGTCGCGACCATACTCAATGTTCGATTTCACCCAAGAGCCAAGCTTCATAATTCAGCACCCGCTTTCATCATACAGGTTTCGGCATTGCGATCTGAATCTCCGCTCAGCTCCGGCCCACTCCGCCCTAGACACAGCGTTGCGCGGCCCGTCAAGGAGAGATTTCCAGGCTCCGCGGTTTACCATATGGATGTTTCCACATGCCTGAACTGAAATCTCTATCCCCTGAGATCCTGATCCACGTCGCGCAGATCCTCAACGTGCCACTAAAGGGCCTGACCGCGACCATTGAACTGCTGGACGAAGGCGGTACGGTCCCCTTCATCGCGCGCTACCGCAAAGAGGCCACCGGCAATCTGGACGAAGTGCAGATTCGCGCCATCGAGGAGAAACTGGCCTACTTCCGCGAGTTGGAAGACCGCCGCGCCACCATCCTGGCCTCCATCGAGGAGCAAGGCAAGCTCACGCCCGAGTTGAAGGCCCGCATCGAGGCGACGCTCGAAAAGAGTGAACTCGAGGACCTCTACCTGCCCTACAAGCCCAAGCGGCGCACCAAGGCCACCATCGCCCGGGAGAAGGGCCTGGATCCGCTCGCCCAATATCTGTGGGCGCAGGAACCGGCGGAACTGCCGCTGACCGAGTTCGCCGCCACCTTCGTCAACGCCGAAAAGGGCGTCAATACTGTAGCGGAGGCGCTGGAAGGGGCGCGCCATATCGTGGCTGAGATGGTGAGCGAGCAGGCCGATCTGCGCAAGGCGCTTCGGCTCATGATGTTCGAAGAGGGCGTTGTGGTCAGCCGCAAGGTGATGGACGCCGTCGACGAGCAGGAAAAGTTCAAGATGTACTACGACTATCGCGAGCCGGTGAGCAAGATCCCGTCTCACCGCATGCTGGCGATCCGCCGCGGCGAAAGCGAGAACGTCCTGTACTTCACCATCGAACTTGAACCACTGCGTGCGCTGGACCTGATCCGCCGGTCGGTTCTAAAGACACCCGGAGACTGGACGCCTGAGCTGGAACTGGCCTGCGACGACTCCTACAACCGGCTGCTGAACTCCTCCATCCAGACCGAGATCCGGCTGGAGCTGAAAAAGCGGGCCGACACGGAGGCCATCCAGGTGTTCCGCGAGAACCTGCAGAACCTGCTGCTGGCGCCGCCGGCCGGTCAATTGGGCGTGATGGGGATCGACCCCGGCATTCGCACGGGCTGCAAGATCGCCATTGTTGACGAGACCGGCAAATACCTGGACAACACGGTCATCTACCCGCAGCGCGGCGATACCGCCGGCGCCATGAAGACGCTCAAGGCGCTCATCGCCAAGTTCAACGTGAAGGCGATCGCCATCGGCAACGGCACGGCCTCGCGCGAAACCGACGCCTTCGTCCGTGAGTTCCTGCAGCAGGAAAAGCTCGACACAGTGTTCAGCGTCACGGTGAACGAGTCGGGCGCCTCCATTTACTCGGCTTCCGACATCGCGCGCCAGGAGTTTCCCGACCTCGATCTCACGGTACGCGGCGCCATCTCCATCGCCCGCCGCTTGCAGGATCCGCTAGCCGAACTGGTCAAGATCGACCCCAAGTCGATCGGCGTCGGGCAGTACCAGCACGATGTCGACCAGCGCCAGTTGCAGCAGTCGCTGGAGACAGTCATTGAAAGCTGCGTGAATCGCGTCGGTGTCGAATTGAACACGGCGTCCTGGGCGCTGCTGCGCTACGTCGCCGGCATCAGCGAACGCACGGCTCTGAAGATCGTCGAATACCGCAACGAGAACGGCAAGTTCACGTCACGCGTGCAGCTTACCGCGGTGCCGGGCATCGGACCCAAGACGTTTGAGCAAGCAGCCGGATTCCTGCGGATCCGCGGCGCGGCCAATCCGCTGGATATGACGGCGGTGCATCCGGAGTCATACCCCGTCGTGGCGCAGATCGCCGAACGGCTGGGCGTGAAGCTGGAGGAGATCATCCAGCAGCCGCAATTGCTGGAGAAGTTCAAGAAGGACGACATCGCCGTGGGTGTGTTCACCCTCAACGACATCCTGGAGGAACTGCGCAAGCCGGGTCGCGACCCGCGCGACAAGTTCGTGGCGCCCACCTTCAAGGAAGGCGTGAAGGAGATCGCCGACGTGCAGCCCGGGATGGTGCTGGAGGGCGTCGTCACCAACGTGACGAAGTTCGGAGCCTTTGTCGACGTGGGCGTTCACCAGGATGGCCTGGTCCACATCAGCGAGCTGTCGAACCGCTACATTCAGGACGCGTCCGAGGTGGTGAAGGCCGGCCAGATCGTCAAGGTGAAGGTGCTCAGCGCCGACGCCAAGACCAAGCGCATTGCCCTCTCGATCAAGGCGCTGCAAGGGCCGCCTCCACAGCGTCCACAACAGCAGAAGCCCTCCATGGATGACAAGCTGGCCGCGCTGTCGTCGAAGTGGAAGGTGCGGTAGGGGCCGCACGCGACTGAGGCCGGTACCGTCACTGGTCATTCCCGAACCGCTGGAAAGCCGGCCAGGGGGCCGGCTGCGGACGACGCGTCCGCCCTACCTACGGCCTGCCGGGCAGCATACTGGATCACGGCGCGAACCACGCGTCGGGATTCAACTGTGTATCCGGGGCCGTGGTGACACGTCTCAGCTCGTTGTGGTCCAGCCAGTTCAGCCGGCATTCCGGGCAATTGTCGATGACGATATTGCCCGGACCGGCGTACGGGTGGGTGTCCATCCTCTGGTGGCAGCGTGGGCATTCCACTACGCGGTCGAGCTCCTTTGGATCCATCGGGCGGGGTGGCTCCGGCAGGCCGTCGCGGCGCGCACGAATGATCTGCACCAAGGCTCCGAAGGCATCCAGATCCAGCAGCATGCCGCGGCAGTTGGTGCAGTACTCCAGGCGTTTGCCCTGGTAGGACGCATGCATCAGCGGCCGGCGGCAGACCGGGCAATCCTCTCCAGCTCCAGCCTCGAAGACGCGCACGCCGTCTTCATTGGGCTCCGGATAGACCAGCGTGTGGCAGAAGTCGCAGACCAGGGCTTCCTCGCCCGCGTTGAGGCGCAGGGCGCCGCCGCAGTTTCTGCAGTTCATTCCATCGGTTGCCATGTAAACTCTTAATTCCTTAGTTGACGCCGAGTGCGATCTGCTTTACAAATGATACTGACACTTAATTCCTTAGTTGCAGGAGCGTGCCGGTTGGCCAGAAAGCGATCGTTGAATCTGACGGAAGCCGAACTCCGGCTGATGGATGTCATTTGGGACCGCGGGGCCTGCACGGTCTCCGATGTCGCGGAATCGCTGAAAGAACTGGGCCTCGCCTACAATACCGTGCTCACCACCATGCGGATCCTCGAGGACAAAGGCTTCCTGCAGCACGTCAAGCCGCAGGAAGGCCGCGCCTTTGTCTATGAGCCGCTGGTGGGCCGCGACGAGGCGGGCCGCAACGCCGTGCGCTATCTGGTGAGCCGCTTCTTCCGGAACTCTCCGGAGCTGCTGGTGTTGAACGTGCTCAACGATGAAGATCTGACGGCTCGGGAACTAGGCAAGATCAGGAAGCTGATTGCGGAGGATGCGCAATGAAAGAGGGATTGGACCTGTTGAACGCTGCGTCGGCCACCGCCCTGGCCGCCATCTTGAACAGCCTGTGGCAGGCCGTCGCTGTGGTGTTGGTCACATGGGCGGCCATGAAGCTACTGCCGGGCCTGAACGCGGCCACGCGCCATCTGGTCTGGTGGGGCGTCCTCGCGGTGGTAGCATTCCTGCCGCTTGCGCCGCTCGCCGTGGAACGCTTCCAGGAGTGGCAGAATCGACCGCTGGACGATGCCCAGTTCCGACCCATCGAATCGCCTTCGCGGCCGGTGGAGTCGGTGGCGACACCACTGGCCTATAACCCGTCCACACCCATCGCCCGGCATCCGCTGGCGCCGGTGGAGGTCCACACCGGTTACTGGCCGCTGCTCGCCGTCTCCCTGTGGTTTCTGGGTCTGGCGCTTCAACTGACGCGCATCGGCTGGAGCTATGCCTATCTGCGCCGCGTGAAGCGGCACGCCGGCAAGGCGGATCTCGAAGTGCGCCTGAATTTCGACGAGTGGGTCCTGCAATCCCGCGTGGGCCGGCCGGTGAAGCTACTCATTTCCGAGGAGGTGGCATCGCCCATGGCCGCGGGCTTCATCCACCCGGCTGTCATCCTGCCCAAGCATGTGCTGCAGGCCTTCTCCGCCCAGGAGCTGGATCAGGTGCTGTTACACGAATTGGCCCATCTGGAGCGGCGCGACGACTGGACCAACCTGCTGGGCCAAGTGGCCTCTGCGTTTCTTTTGCTGCATCCCGCCGCCGCGTGGGTGCTGCGCCGCATCGAGCGGGAACGCGAGATCGCCTGTGACGACTGGGTGGTCTCCATGACCGGCGAGGCCCGTCCCTACGCCGCCTGCCTGGCGCGCTTGCTGGAGATTTGCTGGACCAGCCGCCGAGCCATGTTGGCCACCGGCATGGCGACTCGTGCTTCGGGCCTGGGCGAGCGCGTGGAGATGCTGTTGAAGCGAGATCGCCGTTTCACCGCCCGTGCGTCGGCCATCCGTGCCATCCTCTGTGGACTGGTTCTCAGCGGCATGGTACTGGCAGCCTCGCGCGCCCCACACTGGTTCGCATTCGCAGGAGACGATGAGCTCACTCCGCAGGCCGCGCCCGCGGCCCCCGCGGCTCCTGCGGCTCCGTCCACCCCCGAGGCCCCGGCCGCCCAGTCTACTCCGAGGGCCGTGACGCCGGTGGACTCCTACCCACCGGTGCCGGTTACCCCGGCCGAGCCGCCCACTCCTGCGCCAGCCCCCTATCGCACTTTTGACCCCACGTCCATGCCGCGCCCAATGATGGCGCCGCGCGCCGCACTGGCGGAATTGCCTGAGGCCGCGCTCACACCGGCTTCGCCTGGCCCGGCTCCCACCGCACCCGCGGCCCCCAGGGGTCCCGGACCATCACCCGCTCCGCCGGCCTCGCCCGGCCGTCCTCCGGCTACGCCCGTGCCTCCGGCTCCACCTGTTTCCGGCAAGGCGTCTTTGCTGGCCGCTCTGGTGGCCGCCGGGTATGGCGATCTGCCCGTGGACGAGATCATCGAATTGAAGAATCAGGGTGTGTCGGCCGACTACATTGTTGGCATCAGCCGCGCCGGCTGGGGCAAGTTGGGCACGCGCCAGATTATCGACCTGAGAGCCCAGGGCGTGTCTCCTGAATTTCTCGCGCGCTGCAAGGAGATCGGCATCCGCGGTCTCACCATCGGCGAAGTCATTGAGCTGCGCCAGCAAGGTGTCAAGCCGGAAGATGTGCGCGACATCCACGCGCTCGGCTTCGGACCCTACAACACGCGCCAGTGCATCGAACTGCATCAGAATGGCGTCCGGCCGCAGTTCTTCCAGGACCTCAAGGACACCGGTTTCACGCGCCTGGAGATCCGGGAAATCATCGAAGCCCGCAACAACGGCCTGCGCGCGATGGACCTGCGCGAGGCCCGGAAGTACGGATCCAATCTCTCGCTCCGCCAGATCATCAAACTCAAGCAGGCGGGCGTTATCTAGTTCATCGCAGTCCTACTCAGGAGAGCCCAATGAAATACGTCACGGCCATGCTGGTAAGCGCGGCGCTTTTACTGGCCGGCGTCGCCATGCTCGGACAAGAGCTGAAGCACGGTTGGAAGATGCAGCGAACCGACCGTTCCGATCAGGTGCAGTTCACCATCGAGCGGTGGAAGGCGGGCAATCACTGGAGTTCCAGCCGCCCCTATCCGCTCACAAGCTTTCGCGGTTTCTCGATGGAGCATTTCAATCGAGGCGGCAAGCAGAAGTTCACGTTTGTCCAGGACTCCGGCGAGTTGCAGTGCGAAGGCAGTTTCCTGTTCGGGCGCGGTTCGGGCAACTACACGTTTACGCCCAATCCCACCTTTGTCGCGCGTCTGCGGGAGATGGGCTATGACGCGCCGACCGAGGAGGATCTGTTCTCCATTCTCACCTCCGATGTCAGCCTCGATTTCGCGCGGGAAGTGAAAGATGCGGGTCTGGGCGGCTCCACTCGCCAACTGGTGGAACTGCGCATCCATGGAGTGACCGGCGACTACATCCGCGAGGCCCGCGACGCCGGCTACCGCGACTTCACCGCCCACGACTACACCCAACTGCGCATCCATGGCGTGAACACCGACTATCTGCGGCAGTTGAGAGAGGCCGGTTACAATCTCTCGGCCCCCGATATCACGGAACTGCGCATTCACGGCGTCCCGGCGGAGTTCGTCAAAGAGCTGAAGGGGGCGGGCTATGACATCTCGTCGCGGCAGATCGCCGAGTTGCGGATCCACGGCATCAGCTCGGACTATCTGCGCGACCTGAAGGCCTTCGGGCTGCACCCGGATCCCTCCGACCTGAAGGAACTGCGAATTCAGGGCGTCTCGCCCGACTACCTGAAGGGGTTGAAGGACTGCGGCTATGGCAGCCTGCCGGTCCGTGAGATCACGGAACTGCGCATTCATGGCGTGTCGACGGATTTCATCCGCGAGGCTCGCAGCCTGGGCTACGACTTCACCCCACGCGAGCTCACTGAGCTGCGCACGCAGGGCGTCAGCGGAGCCTACCTGCGCAAACTCAAGGAATCCGGCATCAAGAATCTCACGGCCTCTCAGATTGCCAAGCTGCGTATGAACGGCGTCGAGTGAGGCACCACGCACCAGAGGACCTCCGCCGCAGGGTGCGGTAGGGGGTACCGCTCAGCCATAATGGTGTACATGAGGATTTGTGCCTTAGCTCTGTGCCTGAGTTTCGCCGGATTCCTTCCGGCCATGGCTGCAGACGTTTCCACCGTGGAAGTGATCATCGCCAAGGTGAACGGCGACATCATCACCCGGGCGGACCTCGAGCGCGCCAAGAAGGACGCCGCCATTGCCCTCAAGGGCCGCGGCGCCACGCCACAACAGATCGAGGAAGCGCTGAAGGCAGGGGAGAAAGATCTTCTCCGCGATAAGATCGACAACCTGCTGCTGGTCCAGCGCGCGAAGGAGTTGAACATCAGTGTCGACTCCGAAGTCACCAAGTACATCGCCGGACTCCAATCCGAGACCAAGATTGCTGACCCGGACAAGTTCCAGGCCTACGTGCGCGAGGCCACTGGTATGACGTATGAGGACTTCAAGGCCGAGACAACGAACTCGATGCTGACGTCGCGCGTCGTCGGCCAGGAAGTCTACAGCAAGGTGAATATCCCTCACGCCGACATTGAGGACTACTACAACAAGCACAAGGCCAGCTTCATCCGCAAAGAGAAGGTGTTCCTGCGCGAGATTCTCGTGAGCACCGAAGGGAAGGATGAGGCCGGCAAGGCCGCCGCCGAGAAGAAGGCGAAGGACTTGGTAGTCCGCGCTCGCAAAGGCGAGAAGTTCCTCGACCTCGTCCGCGACAACTCCGAGTCTGTCACCGCCAAACAGGGCGGCGACCTGGGCGGCTGGGAGAAGGGCGATCTCAGCGCCGAGTTTATCAACGCCATGTGGGACAAGCCGAAGGGCTACATCACGGATCCGATTCGTGTCGCCGCGGGCTGGGATATCGTGCGCGTCGAGGAGCACTTCAAGGAAGGCCAGGCCACACTGGAAGACGTCGAGGGAGAAATCAAGGAGCGCGTCGCCGGCGAACGCATGGCGCCCAAGGTCCGCGAGTATCTCACGGACCTTCGCAAGAGCGCGTTCCTCGAGTTGCGTGACGACGCCACCGACACCGGCGCCGCACCCGGCAAGGACACAAGCTGGAACAACGCCGCGCTGCTGCGCGCCGAAATGACGACCAAGGAAGAAGTCGCTGCTCAGCGGCGCACCCGGCGCCTGCTCTTCGCATTCCCGATCCCCGGTTCCTCCACCGGTGCCACGGGCACATCCAGCAGCAAATAGGTAACGCACCACGATGAAGGGTCCCGCAGTGAATGAACTGGCCCCCGGCCAGAGCGTGCAGAGTATTTTTCTCGTTCATTCGAAGGATGTGCGCCAGAAGAAGACGGGAGAGCCCTATCTTTCTCTGGTTCTGATGGACCGGACGGGCGACATCGACGCCAAGATGTGGGACAACGTCCCCGGGGTGATGGAGACCTTCGATCGCGACGACTTCATCCGCGTGAAGGGCGAGACACAGCTCTACCAGAACCGCATGCAGTTGACGGTCTATTCCCTGCAGCGGGTCCAGGATGCGGACGTCAGCCTGGCGGACTTCCTGCCGGCCTCCCAGCGCGATCCCGATGAAATGCTGGCTGAGTTGCGCGGCATCATCGCCTCGATGCGCAACCCTCATCTGCAGGCGCTGCTCGAGGCGATCTTTGCCGACCAGGCAACGGCGACGGCGTTCAAGACCGCGCCGGCCGCCAAGGCCATCCACCATGCGTGGCTGGGTGGCCTGATCGAACACGTGCTCAGCCTGTGTACCCTGGCGCGGTTCATGGTCACCCACTATCCGAACCTCGACGAGGACCTGCTGCTCACCGGCGTCATCCTCCACGACATCGGCAAGGTGAGCGAACTCTGCTACGCGCGCAGCTTCGGCTACACCACGGAGGGCGGCCTGCTAGGGCACATGCAGATCGCTCTTCGGCTCATCGGCGAAAAGCTGCCGGCGGGGTTCCCGCCCAAGCTCCGGAATCTGCTGGAGCACATGATTCTCAGTCATCACGGGCAATTGGAGTATGGCAGCCCGAAACTGCCGGTCTTTCCCGAAGCTCTGTTGCTGCATCATCTGGATAACCTCGATTCGAAGATGGAGACGATGCGCGCCTCTCTCGATCGGGACAAGGCCACGCCGGGCGACTGGACTGGATACAATGCTGCCTTGGAGCGCAGTTTTCTCGACAAGCGGAAGTACCTGAACGGCCCGGCGCTCAAACCCTCACCGGTGAAGTCCACCGCGCCGCCCAAACCCGCCACCGTCATGGGTGAGAAGATGAAAGCGCTGCAAGGATTGTTCAGCGAGGAAGCGTAGTGCAGCGGAGAAGAACGGCCAGAGAAATCCCACCCCCTCTTGAGCTCCAGTGCCTGAATGCACTTTGGAGCCTGGGTGAGGCGAACGTTCAGGCGGTTCGCGACCTGCTGGCCCCATCCAGACAGTTGGCTTATACAACGGTCATGACCATGCTCGACCGGCTCACCCGGAAGCAGGTGCTCAGCCGCCGCAAGAACGGCCGGTCGTTTGTCTACACGCCGCTGATCTCGAAGGACGAAGTGCGGCGCCTCGCCGTGAACGAACTCGTGGATTCTCTTTTTGAAGGCTCGGAAAGCGGCCTGCGCGGCTACTTGAATGGAGGCGCGCAAGCTTCGAAGATTGAGGCCGAAGCACACACCGCCGCGCGAGTCAGCGTCCCCCCAACGGAACCGGACGAACCCCAGGCCCTCGACGCCGCCCTGCTCTAGCCTCTACCAGTTCACGCCGCGGGCACGCAGTTCCGCTTCGATCTGGGCGTGGTCCTGGAATTGCACCGCGTCGATGCCCGCGCGCTTCGCGCCTTCCACATACTCAGCCACGTCGTCAGTGAAGAAGCATTCCCCCGGCGCGCACTGCGCCTGCTGGATGGCGACTTCGTAGATGCGCGGCAGAGGCTTCATGGCTTTCACCTCGTGGCTCAGCACATAGGCATCGAAGTGCTTCAGGATGGGGTACGTGTCGCTAAGCATGTCGAAGTGGATTGGATTGGTGTTCGACAATAGCACCGTCCGGTAGTTGCGTCTTATGGCTTCCACCATGCTCTCGGGGATGAGGGTATGGGGCAGGAAGACGGAACTCCAGATCTCGGAAAACCGCTCGTAGGAGATCTGCGTTTCCATCAGCTCGGCGACACGCCGGACGAACTCCGGTCCGTCGAACTCGCCCGATTCAAAGCCGGGGACCAGGCCATCCCGCCCGAGGCGCGCGCGAACTTCCTCGGGCGGCAGGCCGCAATGCTCGCTCATGGCCAGATAGCCACGCTGAAAATCAAAGGGGACCAAAACCCGGCCCAGGTCGAAGATAACGGTTCGGATCACCCAACCATTCTAGCGGCCCCGGTCGTTGTGCTTCATCCTGGCGATGTCTCTTGACGTACGGTCCAACCGGTTCTGCGCACGCGCGCGTTCGGCTGCGGTCATGCCGCCACCATCCACACGGTCGCGGCGAACCTTGGCCTTGTTGCGGGCCTCCTCCCGCTCCAGACGAACCGTCTCGGCCGGAGTCAGCGAACCGGAGCGGACGCCCTGCCCAATGCGCTGCTGCTGATTGCGCTCGCGCTGTCCGATCGTCTGCGCTCCGGCCGTGGCCGCCAGCGCTGTCATGGTCAGTGTCAGAATCAAAGTCCTCATCGAACTTGCCTCCTGCGGCTAAGAACGGGATCCGCGAGGAAAGGTTGACGCTCCTGGCAAGATTTTGTGAAATTTGTTAAGCCGGAGCACCAATCCGCGGCTTCAATCGAGATAACCCGGCCTATACTGTCATGCATGTTCCGCATCGCTGCTGGTGTGGTTCTTCTTCTGGGTCTTCGCTGTACAGCCTCTGCTTTCCAGGCGCCCGAGGGTCTCTTTGACCGGTTTCTGGAGCGGATGGAGGGTGAACAGCGCCGTCTGCCCGACTACGTTTGCACCCAAACTATTGAGCGCCTTGGCCGTGCTTCGGCCGACCGCGAACTGCAACGCATCGACACCCTGAGTGTGGATGTCGCCGTCACCGGCGATCGCGAACTCTACGGCCGTCCCGGCGCCAAGAACTTCTACCGGAAGTCGCTGGCCGAGGTGATCGGGACCGGATTCGTCAGTACCGGCCGCTTCGCGCTGTTCACTCGCCAGATCCTGAATACGTCCAAGACGATGTACCAGTACCAGGGGCAGAATGAGCGGCCCGGCAAGCCCGCTCATGAGTTCGACTTCGAGGTCGATCCCGCCACCAGCAACTACGTCCTGAGCAGTGGCGGAATCGAAGCCAAAACCGGCTATCAGGGCAGCTTCTGGATTCATGCCGACACGCTCGACCTGCTGCGCGTCGAGGTCCAGGCCTTCGACATCCCGGCAAACCTGGGCCTCTCAGAGGCCAAGACCACTCTCATCTACAGCCGCATGGCGATTGGACAGGATTCCATCCTGTTGCCGGTGCTGACCACGGCCACCGTCGTCGCCACCGACGGACTGGAGAACGTCAACCGCATCCAGGTGCATGGCTGCCGGCGCTTCCAGACGGAGTCGACGCTAAGCTTCGCACCGCCGCCCGAGCCAACCCCGGCGTCTCACGAACTCGTTGCCCTGCCGTCCGGCGTCGTGCTGGAACTGGCGCTGGAAGGGGGCCTGAACCTGGAGTCGGCTACAGTAGGGCAACCGCTCAGGGCGAGTCTGGTGCGCGACTTGCGCTCTGGCGAAAAGCTGCTTGTCCCCCAGGGGACAGTCGTGCGCGGCCAGGTCGTCCAAGTCGAAAGGCGGGCCATGCCCTACCCCACCTACCAGATCGGGCTCACTTTCGACGCCCTGGAGTTCGGAGGCGAGAGTGTACCGCTCAGGGCGACCCTGGATGAGACCAGCCCCGCGGTGGGGCTGATCCAGCAGAGCCGGAAGCTGGCACCGACCTTCCAGGCGCGCGGCAAGGCCCGCATGGAGGTTCTGGTCCGCAAAGTCCAGAGCGGCGAGGGCTATCTTGAATGGGACGCCCGCAAGGGCCAGATTCCGCCCGGGCTCAAGATGAAGTGGCGGGTGATGGGCGAGAAGTAGCGTCCCGCTCAACGGTGTTGGTGCAGCGTGTACGTTAGCCCGAGTACGATCTGGTGATCGATGGCCCCAGACCGCAGGCCATAGTGCGCGCCCGATAGGTCCACGGCAAACCGGTCGTTGACCTCATATTCCACACCCTCGAACAGAGAGTAGAAAGCGTCGATACCGGTGGAGCGTTCCCACTGCACGTTGCCATACGCAGTGAGGCGACGCATCTTGCGGCCGTACCCGGCGGTCAGATCCAGAGTGCCGGCTGGATTGGTGGCGGAACTGCGCGTGGCTCCGTTCCAGGAGGTGCCACCACTGAAGGTATTCCCCGCACGGTCGTAGCGGCCGAACAGCGCTCCGCCCAACCGGGAACCCGATTCGCCGCGCAGGAAGATAGCCGCCGTGGGCGCAATCGCCCAGGAGAAGTTCTCGCCGGCCTTGAAGGCCGTGGTTGCCGCCAGGTTCACATGGTCGCTGAAGTGGGTGGACCGGCCGGCCGTATCGTCGACCACGCTGGCGAGGGTGTCGACGCCAACGCTGAACTCCGTCTGCCACTGGGCAGGGGTGTACTTCAAAGTGGCAGGCAACGTATAGGAAGAGTTGGTGTCGAATGCGCCGCTGAACTCCAGGTCGACATTGCCCGGGTCGGTGATCAATGGGCTTGTGAACAGCCTGCGCCGCGTCGAGAAGCCGGACGATCGCCGGTGAAAGATACGAGTCCTTAGCTTCGCTTCCACCGGCGGCAAGGTCAGGAAGAACAGAATCAGGCACAACGCCTGGCGCATATCTCAGTAGGCTAGCAGGCGTTCGGCTTCGCGCTGGATATCTTCCGTCTGCGGCAGGATCTCGTCTTCCAGGTCAGGATGGTAGCCCACCCAGGTGTCGAGGGCTGCCACGCGGCCGACAGGCGCGTCGAGATGCTCGAACAGTTCGCCCGCGATGCGGGCGGCTAGCTCGGCGCCATAGCCGAAACTCAAACAGTCCTCGTGCACGATCAGCACACGGTTCGTCTTCTCCACAGACTGGCGGATGGTCTCCCAGTCGTAGGGGGCCAACGACCGCAGGTCGATGACCTCAACCGACTTGCCCGGCTGTTTCTGCTCGATGAACGTCGATGCGAGCAACGACTTCTGAACCGTCATGCCATAGGTGAGCACCGTAAGGTGGTGGCCGGGTTTGACGACGCGGGCTTTCCCAAACGGAATAGTGAAGTCGGGGCCGGGGTGGGGCGAACGGTTGTACGGTTCGCGGTAGAGCCGTTTGTGCTCAAGAAACAGAACGGGATCGTCACAGCGGATAGCGGTACGCAAAAGCCCGCAGGCATCGAGCGCGTTGGACGGAAACACCACCCTGAGACCCGGGATGTGGGTGAAGGCCACCTCGCCGCATTGGCTGTGGTAAACGGCACCGCCGTTCAGGTAGCCGCCGATGGCGACCCGGATGACCGCAGGGCACTTCCAGCCGTTGAACGAGCGCCACCGCACATTGGCCATCTCGTCCCGAATCTGCATCATAGCGGGCCAAATGTAATCAAAGAATTGAATCTCGCAGACCGGCTTCATCCCACGAGAGGACATGCCGATGGACCGCCCCAGGATAGCCGCCTCCGCGATGGGCGTGTTGAACACGCGGCGGGAACCGTACTTCGATTGCAGGCCAAAGGTGGCTTTGAATACTCCGCCCTTGCCCTTCACCTCGCGGAGATTCTCTTCACGACTGCAATCGGCGACATCCTCGCCAAAGAGAACGACGTTCGGGTTGCGGGCCAGCTCTTCGGAGAGGGTCAGATTGATTTCGTCGACCATCGTGCGGGGCTCGCCCGCGCACTGCGGCTCGGCCTCGAATTCGTCCGACGTCGGGTCCACGTCGGGAGAGTACAAGTACTGGCAGGCAGTGGACTTATCCGGCGGCTCAGCCTTCAAGACCCGTTCCGTGATCTCGGCGATCTCGACATCGACTTCGTGGCAGATGCGTTTGTAGGTGACCTCCTCCATCAGATTCTCGGCGATGAGGAAGCGTGGGAAATTGATGATGGGGTCGCACTCCGCCTCGGCTTCGCGCTCGGCCTTGGTCTTGTAAAGCCGTTCGTCGTCGGAAAGGGAGTGGGAGTAAGGCCGCGTGCAGCGCGCGCGGATCAGGGCAGGGCCGTGTTCGGCCCGGATGTACGCCTCAGCTTCCTTGACGGCCGCGTATGAGGCCAGGAAGTCGTTGCCATCGCATTCGATGCGCAGCAGACCGGGAAAGCCGGAGACCAGCCGGGCGAGATTTCCGCCGGGGGTCTGGCGCTCCACCGGGACCGAAATCGCATAGCCGTTGTCCTCCACGACGTAGAGCAAGGGCAGACGGCTGAGGCAAGCAGCGTTGAGCGACTCCCAGAACTCGCCTTCGCTGGTAGCGCCCTCCCCGGTAGTGACGAGGGTGAGTTCGTCGGATTCGGGCTGCAGATAACGGCTCGCCTCGGCGCAGCCGACGGCATGGAGGAACTGCGTGCCCGTGGGTGAGGATCCGGTGAAGATATGAAGTTCCGGGGAGCTCCAGTGCGACGGCATCTGCCGTCCGCCGGAGGCGGTGTCGGCGGCAGCGCCCACGCTCTGCAACAGCATCATCTCGGGTGTGACGCCGAGAGATAGCGCCAGCGCGCGGTCCCGGTAGTAGAGATGGAACCAGTCGTAACCCGGCTTGAGGGCAAGCGCCACGGCTGTCTGGATGGCTTCATGGCCAGCGCCGCTGATCTGGAAAAAGATACGGTTCTGGCGCTTGAGCATCACCTCGCGGTCATCGAGGCGCCGGGCGGTCTGCATCAGACGGAAAGCACGCTGTAACTGCTGGCGGTCCAGACCGTGAAAGCGGTCCAGGTTTTGCCGCGCGGACACAGCCGTACTATCGGTCGTCGCCATTGATACTCGCCTCCCTCCTCATCAGTTTACCCCGCTTGCCGGCGGGGGAATGTACCGGCAAGGGGGTACAATGTGATTTCCTATGCATGATTTAGCATCATTCCGTGCCAACCTGGACACCGTCGCCGCGCGGCTGGCGGACCGGGGTTTCACACTGGACGTTGAAGAATTCCGGCAGATCGACGTACGCCGGCGGGCGGCGCTGACGGAGTCCGAGCAGTTGAAGGCGCAGCGGAACTCCGAAAGCATGGAGATCGGCAAGCTGAAGAAAGCCGGCCAGGACACGTCGGAACTGCAGGCCAAGGTCCGGGCGATGGGCGAACGCAGCGCCCAACTGGAAGAACAGGTCAAACAGATCGACGAGGAGTTCCAGCAGCGCCTGGCCAGCATCCCCAATCTCCCTCACGAGAGCGTCCCCGTGGGTTTGAGTGCCGACGACAACGTCGAATTGAAGAGCTGGGGTACGCCGCGAACATTTGAATTCGAACCCAAGGCTCACTGGGATCTCGGGACGAACATGGGCGTGCTGGATTTCGAGCGGGCCGCCAAGATCACCGGCGCGCGGTTCGCTATCTATATGGGTGCAGGGGCGAAACTGGAGCGGGCGCTGATCAACTTCATGCTCGACTTGCACACGCGCGAGCACGGCTACACCGAGGTGCTGCCGCCGTTCATGGTGAACTCGGCCAGCCTGTTCGGAACGGGGCAATTGCCCAAGTTCGCGGAGGACCTCTTCAAGCTGGAAAACTCCGACCTTTGGTTGATCCCGACGGCGGAAGTGCCGGTGACCAACATTTACCGGGACGAGACGCTGGACGGCGAGCAGTTGCCCATCCGCTACTGCGCGTTCACGCCCTGTTTCCGGGCGGAGGCGGGCAGCCATGGCCGCGATGTGCGCGGCATCATCCGGCAGCATCAGTTCCAGAAGGTCGAGTTGGTGAACTTCACCCGGCCCGACCAGAGCTATGTGGAACACGAGAATCTGACCCGAAGCGCGGAGCAGGTTCTGGAGAAGCTGGGGCTTCCTTACCGGCGGATGCTGCTGTGCACGGGGGACATGGGCTTCGCATCGGCGAAGACTTACGACCTGGAGGTCTGGATGCCCGGCCAGAACGCATACCGCGAGATTTCATCCTGTTCCAACTTCGAGAGCTTCCAGGCGCGCCGCGCGGGTATCCGCTGCAAGATGGCGAAGGGCAAAAGCGAGTTCGCGCACACCCTGAACGGCAGCGGCCTGGCGGTGGGCCGGACCTGGGTGGCCATTGTCGAGAATTACCAGGAGTCCGACGGCGGGGTGGTGCTGCCTCTGGCCCTGCGTCCCTATCTGAACGCCGAGAGAATTGGGTCAAACGGAGTGTTGGCGTAACGGCGGTCACAGTGCTTCGAAGTTTTTTTTCGGACAGGCAAGTTTTTTATTTTCAGTTCGATAGAACCAATTGAGCCCCGCGCGGCGAGCGGAAAATTATCCGGCGTGTCTACGTTTTTTGACGACTGGAGAAATCCAGCGACAGACATACCGGGAGGTAAATGTGATGTCCGCGCGGCGGCTCATTTTTGTATTTGTTGCGGTCCAGGCGGTGCTTGGGCTCAGGTTGGAAGCGGCTCCACCGCTGACACAGATCTACGACACGTTGTACAAGGCAGACGGGACACCGTTCACGGGATCGGCCACCATCAGTTGGCGCTCGTTCACGGCGGCGGATGCCTCGAACATTCCAGCGAATTCGATGACGGTGCAGGTGGTTGGAGGCCTGCTGCGGGTGCGGTTGGTGCCGACGACCAATGCGTCGGCGAATGCATACTACACGGCGCGCTTCAATGCCGACGGCAAGGTGCAGTTCACTGAGTTGTGGGCTGTGCCCCCAAGCAATCTGGCACTGGCGGTGAAGGATGTTCGCATACAGTCTGCATCCACCACGAACCTGACGCTGGACTCCGAAACGGCGGTTCAGGTGCAGATCTCGGACGTAATTGGCCTTACTGAGGCGCTGACCGACCGGCCGACACGCAGCATCGCGTTTCAGCCGAATCGTGCGGCGCTGATCGACGCCACCGGCGCCATAGCGTCCGTCAGCGGATCGGAAGGGGATTGCGTGCATGTGGACGGAACGGCCGGGCCCTGCGGAGCGGGTGGCAGCTCCGTTGGCTTCGTCGACATGGAGACGCCGTCCGGCACGGTGAACGGAGTGAACACGATCTTTGTGCTTTCCCAGGCGCCGTTCCCGGCGACCAGTCTGCACTTGTTCCGGAACGGCATTCTCCAGAAGCCATCGGTGGACTATGTGCTGAGTGGAAACGGGGTGACCTTCCTGGCGGTGGCGACTCCACAGGCTGGTGACATCCTGTCGGCGAGCTATCGAACGGCAGGGCAATAGTTTAGAGGTGGTGTGCTACGCTCCTGGAGATGCCGGGCGGCCGCAAGCCGGCCCGGCTTCCAGAGAGCAGGAGGAATCGCATGCGGAGATTCGTGAATATCGTCGCCTCGGCCCTTTTCGTCAGCGCATTGGCGTTGGGCCCCTGCGCGGCGCAAACGGGATCGAAAGCCCCGGAGAAGGCTGCGCCGAAGACGGCGGTGGCGGCGGCCGACCAATGCACGGCGATGACGCAGGCCGGTACGCGGTGCAAGCGGAAGGCCCAGG
The DNA here is from genome assembly GCF_963665245.1 of uncultured Paludibaculum sp. Lineage (NCBI taxonomy): Bacteria > Pseudomonadati > Acidobacteriota > Terriglobia > Bryobacterales > Bryobacteraceae > Paludibaculum > uncultured Paludibaculum sp. The sequence continues at coordinate 822,904 of NZ_OY762267.1, forward strand.
CGGGCAGCAAATTCTGCTGGCAACACGATCCAGCCAACAAGGGCAAGAAGAAGAAAGCGTAGAGCAAACCGTTGCGCGGGCGAGGTCGCTACCGAGAGTAGAGGATTCGCCTCCGGGAACGGTATAATGTTCCAAAGGGCCAGCGTAGCTCAGTTGGTAGAGCATCTGATTTGTAATCAGCAGCCCAACCGTCAAACAATCCCAACAACAGCTTTAGAACCAATCACTTGCCGGGCCGGGGTGCGCGACAAAAAAGCGATGTGTGCTAGGAATGTGCTAAAGGCACCCGGACACCCCCAAAATGCGAAAGGCCCCAACCGGTTAGGGTTGGGGCCTTTCTATTTTCTGGAGCCACCCGTCGGGATCGAACCGACGACCTCAAGATTACAAATCTAGCGCTCTACCAACTGAGCTAGGGTGGCTCAACACCTGAATTATATCGCAGGCTTCCGAATGGCCGTAGCGGCCTTCCCGCCCATCCGGGCTATCTGCCTGCGCCGCTTGGCCGGAACCTTTAGCCGGGCTTCCCGGTGCCGTTCGGGGTCCGTCCGGTACCCGGTGCGCTTCGCTTGGGCAGACGGCTTGGTTTCCCACGCGTAAGGCATTAGTTGGACCGGAACATGATACGTTCTTCTTCGGCCTGCGTAAGCTTGGTGCCGCGAATGCAGCCAACCACAGCAGCCAGCGCGCCAAAGACAAAGACGCCTAGTTGCAGCAAACCGAATATCGTTGTGATGGTATTCAGCACTTGCACGGCTCCAGTATATCAGGCGGGTTCAACTTCCAGCGTTTCCGTCAGGGTGCTGGGTTCCGGTATCGGGGTCCCGTCTTCCCGCATCCCCTGGATGTGTACGGCCACGGCTTCCGCCATGCGCTGCTTGGTTTGTTCAAAGGTCCTGCCTGTGGCAATGCAGCCGGGCAGGTCCGGGACGTAGGCACCGTACCCGGTGCCCGTCTTCTCATAGATGACTAGGTATCGCATCATTTCCACCCCGCTTGTTTACTAATCGAGTTCAGCAGCCGCTTGGTCAGGTCATCACCCGGTTCACCGTTAATGGTAACGCGGCCCGGTTTGGTGGGGTGGGTGTAGTGCCGGTGGCTTCCAGCCGTGCGCGGCAGCATCCGCCAACCTTCCGCTTCCAACCGCCTTGTGATGTCCCTAACCTTCATAACCTAAGTTTAAACAGCATGCTGTTTTTTGTCAAGCCCTATTCTTCGCCTTTGTCAGACTCTTTCGGCGCGGCCTTGCCAGTAACGTACTTGGCCAGCTTGTCAGCCGCGTCATGCAGGTCCGCTTCATCCACGATGTTATAGCGCTCGAACACGCTGCGCGTCAGGTGACCGCTGATGCGCATGGCCACGGATTCCGGGACCCCGGCCCGCACCAGATTCCTAACCCCTGTGCGCCGCAGATCGTGGAACAGATGCTGTATGCCCGTGGCCGTCCTTGCGGCCAGATACGCCTTCCGAATGTCCATCACACGGTTTCCCCTGCGCGCGCTGGCCCGTCCAGGGGTGATAGAGCCGCGCCGAAAGAACACCCACGGGGATTCCGGGCACAGGGCATCGTGGCGCGTCTTCTGCGCGACCAGCATATCGTGCAGGTCACCAAGGCCCGCGTTGCCCAGTGGAATTAAGCGGGGTCTCTTATTCTTCGTGGTGCCCTTGCGCAGCTTCACCATGCGGCCTTCCAGGTCCACTTGTTCCCAGCGCAGCATAGTTACTTCACTGAATCGGCACCCGGTCCAGTAACCGAAGATGAACACGGCCCGTTCGTCTTCGGGTAATGCGTCACGAAAGCGGACGTACTCTTCATGCGTCCAAAATCCTTCGCGGACGTTGTTCTCTTCCAGCGCGACTTCCTTGAAGTGCGGCACGTTCGCCGCGTTCACCTTGCCGCTGACAGTGCCCAGATTGTACGCGCGCCGAAGAATCGAAATGTGCCGGTTGACGCTCGCATTGCTCATACCGGCAGCTAACTGGTCGCTGACATACTTGCGCAGGTGCGACACATTCAGATTGGCCACGCGCATGGACCGGAATGCCGGTATCAGGTACTTCTCAATAATTGGGCCTGCGGTCCGCAGCCAATCGCGGCCCTTCACGCGGTAGTCTTCGATTACGTCCCGCAGGATGTCGGCAACCATTACGCGGTCAGTCTTCGTGCTGGTGAACTCGCCCTTCTCAATCTGTCCGATGCGCTTCTTCAGAAACGCCACCGCGTCATTGTACTTGTCCGTGTGGGTTGTTTCGCGGAACTGCTGACCGTTCACGCTGAAGGACACATGCCAGTTGCCCCCGGCTTCGCGCCTGTACATCTGGCCCAATCCGCGCAGTTTCACACGGTTTCCGGGGGCGCTGTCTTCTGACTTCTTTTTTGGCATGCTGTTTCCTGTCAGTTCCCAATTTAGCGCACAAAATTCAGCAGGTCAACGAAAATTTTGATGTGCTGTTGCGGCTGGTGTATTGTTGTGTCATGGAACAGTCACTGGTGACACTTGCATCTGAACTGGTTGGCCTTCAGTCAGCGGCCAAGGTGATTCAGGAACGGATTGACTACATACAGGCCACGCTGGCCGGTGGCCAGCGCAAGCGTGCCACTACGCCGCAGCCTACGTCTGACGCACCGGCACCGGCCAAGCGAACGCGCAAGCGTTCACGGCCAAGCAAGGCGAAGCTGGAAGCCTTGGCCACGGCGCGCGCCGCACTGGCCGCGCGCCGCAGTCAGGCAGCAGCACCGAAGGGGGGACGGAAGCGCGCCACAAACGGGGACTAGGCTTTATTGCCTTCAATCCATCTGTCCAAGTCCTGACGGTCCAACATCACGCGCGCATCGGAGCGCACAGACGGAAGGCTGCCTATCGCAATTAGCTGATAGGTAGCCTTTTCCGTTCTGGCCAGATACGCGGCAGCTTGTTTCACGGTCAGTAAACGGGGCTGCAAGGCCCGGTCTACCAGCAACGGTTCCAGCCGCGCCACCACGGCGTCAGCAATTGCCTTCATCATGCTATCCATACGCCACCTTGAAAAACTCCACCCTTGCAGCCAAGGCCCGCAGTCGCTGTGGGGACATCTTGGCCGCTTCTTCGTTAGTCACACCCACCATGGCCTGCGCGATCTGCGCCGCATGGTTCAGCACGGCTTGCCGGTCCGCTTCCGTGCGGACGTTGGCCGGTGTGATGGCCTGCTGCCCGTGTGGATACGTCACGAATGCGCGGAACATTGACCATCTTCCTTCCTCAGCTTCACCCATACCACTTCATACCCGGCCCCTGCGGGGTTAGTCTTTTCGGTGCAAAGACAGTATGACCAGTGTTCGTTCCCGCGTTCACATTCGTATGTGTGGCCCTTCCTACCTTGACACCGGCTGCACACCTTGCGCGCCAGCACTTCCACTTCACGTTCATTGTTGAATGCGTCCATGGTCAGAATTCCCGTACTTCCCATATCACCGTCTGGCTGTGGAACACGCCCACAGGCCGCGTGAACCGGCTGGCTTCAATCGTGGCGTCCGGGTACCGGTCCCAGATGTCCGTAAGCTGGCCCAGATCACCTTCCAGGTAGTGCCGCAGAAGGTGCCACGCCCGCAGACCCCGGACCACCTGCCCGCGCTGTTCCAAGCTGTGGCGCAGGTTCGTGGGGTCATTCAGCGTGTACTTCACGTACAGGTCCGCGTCTTCGCCCTTGGCCTTCCAGCCGTTCAGACCCATACTGGCTTCCAGGTTGATGATGCGGCCCGTGTTCGGTGCCGGGATTTCCTGCAAGTACACGTCAGCCATCTTGCAGTGCGTGCGCCACAGGGTCTTCCAGGTCCGCGCGAACACCCGCAGCAGGTACTTGTCTGACTGCTTGATGTTGTGGGACATAATGGCCGGGATGAACAGCTTGCTGTCACTCGATTGCCGCGCGCGAACCGTCAACCAATCGAAGTCATACCGTGCCCTATACACTTCCTGCACCGTGTCCCACATGCGAAAGTAGTTGCCCAGCAGGCCCGCGCGCTGGATGCGCTTGAAGGCGTCTTTATTGGCCAGCTTCAGTTCCATCTAGCGCCAGCCCTTGAAGAAGTTCATGTGCTGAAACCCGCAGGAAATGCACTGCGTGGTGTGCGGGTCACCGTTGGGCACCATTGCGGACCCGTCCACCGGGCAGACGCCAGCGGCATAGGCGGCGCGCATGCGTTCATCCTGATTCCGGACCGGGGCACCTTCTGCATTGGTTGCAGTGGTGAACTGCGGGTGCGCGTAGTGCATGAAACCGCACTTGGGGCAACGCCGTTCCTTTTCGTTTAGCACCGTCAGCGGGCCGCAACCGTTGACGCAGATTCCGGCCACCAGAAGGCGCTGCTGAAGTTCGTGTAGGTCCTGGACTGGACCGTTATTCCGAATACCGTTCATAATTTCGTTCTCTCTTTCGGTGAGCACAAAAAAGCCCCGCGCAGGCTATGGCCCAGGAGAAAAGGCAGCCTGCGCGGGGTGTCAGTACTCACTTCCGCGAACCAAATCTAAACCCCTGTCCCGCACTCCCTAGCAGTCAAGCCGGTGAAGTGTATGAAACATCGGGAGATATATTTTGCTGCGCCTTGCGAATGGCTTTTCTGAGCCTGCGCTCCAGCCGCAGCGGCCAGTATCCGTCAGGGTTCAGAGCATCCAGGGGGTTGAAGCAAGACAGATAGTCTTGAATCTTCTTCATGGCCACCGGGTCCGCTGTCAGGCCGGGCTGTAGATCCTCGAATCCGCGCGGGCCGTAGTCCAGGACGCCTTCCACATTCACGGCCCGGATGTCCGCTGCGTGAATCAGCGCCTCTTCTTCCGGGGTGGGCATGCGCAGGCCCAAGCTGTGATAGATGCGCTTCTGCACCCGGTGTTCCAGGGCGCGCTGCGCCTTGGTCTTCATTGGCCGGGGGGTGTCGTTGACCACCACTTCCGGTGCGTCATGCAGCAGCCCGTGGTGTTCCAGTTCCGGGGGCAGCAGATCGGCAGTTAGCAGCAGGTGCATGCCGATTGGAAACCACTTCCCGGCTGACCCGCAGAAGCGCACCAGCCGCATGGACTGCACTGCGATATCCCGCAGGTTCGGCGCGCCGAATTCTTTGGTCACGTGCGTGCCGCAGAAGGTAATCATAATTCCACTCAATTCTGTATTTCGTCTTACAGTGCGGGCAGGCACCAGCCACCGGGCCGGTTACCTGCATCCCGCAAACACACGTGAATTGATACATGCGTCAGTTCGCCCCAAGGAACTGACGCCAATTGCTTGCCGTTATCAACTTGCTGATGTCCAGCTTGCTGCGCAGCGCGGCTACCACCTTTTCATCCACGGTGCCGGGGGCAACGTAGTCCACGTAGGTCACTGACTTGGTTTGGCCAATGCGGTGCGCGCGGTCTTCGTTCTGGCACCGGGTGTCCAGGTCATAATCGTTGCCGTAGTACCAGACGTAGCTTGCAGCCGTCAGCGTGATGCCGCGCGCGCCAGTCTTGTTTGAAACGAAGAACCGGGCCGGGTCATTGGGGTCCTGGAAGCGCCGAATGGCCACGCGCCGGTCTTCCACGGACGTTTCACCGAAGTAGGTAACCACCGATTCAGGGCCGAACTCTTCAGCCAGCCGGGCCGCGATCTGGCGCACGTTGAACTTGTACACGGCCCAGATGATGGACCTGCCTGCGGTTTCGCCCAAGGCTTCAATCAGGTCTTCCAGCCGGGGGTTCGGTTCATCAAACGGGATGACCTTCTTTTCATCGGTCACCATGAAGCCGGACAGGATCTGGTGCAGCCGCAGCATCTGAGTGATGACCAGTTGCGCGGTTGACAGTTGCGGCCCCTGCGGCCCCTGGACAGGTGTTTCCGATGGGGTCAGTTCAAAGCCGCCCACCAGTTCCACATCACCGGTCTGACGCTTCATGACTTCTTCGATTTCGACGATGGCCAGCCGCTTCATCTGGTCATACGCCTTGCGCTGTTGCACGCCAAGTTCAACGTGCCGGGTGGTGTACACCTTCGGGGGAAGGTCCAGACAGTCTTCCTTCTTCACGATGAAGGCGAACCGTGACAGGATCTTGTTCAGTTCGTCCAGGTTCTGGTACCCGGTCACCTTCTGAAATTCGCGTTTCTTGCCGTTGCCCAGATGCCGGGTCAACTTCACCAGCTTGGCGAAGTGTGCGCGATAGCTGTAATAGCTGCTGTAACCCAGGAAGTCCGGGTCCAGGAATTCGCACTGGCTGTATAGGTCCAGCGGGCCGTTCACGGCTGGCTGGCCGGTCAGGATGCGCCGCACCGGGGCCAACAGCCGCAGCTTCATCACGGCCTTGGTACGCGTGGCCGTGGGGTTCTTGATTGTCGTGGATTCGTCAATGGCCATCAGCGCGTTGTTGCCCAGTAGGAAGTCCCGCAGGAAGGCATACGCGCGGTTTATCTTGATGTCCCGGCCCAAGGCTTCCACGTTCATCAGAAGCACCAGCAGGTCCACGTCATTGGGCTTGCGTTGTAGGGCTTCCAAGGCCCGCAGGTCCGCTCTAGTCGGATTCGCGGCCCAGACCCCCAGCCGGTACCTGATGTGCGCAGGAAGGTGGGCTGGAAGCTCGGAATCAGCCCAATTGCGATAGACGCCTTTGGGCGCGATCACCACCAGCGCATTGATGCGGTCTTGGTCATACATCCACGCTGCGGTGTCCAGCAACATCTTGGACTTGCCGGTGCCCATTTCGGCGAAGTAGGCAAAGGCCGCTCTGTCCTTCTGTGTCAGCCAGCAAGTCAACTGATGTTTAAACGGCTTGGTTTTGAACGGGTACGGATGAGTAAACGCACCCGTGGTGTCCAGCGGCATGCGCTGTGTTCCTTAGTCAGTGCTACACGTGATTGGGGCCTTTGAAGGCAGGCCCCGCGCCTCAACAGTAAACAGTCAGGTGGCCGTACTCGCCCACAGAGAAACTGGCGTCTGTGAAGCCCGCCGCGCGAAGCGCATCTATAGCGCGCTGTTGATTGTCACGCTGCCGTTGTTTCCTTGTTTCCTTATCGGCCTTTACCTTCGCCAGCCGTTCCGGATCACATGGCCTGCCTATGTGGAAGTCATTTTCATGGCAGTGCTCGCAAAATTCGTGATTCCCCATCGTGGTCTTCCTTTCCAACTATCCCCAGTCAATCCAGTCATGCCACCAGTTCAGAAACGCAATCGGCGCGTCACGAAGCCGGGTCATTCGGGTCCGGCCCCGGATTCCCGAAGCCAGCGTTTCCAGACGCGCAACGGCACCCGGTGTTCAGTGGTGTAGATCACGTAAGGCTGCATTTGACTGCTGCGGCAGCCCGCGTCATAGCCCATGAACCGGCCTGTCACATTCCGGTGTGGCCGGTCCCGGCCCCCGGCCTTCATGCCCGGCTGCGGGTCATTCCGCAACTGGTTCATGCACTGCGTTGCCAGTTCGTCAGCGGTCATTCTTCTTCCTGCCTTCCAGCACCACGGTCCACACCCGGCCATTCGCCAAAAAAGGCATACACAGCAGGTTGAAGACCAGCAGTTCGGAGAATGTAATCATGTTCCACATGTGGCGGTACCCGTAGGACGTGGAAATGATCTGGTGGTCTTTACTGCCCGCTGTCAGTAGCTTCATCCCGGCCCCCAGTCCACAGTGCTGTGTCCAGCGCGTAGACCTTACCCGTGAAACCGTCCGTGTCCAGCGGCTGGCTGGCAAGTGCTTCGCCGATGATGGACAAGCGGCTATCGATCATATCCAGCAGGTGCGCCACCTGCGCTTCCCGCGTGGCCGGAACCACAGCCGCGCCCCATTCCTTGATGCCGTGGTGGCTGGCAATGATGTGGGCAACGTGGTCCACCGTGGCCGGGTCCAGGGGGCAGGTGTACGTCACCGGGTGCGTGTACCTGTCCCACAAGATGGACCCCTGGATGATGTGCCCCATAAGCATGCCGGGCCGTGACGTGCCGATGCAATCGGTGTACGTCAGTTCGTCCAGCTTGCCGATGTCATGAACAATCAGCCCGGCCAGCAGCACGTCCCGGTCCAGGTCCGGGTACACGTGACATACCGCGCGCGCCAATGCAGACACGTTGAGGATGTGTTCCAGCAGGCCCCCCAGATACGCTTGATGAATCTTGCGCGCCGCAGGCGCATTCATCAGCCGCTGCGCGTTGTCACCAATGATGGTTTGCAGCACAGCCCGCAGGTCCGCATTGCTGATGATGTCCACCAGTTCATAAAGCTGCGTCAACATTTCCGTGCGGTTCCGCTTGCTGGCCGGGATGAAGTCATCCACCACCACTTCCGCGCGGTCCAGCACCCGGACCCGCAACAGCTTCAGTTGCAGTGCGTCCTTGTACGTGCCGGTTTCGGCTTCCACCTTGGCGAAGTCACCGGCCTTCACCGTCAGGCCGTCCGGGACTGTCCACAGCTTGGCATCCACTTCACCCGTCTTGTCACGCAGCTTGAGGGACATGAACGCGGCCCCGTCCTTCTTCGCCTTCAGGTCTGCTTGCGTGACCTGGAAGACACCGATGAACTTACCAGTGTCAGCGGCCAATTGGTCAACGAAAATATCCTTCACCTTGCCCCCTGTGCCCTTCCTGTTCGTGCGGCCAGCCGCGCCACCAGTTCCCCGGCCCGGTTCACGATAATGCAGGCAGTCTGCGTGTTCGGGTCATGGCTTGTAGTGGCCACCTCGGGAAGTTCTGCGAAGTATTGCCTGTGAGTCTTCATAGCTCGAAACAATTTCCTGTTCTGGGCTGCACCAAGTGCAGCGCCTTGCGCGCGCGGGTCACTGCCACGTAAATCACACGTAGCTCATCATCCAGCCGTCTATCCATCTCCCGGAAGGTACGTGCAGACATATCTGTCAGCAGCAGCACGTTGTCCGCTTCCCCGCCCTTGGCCGTGTGGATGGTACTGATTCGGATTCGCGGGGTGCCGGTCAGTGTTTCCTTCTGCTTGCGGGCCGCGATGAAAAACTCTCTATCGTCTTCGTTCACCTTGTCCAGCATCTTGTGCCAGATGGGCGGGTTAGCCGGGAAGCCCCATTCCACCAATTGACCCATGCCTATGGGCTTGTTCACCGGGGCCGCGTGAACCTTCTTCCTGACCCCCTGTCCCACAGCCGAAACGCTGATGAAGCGGAAGACCGCTTCCAGTGTAGCCCGGTCAATATCATGCCCCTTCAGCAACCGCGTGTAGGCAATGATGGCCTTCAGCGCGGGGCTAGACAGGGGGTTGTCAATGCCAACTGACTCATAGCTGTAGCCACGTCTGCGGCACAGGTCTTCCAGGTCCCGCAGCATGTAGCCGTTGCGGGCCAACAGCAACCATGTGCCGGTGCGCGGTCCAAGGTCAGCTTCTTCCGGGTCCATGACCCAATTGATTGCCCCGGCTTCCGCGCGCGGCTTCCATTGCTTAGCCGTCCGGTGCCCCATCTGGCGCACCAGCCTTTCAGCCAAGCCGTGGACGCTGGCCGGTATCCGGTACGATTGACCCAGTACAGTGGTTGCGCCACGCAGTGCCATGAACGATTCAACGTCAGCCCCGGCCCACCGGTAGATAGCTTGGTCATCATCACCAGCCACGTACACGCGCTTTGCCTTGGCCGCAATCGCGGCCACCACCTGCCACTGCACCACTGATAGGTCCTGTGCCTCATCCACAATCAGAACGTCCAACACGGGGGCCACCTGCCCGGCCTGCGCCACGAACTGTTCCAGCATGTCCGTGTAGTCCATCAGGCCCCTGCGCTGCTTGTACACCGCAAGGGACCGCGCCAACTGGTCTAGCTGGCCGAAATCGATTTCCGGTTCGTCCGCGTCATCAAACACGCTGCGCAGGCTGCACCGCTTGACACGCGCCAAGCCTTCCAGGAACAGCATCCTGTCCCCGGTGTCCATCCCATACAGATCTGAATCCAGGGCCGTGCCCCCCTTCAGGTCCAGCCCCATCAACGTGCCCAGTTCGCGGTAGTGCCGGTGCTGCATTACAATGTCACTCTTCAAGCCCAGCCGCTTGAAGCACAAGCTGTGAATCGTCCGGAAGAACGGCAGTTCAGCGGCTGGAATACCAAACTTCAGCGTTGCCCGCTCCATCGCTTCCTTAGCGGCCTTCTTTGTGAAGGCCAGATAGGCTATCTTGTCAGGCCGGGTGCCGGTGGCCAGTTCCTGTTCAACCACACCCGTCATACCCTTGGGGTTCGGGGCTTCAGGTGGAAGCCCCACAAGGCGCGATGTCTTGCCAGTGCCCGGTGGCCCTAGAATGATGTTCAGGTCCGAGTGTGTCACAGCGCAATTACTTCGTGCGTGATAACCACTGATTCCGTGAACTGGATGACTTCGCAATCAGTGAAGGGTGTGCGAATCCGGCCCTTGTAACCGGACTGTATGCCGCGCGATAGAATTGCCTTCACCTTAGCGCGGGATGACCAGCTATTCGTGCCATTGTTGGACCGGTGCCATTCACGATAGGTGCCCGCGTGTGCTGGAAAGCGAATCTTGAAGTACGTGCGCTTCTCCGTCCATTTTTCTGTCATCAGAAACCCCTGTCTTCTTTGTTGATCGCGTCCGCCACCGGGAAATCGTCATCACGCCGCGCGAATTCCGGCACGGACCACAGGTTGACCACCTTGGCACCAATGCGGCATTGCTCATGTGTGGCCCAGTCCTTCTTCGGGTCCTTCGGGTCCTTCCGCATCTTCAGTACCTTGGCAAGCTGCTGGACCTTGTAATCCTTGAACTGCTTCTGGCCCAGGTAACGCATCAGGTCAGCCGTCCTGAAGTACGTGCGGCCATTCTCAGTGAACGGCTTCCCTAGCAGCACTTCATCCTTTGACTGGGCCTGCGTGCGGCCAGTGCAGAAGCCTTCCAGCAGTTCCCAGAACATGCCTTCCGTGCTGGCGTCTTCCGGTGGCGGGTCCAGCCGCAGCACAGCGGACAACAGTTGATTGATGGTTTGCTGCCACACCACCCGGCTGGGCATCTGCGGCATAAGGTCTAACCGGTCAATGCACTGCCGCTGGAACGCGTTCGGGTCCTGCAAGTCATCGGTGGACATTTCCAGCGCGATCACGTCACCGTCCCGCGTGGTTACATCCAGAAACCAGACAGGGGGTGTTGTCAGCAGCTTGCGCAGTTGGCCCAGAATCGGGAATCCGGAAGCCCCACCGCCTATACCGTACTTGCGGGACCGGCACACCACCGCGTTGCAATGTGGGGCCAGCGGCTGCTTGCTGCACATATACACGTAGTCCTTGCGCGCCAACGAACCCACGATGGGCTGAACTTCACCCGATGGCAGCGGCTCCGCAAAGTACTTCTGATTGGCAGCTTCAATGTGTTCCTGCCAGTCACTGGGCCGGGCACGGCGAAAGTACACGCCAAGGGCAAACAGTCCCGTGTTCCGGGTCCCATTCGGGAACCCCAGTTCCACCAGATGCTGCAAGCACGGGGGACCGTCAGGCAATGCAATCTGCCCCGCACTGGCTTCCTTCTTTTTGCGGCCCGTCTTTTCGCTGGCCGCATCGAAGAAGGCCATGTCCACCTTGGCCGCGTCCGCTGCGGTCAGGAAGCCTTCCATGGTGTACGGGTCACCGTTCGGCTGCACACCGTACCTGTTGGTTTCGTCCCCACCGAAGTAGGGCATATTGATCCAACTACCCAGGTCTTTTTCGGTGGTCTGCGTCTGCTTGGGAAATATCTCACTGTTGCCGTGGCCCAGCCGGGCCGCAACATCGCGCAGGCGTTCCTGAATCTTCTGCGCGGGCACCGGTTCCTTGCAGAACAGGTACACGTGAACACCACCCGACTTCGACCGGCATGGCATCAGCGGCAGCTTCAGCTTGGTCAGTTGTGCAGCGATTGCAGCCGGGTCCAGTCCGTCATAAACATCAATGTCCACGGCACCAAACAAGCACGTGCCATCGTCCCGAATCGGAATGATACCGATACCGTTTTCGCCATCCAGATGAGCCTGCCATAGGGCATCTGTGACCGGTGCGCGTTTCGTCAGCGGGTCACCCGTGCGCTTACCGTCTGCGCGCTGCTGGCAGATGTTGTTATAAGTGCCGTGCCCCTTTTCCAGCCCTGCGAACAAGGCGTGGAAGCGCGCGGCCAGTCCTTCAGTCATTCAGTCACCTACCCACCTGGAAATAGAAAAGGGGCCGCAGAACGCGGCCCCCGTGAATTACACACTATGCCCGGCTAGAACGGGACATCATCCCCGGTCCCGGTGTCCGCGCTGGCGTCCGGGGCCACGTCATTCACGGCTTCCTTCACCGTACCGGTAAGGACAGCCTGCCGGTATTCCTTCGCAGCCACGTACATGGTGGGGTCCGTGATCTTGCCGAAGTCTTCGAACCGAAGCTGCTGGTACGTCTTGCCGGTGCGCTTGCTGGTTTCCAGGTAGCTGGCCACCTTGTACATGAAGCTGAAGATGGGTGCCTGCTTGGTGGAGTTCGGCATCTTCTTCGAAGTCACCAGACTCATCCACTTCTTCGCCGCGCCCAACTTGCTGCCGGAAAGCGCCATGATACCCCAGTGAACGCCACCGTCCGCCGTCAGCAGCAGCACGTTGAACTTGGCCGTTTCCTCCAGGATATTGCCTTCTTCGTTCACCAAAATGATGCCACCGTCCGGGGTGTCCTTGCGCGTGGCCGCGTCCAGGGTTGCCTGATTCATCGGCAGGTCACAGACCTTGCCGCCCTGATTGGGACGCCAGACGCTGATGACCTTGATATAGGACACCGGGACCACCACGGCAAACTTCTGGGCCGTGGTGCGAATGTCCACCAGACCGTTGGTCACGTTGTTCAGCAACATGCCAGCCTTGGCCGCGTCCATGAAGGCTTGGTTACCTTCTTCGCACTGCGGGGAACCCTTCTGAAGCAGTTTCAGGTACGGGATGGCCACGTCCGCAGCCGTGACGTTCTCGAAGCCCACGCCCGCGTCATCGGCCATCATCTGGGCAATCATCGCGGCCTGCTGGTCCGCAGTCATCAGCCCGGTTTCGCCCTGTTCCACCACGGCCACCGCCGTGGATGCTTCCACGGGCTGCGCGTCAATCACGGCAGCTTCCGCCACCGGCTTGTTCTTGTCTTTGTTCGCCATTGTCCTTAGACCTTCCTTCTTTGACTTTTCTGCTTTGCCACGGGTGTGACCTTGGCAATGCGCTTTTTACAGACGCCGAATGTATCTGCTGGAAACCCTGTCCCGGCTTCCATCTGTTCCCGAACGAACGCCTTCAACGTGCTGGCGTGAATGCCTTCCGCGTTCGTGTAGGGAATGCCCGCCTTGTCCAGCCCGTTCATCACACGCTTGGCCGCGTCATCTTCGCCACGACTGAACGTCAGCCGCAGTTGCTGCTTGATAAGGTCCGCGTGGTTGTTGTCACGCATCCAGGTGAAGCACTGCTGACGCCGCACCAGCAGCTTGGCGTCTTCACTGTCCGCGCTGGGGATGTTGGCGTAATACTCATCCACCACCGTGACCCGGCTTCCGTCTTCCAGCCTGAATTCGGATAGCCCGGTGGCCGCAATAGCATCCGGCAATTCCCGTTCAGCCACGCGCGCCAGTTGCGCCTTCCGCAGTTCCAGCACGCCTTCCGTGCGCTTCACACGCCGTTCCAGCCGGGCTTGCTTCGCGGCCAGCGCGCCGATGTTGCGCAGCACGCCGTCTTCCGGGATGGCGCTGGCCATCTCTTCCGCGTCTTCGGCCATCATGGCCAGCAAGTCACGTTCTGCGTCTGTGCTCATGATGTGATGGCCTTCCTGTTGAGGTCCACAGCCACCGGATAGTAGACGTGGTTCTGACGGTCCCACTTCAGCACCTTGAACCGGCCCTGATTCGCTTCAGACGCCGCTGCGCACGCCATACCGATGGCCACCGGGTCACCCATCAGTAACAGATAGTCATCATCATTGAAGTGTCTCAGCACCGCTTGCAGCTTCCGCATCGTTGGGCCGGATGACAGTACAACGTCACCCGGTGGAAGCAGCACAGTCATTGACCCGTACTGCTGGCCAGCGATGATGTTTCTGCCCTGCACTTCCTGCACTACATAAACCATGCTTTGTTCTCTCTTCCGCAGCGCCACAGTAGCATGTGGCGCAAGCGGTTCACTGTCGTGATGGGGCCGCAACCCCTGTGGTTATTGGTTAAGACGATTTGAAGGGCCGTGTGAACAGCACTTCCATTAACAGCTTCCAGTCATAGGGCCGGTCAATCACCAGCACCGGCCCCGCGTCCCTGTAGTCCACTGACGTGCCACCGTCAGACAGGGGTTTGGCCGTGCGCGTCCACGCGGACGGCCACCCAGCCCACAACAGGAACGTGTCCTGATGCCGGGCGAAGACGAACACCCGGCCACCGTGCCGCACGCGCTTCATTATCCAAGCGGGCTGTGTGGGTTCGAACCGCAAGCGGTTGCCCTTCACCAGCTTGGTTTCCACCCATGTTTCAACGCCGTTTAAACAGCCGTTTATGTCAGGCATGCCGGTACCCACCAAGTTTTCCAGCCGCATCCAGTCCACACCTGGACTGTGTGCGGGGTCCCGCAGCGGCGCGCTGACGTTCTTGGCTTCAGTCACCGCGCAGTGCCTTATCAATGATCTGGTCCGCCCACTTCGTGGAAGGCACCGTCAGGCTATCGGTGGCTTCGTTGAAGGCCACGTCTACCAAGTGGCGCAGGAAGACGCGCTGGGGGTTAGCCGGACGCTGGGAAACGCCAGCCCAGTCACGGGGGTCACGTTCATAGATGTCTTCCACGTCCATAAGGATTGGAAGCCAGCCATCAACTTCACAGGCCCAGCACTGTTTCTTCCCGGCCCACAGCACCCGCAAGTTATACGGCCCGAAGTCGGTCATGAACACCTTCACCGGCTTGGCCAGCATGAAGTACCGGATGCGCAGGAACAACCACACCACGTTCAGCCCGCAGATGACTGCACCACCGGCAAAGCTGGCCCACTGGCCCAGGTGTGGGTAGTACCACAGGTTCCACACGCCCCAACTGGTGAAGAAGAGACTACTTCCCCAGTGGATGCCTTTGACCTGCTTGTCCCGCAGCAATTGCAGGATGTTCAGGAAGATGAACACCCCACCCCACAACTCAAAGGCCCCATTGATGAGGTCCGGGCCGGTCACGCGGCACCGTCCAGGTCATAGGGTTGCGCGTCCGTGGCCACGTCTTGGGACCGGGCCGGGCTGGCCGGTTCGCAGCTCGGGCAAGTCCCAATCGCGCGCCCGTGTTCGCACCACGGCAGGCCGTCGGTGGGTTCCGGGATACTGTCCACGTGGCCGATTGCGTCCGGGTCCACCTGCGGGTCCACCTCACGCAGCAGGCCGGTTAGAATCTTCGCCAGCCCGGCTTCCCCGTCCTTGTACCTGGACCGTTCCAGCCGCGCCCACTCCACACCCTGACACAGCCGGGCAATCACCGCGCCCATGCTGTCCAGGGGGATTCTGTAACCCCGCTGGTAGAACTTCAGCACACGCAGCAGGGACCCGCCCGCGTCTTCGTTGCGGATAGGGCTGGTATACACCAGCCTGCGCGCGGCCAAGTCCGCGTAGAACGATTCCGCGCAAGCACTGCGCCAGCCGGGCATGCACAATGGGTCTGACCCGCCGCTGCCGTTGGACCACCACAGCGCAGCCTTGGCAATGGTGAAATCGAAGGATTCCATCGCGTCTTCCGGATGCTCAAACGTCCAGCGGTGGATGAACTGGCACGTCACGCGCCGCGTGAACACCGTATAGGCGTTGCCGGTGCCATACGGCTTGTGCTCTGGCCCGGCCAGTTCCTTGGCCAGCCGTTCCGCGTCATCACGGTTCGGCGTGAACAGGTCCACATCATTGATGGTTTCATTGGCGACGACGCTGCGAACGAAGCCCCCGGCCACGAACAGCCGGGGACCTTCGCGCTTCATCATTTCGCGCACGTCGCGGGGAAGACGCCGCACGCAAAACGCCAAGTCATACTTGGTCAGTTCCGTCATGGCGTGCTAGACCTTGCCGGTAACCAGCAGCCGCATGGACATCAGCACGCGCTTGCCGAAGGTCACGCTGACAGCTTCGTTCACGATGGCCGGTACGGGCAGCATCCAGATGGTGTTGCCCTTGATGCGGGTGACCACGCTGCGCGGGTGGCCGTCGACTTCCACAGTCTGGCCCTTGCGGTACCCGTGCGGGGCATCGAAGTCCACTTTGATTGTCTTGACTCTGATTGTCGCTTGCATTTTCTTGTCCTTCTTCTTACGGTTCAAATAGGGTCCGCTGTGCGTACCCCAAACTGTTCAGCACAGACTGTGCTTCCTGGACGTACCAGCCGAAGTTAACGTCTGTTGGGAATTCGTCAGGGAGTTCCATCAACGGCTTGCTGTTATCCGACTTTGGAACCTTGTACCCGGACTTACGGTAGTTGATGACGTTATGGCCGTCAGTGGCGTAATACCACCGGACCACCTTGCCTAAGTACGTGCCGTTCTGATTCGCGCCCCCGGCTACCGTCCGCACGGCTGTGAACTTCCGGATATCCCTGGACGCGCGGATGGTGTCTTCCAGCGGGGTCCCATCCTTCAGCAGCGCCATGACGGCTTCCGGCACAATCGTGGTACAGGGGTTCTTGTGAAGTTTGAAGATAGCCGGGCCTTCCGTCACCGCGTCCCACGGCACCGAATACAGCCCTTTGCCCTTCACCTTGCCACTGTCTTTGATCGCAATGTAGTTGTTGACATCCTTGGAATAGACGGCCTTGTACCGAGTCTCTTCCGTTTCCAGCCCAGTGGCTGCTTCCCACTTCGCCACGATGGTGTTGAGTAATTCGTACCGGGCCTTGGGGCACCGAATCACGATACCGTCAGTGTTGGCTGACACCACGCGGATGCCGTACTCTTCTACCATTTCAATCAGCATCAGCAAACAAAGCTGACCGCTGATGGTAACTTGGATTAGCAGGTCAGGCGAGTACAGACAGGACCACTTATTCCCCAGCTTGCCGAAGGACCCATTAACGGCAATCTTGAGTGATTCAGCGGTCACCTTGTCCTTGGCCTTCTTCGCGGCCAAGCGACGTTCAACCAGACTGCGGTAGACCGTCAGGAAGGCTTCCCCTAGGTGCTGCGGGTACAGCCCCTGATTCAGAATCAGGTTCGGGTAATAGCTGGCCACGTCCCGGTCAATCAGCAGCAGGTCATCCGTTGCCACGTGGTGAACCTTCGTTTCACTGCTGTGCAGTCCACCAATACCAATGCGGTACTTCCCGCCATTGATACGGATGTCCAGCCCGGCCAGCGCCTTGGGCAATTCCACGGACCCGCTGGCACCCACCGTGAAGTCAGCGGCCCGGATGGTTTCCAGCAGCGCCCGCAGGTGCGGCAGCTTGTACTGGATGTAGTCCGGAATCCGGTACTTGTATGACCGGCCTTCTAAGCCTTGGGGCCGTTGTGGCCGTACTCCATTGATCTTTTCCACTTCGGCGCTGATGATGTGTTCAGCAATCTGCGCATCGGACCGGCTGCGCAGGTCCTGCTTGTACAGCGTCGATAGCTGCGTGCGCAGGTCTAGCTGGGGTTTTAGTTCTTCGTACAGCGTGGCCGTGTTGGCCAGATCATTGCCGCAGTACTCCACCACCACTGCGGCCTGTTCAGCCGTCAGCGCAGTGTCCGGGTCATAGGGCAGGTCCTGCAATTTCTTGCAGTGCAGGCGTCCCGCGTACAGCTTCAGCCCGGCCTTCAGCGGGGCCACCTGGATTAAATCAATGTGGTCCCACGGGGGCCGGGATAGCCCGTACTGTTCCGCAACATCCCGCGCCCGCATTCCGCGCTGGATGATGTCATCACACACTTCCTTCAGTTCGTCCGTGCCGAAGCCTTTCAGGGCCAGTTGAATCATCGGCAAGTCAAACTCAGTGCTGTTGAAGCCTACCAGCGTGGAAGTCTGAAGGGTCCGCAGCAATAGCGCCCGGTTCAGCGTCCGGTTCGGGGACTGCTGGCACCGGATGATTTCCCCGGTGTCCAGGTCCTTGAATAACACAAGGAAGAAGTTCGGGTAACACTCGACATCGAAGACGCGTACAGGTAGTGCCATTATTGTCGGTAGTCCTTCTCAGTACGTCTACGCTGGTGCGCATCGCGCAGTGCTTGCTTGTGCGCTTCTGTAAGGGTCTTGCCTTTCTGCCACGCAGACATGCGGGCGCGTTGTTCTTCTGTTCTCTTCTGACCAGTATTGGACGCGGCACGCTTATGGTGGCTGTCTTCCGTAACGTATTCCCACGGTTTCACGCGATACGCAGATTCGCGGTCATTCTCTGACAGTTCCTGCCACTCGAAATTACCCGCGATGTAGCCCAGCGCATGGTCCTTCCGGCCCACAGATGGCTTAACGATGCCATCTGGAACAAGACCGATATCGGCAACAAACCGCCAAAAGCCCAACGGTGTATCCGTGTAGTCAATAGCTAGCTGCCACTTTCTGGCGCGCTGTAACATGTGAATGAACGCTTTCCGATGAACTGGGAATGGCCGCGTGTCTTCCCCGTACTTGCATGGGCCGGGCATCAGTAGTGTGTCCTACATTCCCAGATCAAAGTATTCGTCTGAAGCACGCCCACAGGCTTTTCGTAACAGCAAAATTCGACCATGGCATCAGGCCACCGGTCCCACAGGGATTGCAGAGTGTCCCAGCTTGCCGCGTCCATCCACCGCTTCAGCAGCAGCACCGCTTCAAGCCCACCCGCGTGCCGGGCAATGGCTTGGTCTGTCAGCGTGTAGCGCATGCGCTTATGACCGTGCAGACAGTAGTGGAGCGCCAGATAGTTGCTGTCGCGCATCACTTCCCCCTGCAAGGTGTTGGTATGGTCCGGGGCGCACTCCGCAAACTGAAACGCGGACAGCGGCACACCGTGGTCCTTGGACAGCTTGCGCACCCAATCCAGCGCGTCAGCGGGCCGCAGGTCATAGTTGACAGGAACCCCTGTACGCTGTGTGCAGCGGGCAGCGATCACGTCAACGGGATAGTGCCCCTGCTTCCGGAACCCGGCCCACTCCGCAACCGTCCAGTTGCGCAGCATGTTACCAATCGCGCCACGGTTGTACAGCCGGTAAAATTCGTCCTTGGTTCTGATTTCTTCAGCCATCCGGCTGTGTTCTCTCTTAGGAACTGCACGTGAAAAAGGAAAGGCCGCTGATGGAACGTACTGCTGTCCCCAGCGGCCACATGCACTGTACACTGTGCCTTGAGACACAGAAGGCCGCAGGTTCCAGCAAGTCCTTTGCTTGCCGATGCCTGCGGCCTTTTTATCGGTTGTGAACGGGTTTATAGCGCCTTACCTTGCCACACCGTACCTTACCCCGCCATGCCTTGCCGCGCCTTACCCTGTATGACTTGTCTCATTCAGACCTGAAGTAGTCAGCTTCAGATGACAGCGCATTGCTGCGCTGTTTCGACGGTTTACGTCCCTTGCCATACCCGGCCTTGCCCGGCCTCACCAGACCAAGCCCTGCCATATCACGCCTGACCAGATATTGACTTGTCTCATTCAGACCTGAAGTAGTCAGCTTCAGATGACAGCGCATTGCTGCGCTGTTTCGACCTTGCCTTGCCGCTCCGGACCTCACCCGGCCCTACCCGGCCATAGCTCGCCATGAAGATATTCAGGACACCTTGCGCAGCAGTCCAGGTGTGGACCGCGTGTACCCACCACCGGCCAGCATAGACCGGTTGACTGCTGCTATTGCGGACACAATGCGGGACTGCCCAAGCAACCGCTTGTCATGGTCCACCTTATTGGATTCCGTAAGCTGGCCCGCATCAACCTTGAGCATCAGGCTGTGGCGTCTTGCGATTCCAACCACGTGCGCCCGCAGCCGTGTGTGATTGTAGACAGATGCTTCCGCATCGGTCAGGATTGCGATGGTGTCACCGGCAATACGCGCAGTGCATTGCGTTTTCGTGTGAATGAACTTCTGGATTTCCATTAGCTGGAAGCGGTATGCGTCCGTCCCCGGCTTGCATCCAGTGATCTGGCCCAACTGCGTTTCAGATAGCACCGTGCCTTTGCGCAGCGCGTCCGTGTCCAGGGGATACTGGCCCTGCATGACTACTGAACCTCCACCGTAAAACGGCCAAACTTGGGCCGGAAATCTAGCAGGCCAACGGTGCGGCCAGCGGCCACCAACGCATCCACCAATTGGTCCTTGGTTACCATGTCCGGAAGGAAGTTGATGTCCACCACCGCAGACCAGTCCCGGAAGATTGGCCGCGTGCGCTGCACGGCGCTTGTCTGCACCTTCACCCGCCTGACATCTCGGAATTCCGGGGCGTTGAATAGGTCTTCAATCGTCTTCGGGCCGCTGTACTGAAGAGGCACCGCAGCATCACAGAACACCGCGCCCAAGAACTTCTTACCTAGCTTCTGCTGCTTCGCCCCGGCCACCAGCGTGCCTTCAATCGCTTCACTGGGCAGTACTACGTGGCCCCAGCCCGCTACCACCACGCTGGTGCCTTCCACCAGCACTTCACCGGGTTCACTGGTGTAAAGCGAACCTAACCATTCCAGGTCTGACAGCAGGATGTGGTCTTCTTCCACCTTAGTCTTCTTCCCGGTCACCTTCTTTATGGCCTTGACCACCTCATTGCGTGGGTCTGCAAGCTGTCCGTTGTGCATTAGAAGCGGGGCAACACCCGTCAATTTGGCGGTAATCGTCTTGAACATGGTAAAGTTCCTTCTTTCTTTTCGGGCCACCGCTGTGGGCAACCCCGTGATGTGTTTGACTCTTCCAGCTTACACCGGCATGCTGTTTCTTGTCAAGCGTGCTGGCGTGCTTTATTTATGCTGCTACCAACCGCTTGCCCTGTCGGATCATGATTGCGTAGGACCGGGCAATGCCGTACTGCTTGGCAATTTCCCGGCTGGGCCGGGTGTCCCTTCGGATGGCGTCAGCCTGTTCAGGCGTCAGCAGCTTGGACCCGCAGCACCATGCGCGCTTCTTCACCACGTGCTGGTGGTCAGGATTGACACAGGCCCATTCACCACACTCCGGGTGCAAAGTGGTGCCCGGTCCCAGTTCGGGCTTGCCAGCGGCCAGCCACGCGTACAGGCGTGGGTTCTGCCGCGCGCCCCGATAGCTCCAGGACATGCCCCCGGACCACAGCCAGCAACCGTCTGACTGTTTGGTCACCCGGCCCTGGAAGCACACTTCCTGTGGTCGCAATCGGTATTCCTTTTTCACCTGCGGCGCGTCTGCGATGCTGACGACCTTACCGGCCATCCGCGCGTCCATGAGTTCTCGAATCCACCGCTTCATGCTGCCTTGTCCATCCCTTCCTGATTCGCTTCTTCCAGTTCGGCTGACAGACGGCGGATGGTCCTTACTGCGGACTGAAGCTCGTACAGCTTCAAGCAGGTCACGCATCCGCCGACTATCGCCCCCTGGCCCCCGTTGTCCGGGTTGTACCGCGTGTGCTTGGGGCAGCGCACGTGCCACCGGATCACGCCTTTGTACATGGCCGGGCCTTCGTCAGGCAGCTTCAGGTAGCTCATACTGGGCCACAGCATCCACGGGCTTGGTGGCCATTGGGGGCCGCAGCGGCATGACACGGGCCGGGGGTGGTGCAGACGGGCGGGAAACGGTCCGGACGGTGGGGGAGAAATACTCATCCAGGGGATAGAGCGCGTAGGGTTCGGTTTCGGCGTACACGCGGCCCAGCTTGGCCTGAATGCGGTACACGGCATGGAAGAACGTGCCCTTGTCCACGCCCAAGCGGCGGGTGCAGAGCTTCCAGTCCGCCCCCAGCAGGAAGTGATAGGTGAACAGCTTGTGTTCGGCTGGTGTCAGCGTCCGCTTGGCCAACAGCAGGAAGTCCGCGCAATATTCTTCCCGGACCCGGCTCCAGGTCAGCGGGGCCGTCTTGATCGGCGAACCGTCACGTTCGGATTCCACGATGCTGCGGAACCGGTCATGACACGCTTTGAAGATGGCGCGCAGAACGCACTTGCACGGAGTCACCGGGATGTCTTTCTCACTACGCTTGATGCTGGTCCCGAGACCAGCACAAGACGTGCAACGCGGATTAGCAATACTAAGGGTATTAGAACGGTTCCATTCAGACATTGGGGGCTTTGCTCCTAAGCGATTTGCAGTAGTACTGCAATGATTCTGGAAGTGAAACCTAACCAATGGTCTAGGTCTCTATGACACCGGCCTTGGCAGTACCGGTATGTCTGTACTGATAGTGCCACGGCATGGTGTTTACTGTCAAAGCAAAAAGCGGACTTTTTTACCTCGTTCGGCGAAAATGTTGTAGCTTAATGGGTACGCGGCAATGCGGGCAATTTCTCGACACAGCAGCGCTCTGCTGAATCGGTGCCGAGTAACGCGTAAGTTGCGCCTGCAATGCGTCCCAGCGCGTCCGGGGTGATGAACATGGCCCCGTGTGTCGAAACCTCCACGTGCGTGCAGCCACGCGCCATAGCGCCCGCTACAAGCTGCCTGACCACGGCGTCCCGATGGGCGCGCCTAGAAACACCACGGCCCCCGGAACGCTTGGTGCCGGGGGCCGCTGCGAACAATTCAAGTTGTTTGGAGTTCACATCATTTCTTCCGCTTCCTAGTAGGTGAAGGGGCAACACAACGGTGCCCGCGCGCCAGCGCACGTTTCAAGGTCATTTCGCCGCATGGACACCGGGGCGCGTCCTGCTTCCAGGAACCCTTGGGCCGTCCAGGACCTGCACCAAACACCTTGCGCTGCGCCGATAACTTACGGCCCCATGCACTGGCGTCCTTCTCATCTCCCCAACGCAATGCGCGCACCTGTTCAAAACTTAGCGGCTTCTCACAACAGTCGGTAGACACCCACACATCAGCCATGTCAGTCTTGTCGTCCTGCCGGGACAAGATATTGATAGCTCGACCCCATAACGTCCGCACGGCAGCAGACGAATAGGGAGTGCCACAGTTCGGGCATGTAGCAACGGACTTCACGCGTTTTCCCACGGGTCATTCCGTCCTTTGCTTGGCAACCTGTGGGCACGTTCGGCACGCTAACTGAGTTGTCATATATAAAGTCCTTTCAATGATACACGGGACGGCCCAGGCAAGCAGCCGGTAACCGTCCCGTGGGTCCGTGAATCCTCTTTTATAGCACTAGCTGAAGAGTGCGTGAACCGCTCCGAAGAAGTCCGGTTCCGTCAACTTCCCCGCCTGATAGTCCAGGTATGCACCGGCCAGTTGCTTCACGCGCGGGTTCTTGTCCTTGTCCTTCAGGTAGCGAAACGTGGCATTCAGTTCCGGGGTCCGCAGGGACGGGCTGGCGCGAAGCGCCTTCTGTTTGCGCGCGGCCTTCACCACGCCTGCGGTGGTCACCTTCCCTTCCCCGGCTTCCTTGGCTTCCTTCAGCACCTCTTCACGCTTGGCCGGGTCCATCTGCGCCAGTAGGTAGCCCGTGGTGGCGTTCAGGTGCCCACGGTGGATGGCTTCCTGCTGTTCGCGCGGAAGGCTGGTCAGCAGCCGCATGTTATCCAGCCAGCCGCTGGACATGGGCTTGCCACGTTCGGCATAGATGGCACAGATTTCCGCGTCCGTCTTGCTGAAGTCGCGCGCGAGCCTGCGGATGTTGTGCGCGTCATCAATCACCGTGGTGGCGTTGCGCATCCTGTTTTCCGCGATGTTAGCAAGGAATGACTCTTCCGGGTTGGCGTCAATCACCTTCAGTTCAATACGCCTGCGCAACTTCGGGTCAGTCTGACGGCTGTTCCACAGCATGAAGGCTTCCCATCGCGTGAAGCCTGCTGCTAGTTCCACACGCCTATCAAACGTGATTGTGACCGGGCAGGGTTGAAGCTGGCCCAGTTCCAGGATGCTGGCTAGCTTCTCTTCAACCTCTTCCTGTGTGGGTGGGATGAACCGGCCACGTTTGGCCGGGTTCACGATCAGGTCTTCCGGCCACATGCGCAGCAAGTCGCCACGCCTTGCGTCCACGTCCGCATTCAATGCGCGCGCCATTATCTCTTACCTCTTCTTCCTTGTTCTTCCTTGTTCTTCCTGCATTGGACCATGTGGTCCTGAATATCGAACGTGTCCGGGTGGGCCAGCATGTCCGCTGTGGCGTTACCGCAGAATGGACAGTACGGCCCTTCCCCCGGACACCGGACGCGATACGGCATCAGCTTCTGACCTGTACCCCGTCCTGATTCCGCAGCACACCCACGCCATACCGCATGTCCACTGTGAACTGCTGCGCCAGCGTATCTGGCCGGTACGCCATGGTGATGCGTATTCCCAGGTTCCCCAGTTCGGCGTACTCACAGATTGCGCCAGTGCCGGGCAGGGGCTTGGGTAGACGCCGAATCGCCATACCGATGGCATTCTTGGCGAACGCCAGACTATTGGCGGTCATCGGCCACGTGCCGGTCTTCTTCACGAACTGGGACCGGAACACAAACAGATCCTTGATACGCCCCACGCTGCCATCGATCAGCGCGCGCATCCCGGCATCATACGCCGTAGGGTACTCATGGAAGCCCGGCATATTACGCAGGTTTGAATACGTCATCCCGTCCGTCACCAAGTACTTCGGTTCGCTGGCCGAAACGCCCGCGTCCACCAGCGTTGTTTCGACGGATTCAACCGCCCCTGCTGTCAACGGTGTGCCACCGATGCCAATGGGGTTGTTGGCTGTGAACTGGCCGTACAGGTCCAGCAGGTCACATTCCACCCGTTCCGCCATGGCGATGATGGCCGGTTGCATGTACAACCGCAGCAGATCCGGAATCGCTATCACCTTGCTGACATCGGGAATCTGGAACGTGGTCTCCACGTGTGTGGTCAACCCGATTTGTGCATTCCCGAGCGCGCCACCATTGGTCACTGGGGGGATTGGAATGTTTACCAAGTCGCCACCTTCGGCCAGCACAGGTTCAAAGTCGCGCCGCACCAAGTTGCCTACCAGCAACTGGCCGCATAGGGCCGGTAGTGCGTCAACCGCAGCCAGCTTGACAATCGCATTCGCAAGGTTTGCAGAAGTGCGTACCATTCAGTCCGTCCTTTTCACGCAGCAATATCGAAATCAATGCACTGGGAGTCCTTGTCAGATGCCGGTTTCCGGCCCCTGGCTTCCCGGTCCCAGTCCTGTGCGCGCCAGCGTGCCTGTTGCAAGGCCGCGCCGATCTGCTTGGCAAGGTTCCACAACAGGAACACCACCACCGGGCCAGCAATCAGCAGGCGTTCGGGGGTCACGCAGCCAGCCCGATCCGTCTGGTTTCACTGGATTTGCGCATAACTAAGTCATTGGCGCGAATCCGCGCTAGTTCACCGGGGAAGTACAGCCCGTCACCCACACGCGTGGCTATCGCCAAGTACCGTTCGGGGAAGGATACTTCCCATTGCGCTGTTGCGGGATTGTCATACCAGATACGCTTCTGACGCTGTACGTCTGGTACACCGGCCTTAACCAACCCCTGCGCCAGCCGCGCGCTATATCGTGCCCAGTCTTCAGTGCTGCCGTAGCGCCACGCGTGCCGGGCCGCGTCCCTGATGGCGTCCAGTTCAATGCTATCCACGAACCACCCCCGCATTCATCGTGATGACCTCCGGCTGATAGTAAGCCTGTTCCAAATCCGCAACTGCCGCTTCAGGCGAACACGCCATGACTTCAACAAAGCCAACATGCTTTACCAGAATCGTGTAAGTGCGGTAGGTCATAACCAATAGTAGCCCGGCATGCTGTTTTCTGTCAAGCGCTATATCAGGCCGCAATAACCATTTGCCACGCTGCCCGGCCCTTGGACCACATATCCCGCACGTTGGTCTTCTGAAGCCCTTCACGCAGATGGGCCGGGTTCACGCAACAGGGGTTATCGCAGCGGTGCAGCAGCACCATGTCCTTGCGCGGTGCCCGGCCACGCCACAGCCTGAAGGCCACGCGGTGGGCGCGCTGGGACCGGCCCCACAGCCAGAACTTGCCGTATCCACGGCCATCACCGGCCCCCTGCCATTCCCAGCAGCCGGTGCTTGCGTTTACACGCACGTGCGCCATGAAGCGCGCGATAACGTCAGCCATGGCGCTACCTGCGCGGGGTCCAGGTCAGGATGCGGTCCACCTTCGCCCGGATGCTTTCCAGCCCCACCGTGCTGTCCGGTGGATAGAGTGCGCGGATTGCTTCCTGCGCCTTGACTCCGCACACCCGAACCCGGCCACCACCGGCCTGCCATTGGAACTTGCCCCCTTCGTCCCAGTCCCACTTCAGGCCGTTGGCCTGATTGACTTCTTCCTGAAGGAATTCGAGCATCTTTGACAACACCGGCCAACTGGCGCGGAGTTCCAGACGGGGATAGGTGCGCTGGTCATTGGTCAGCAGGGCAATGTACCCGGCTGACTCAATCAGGCCGCGCCAGAAGGCTGCTGTGCCCGTGCCCCACGGGTCAATATCGTCCGGGTCCACCTGATTGTCCAGCCTGCGGGCCGGGTCAGCCCACAGGACGCCTTCCAGGTAGTCCGCTTGCTCCAGCAGCCGTCTGCAATCGCGGTCATTGGGCATGACCGTGGGCCGTATCAAATCAAGTCTCACAGCAGTACCCCAGCCAACGCCACCTGACAGGCAACTGCCTGCGGGGGCCATTCCAGATTGATACCAACGGCCTGCAATGTGGCCGTCACGTTCACGCCCTTGGCTTCCGGGCACGTGTCTACCGTGTGGTCCGGGAAAAGCCGTTCAAAGTCCGCAATAGCGCGCTTCAGCGCCTTGCGCGCGGTGCCCTGCCAATACAGGCAACAGGTTAATTGCCGGTCCGTCCAATCCGGGTGCGCCGCGCGCATCTTCGCCACGTGCGCGCCGAAGTCAAAGCGGTTGACAATGGCATAGACTGGCTTGGTCATGTCATAGACTTCCGGGAACAGGGGTACGTTCGGTGGGCACCCGACCTTCAGGCCGAAGTTGGGGCAGCCGCGCGCGTGGTTCGGATAGGGCAAGCGGCACATGCCTTGCATCTTCCGGTCAATCACCACGGTGGGTAGTCGGATCATGTCAAGCATGCTCAGGCCCCTTTCGCGGCTTGATGTAGTCCTTGAGGTTCATCCACATCCACAGCCAGCCGTCACGCTGGTCTTCTACCAACCGGGCCTGTCTGCCGCAGCTATCGCAGGCCCAAACGGTTCCGGCCCCGTAAGTGAATTGCGGTTTGTCCGGTGGCCTGCAGGTGTGCGTGGCCGCTGGCTGCACGTTCTTCAGGATTGCCATGACGCCCCTATGCAGCCCTGCGGTTGTCCCACAGGTCCATCGCTTCCTTCACCGTCATGCTCGGATGACTGGACAACAGCGCGCGCATGACAGGCGTTGTATGGGCCGCTTGCGCCAGAGATGGTGATTGATCAGCACGCAGTTCATATGAGCCCAGCATTACGTCCTGTCGCTGGTACTGCCGATAGACGGCCCAGCCGATACCGGGCACAATGCTTCTGGTGTCCGTGTACGTCAGCCCCTGGAAGGCTTGGCCGCAGTCCAGCACCACGCCAAGCATTGGCATGGGGAAGATATACAGCTTCCGGCCCGTGGCGTCCCAGTAGGCACCCACCCACATATCGAACCATCTGAACAGCGGTTTGCAATCACGCCCGGTCAGACGGCCATAGGCATGAACGGCAAACATCAGAATGAATGTGGCGCACAAGTACAACCACCCGAACAGCAGCAGACGTGTCATTGGATTACCTCAACTGTCTACGGACATCAGCAACCTGATTGCGGATGGCGCGCTGGTCTGACGGGGTTGCCGATAACGTCACCAGCGCCGTTCGCCCATCGCGGGCAAACCGGGCTTGAAAATGCTTGGACCCTCTGGTGCAACACACCACGGTGGAGCCGGTGCGCAGGGCTATGGTGTCCACTAGCCTGCGCACCGTTGTTTGTGACATCGTGCGCTACTGCGGGGTGAAGTCCACCACGATGATGTCACCGGCCTGCGGCATCTGCCCGGCCACAAAGGTTACCGTGTCCCCGGCCACTGTGTAGTCCACCGTCAGGGCCATGCGCAGCCCGTTCCTGTGGACCTTCAACCGGCTTCCGGGCACCGGCACCCCGGACAGCTTGAACGCAGCCTGTGACGGCCCGGCCACGGTGAAGACGTTGGTGTCTTCGGCGCGCACCGCTGGCTGTTCCGTCTGCATGATTTTGAACACCGGGGCCGGGCCGCTGGTGTCAATCACCATGTACGGGGGAAGCTGGACCAGCATGACGCCTGTGGGGGTCAGCACCTGGATGGCTGCGAACTGGACAGGGGGATAGCTGACCATGGTGCTGGGCACCTGCGTCTGGGCCGTGGCCGGAAGAATGGACGCGCACAGCAGCATGATTGCCAGCAGTACGAAAGATGTTGATCTGATGTTCACGGTTTGATTGGTTCCTTCCCCTGCTGCATGCGCAGCAGGTCTAACTCACGTGTCAACTGTGCGGCCAGCCTGTTCAGGAAGTGTTCGGCCACTTCCCGGCCAGCCGCGTCTGAATCACCCCGCATCTTCAAGGCGCGGCCATTGATTCGGACTTCATACCCTGCTTTCCGGGACCCGGCCCGTGGTGCCCACGTAACCGTTGCCGATAGCTGGCCGCTGGCCAGCGTCAGGGTGCTAATGCCAAAGCGGCCATCAACCCAATGCGGGGTTGCCGCAGTAGTGCAACTGGTCCCCGAAGCAGCGGATGGAACGCCGCTTCCAGACCCCGGACCGGTACGCCCGTCTGCATCATTGCCCTTCGAATGCCGTAGCTGCTGCATGACTCTCTATCGATCCTTTGAAAACGTTTGAAGCACACAATGCAGACTGCGTGGCTGTGCTCCGTTGGCCGTCTGCCGCAGATGCGGCACAGTGTGGTGTCAGCGGACGGCACGGCCATCACCCACCACAAAGCGTTCAATGGCCGCGTCAAGCTGGAGTAACAGGACTGACGACGTTTCCGGAATGATGCCGTCAAACACGGCACCACCGTCAGTGGTGCGAAGCGTACCGCGCAGCCGTTTCGTGAGGTCCTCGCGCGCGGCGTATTGGGCGTTCAACTCTGTGACGCGTTCAACGAAGCACGGGTCACGGGGGTCCAGTGCCTCCACTTCATTCGCAAAGCGCAAGCGGTTGACGCTGACAGGTCCCGCGTTCCGGCGTTGTTGTTCGCTATTCATTGAGTGCCTTCCGTGTTTGGTCGCGAAGTTCGTCAAGGCTGTAGACATCGGCGCGCCACAGATACCCCTGGACGAATCCCAGCCAGCGGTTCAGCTTGCCAGCGGCCAGTGCCTTAGCTATCGGATGCCCGGCATAGGTGTCCACCGTCGCTTCCATCACGTCCAGCATCCACAGGATGTGTCTGGCTTCACTGATGGAGTCACGGCGGTCCGTGCTGTCCAGCTTGGCCGGTGTCAGCTTGTCACCGAATGCAGGTAGTCCAGGGATTAGCGCGGGCCACATATTGCGCACCGCTTGGCGGTACAGTGCAATCAGGCTTTTCATTACTTACCCTTCCGCACCATGCGCTTCTGTGCTTTCGTCAGACGGCTATAGGGCTTGGCATCCATCAGCCGCGTCCCGTCAGGACGCAGAATAAGGATGAAATAGCGATTGTCCCCAGCAAGGCCGGGACGCACGGCAAGCGTTGTGTTGTGCATGATGCTCTGTTCTCTCTTCTGTTGGCCGGTTCAGTCCTTACACAACCGGCAAAGTCTACGGATGGATTGATGGGCGGTATTACCAGATCACGCCACCGCTGATTAACAGCGGACCAACAGGCTGCATTAGGCCGGGGCGTCTTCATCTGCCCGGTGTGCTTTGCCCGCGACAACACACTAGCAGCCGGGTCCCAGAATCCGGGTTCCAGCCGCTGCAATGGCCGGGCAGCGCGTGGGCTATCTGCTGTTTGGGTTGTTGGACTTACGGGGCCTTGAAGAATTTCTTTGGGGGCCTGTGAATGGATTCCGGCACCCGGAAACCGGCATATGAAAAAAGTGTTGACAAGAAACAACATGCCGTTTAAACTTTAGTTATGAAGACGGTCACAAGCATCCAAGATAAACAGATCGCGGCTGAACTGAACGCAATCCGCAAGCACGGCAACACGACCACCGCGCGCCGCGTGATCTTTGGAGCTAGAACGCGCGCCATCAAGGCACTGGTTGACCTTGGCTTCACCTTCGCGCAAGCCCGTGACGCAGCCACAGACGCTGCTGACATGGTGGTGTTGGAACTAGGGGTCAACTAACATGACACTGACCACCCGTGAACTGAAGCAAGCGGCCAACTATCTGGCCGTCATCCACTGCACCACGCACGCGCCGCGTGGGCTGCACGTAGGCACCAACTGGGCCAGCACCGTGCTGCTGGGGTTCGGCTTCCAGGTAACGGCTGCTGGTGGATGTGCTTGCGTCCTGACACCGGAAGCGTTGGCACTGGTGTCCGGGCACCCGCTGCTGGCCAGCATTGACGCGCTGAAGGGACAGGGGTTTGCTGTGGACACCCACGCACTGTACATGCGGAAGCGCTGGATGATTGGATACGGGGTACCGATGTTCCACACGGATGACCGGCGGACTGTCGTGGTCAAGGTGGACGGCAAGGCACGCCAACTGCATGGGCCTGATGGCTGTTTTGAATACAAGAGGCTGGGGAACCCCGGCATGGCGAAAGGATGATTGAACTATGCGTACTGACGAACAGATTCAAACGAAGATTGAGGAATTGAAGGCGATTGCTGCCACGCCCAGCTTCCGGAAAGTCAGCTTCTTTGGTGACGACAACGAAGCAGCCATCGAAGCACAGGTGGAAGTCCTGGAAGGACGGCTGACCGTAGATGATGTGGATGAACGCGAAGAAATTGGCGACTTCACCGAACACCAGTACCACAGCGCCTATGATGCGGCCAACTGGCTGGCCGATGATGCTAGCACGGACCCGGTTGCCGGGTGGGATGGGTTGCACTGATGCCGCTGATGACCATGCGGGAAATGGACTTCCGTGACACGCCTGACCCGGCCCAGCAGGCAGGGGTTGTTGTCCCGCTCTATCGCGTCTGCGTCAGATATGATGGGGAAGACTTTACCTGTCTGTTTGAAACGGAGTGCGAACAGTCCGCAGATGTCGTGCGGGAAGCAGTCCACCGGGCGCTGGTGGTGCTGTGTGTGGACTACACTGAAGTGCAGAAGCAGACGCTGAATAGGGGTTGCAAGGACTAGACATGGAACTGTTCACACGGAATAACAAAGAATCTGACACGCCGTTTGAAGTGTGCTATCGCTCAGACGCGGACGGTGTGATACCGGTTGTGTTGGCCGCATTCCGGCATGACGCAGACCGGGACTGGTTCATGAAGAACTACTCCACCCTCTGGCGCATTGGCCGGGGGTGCCCAGCCCCGGAACCCGTGGAGGTCACGGAGTGCGTCTCAGCATCGCAGATTGATGACCATGTGCGGGAAGTTCTGAACACGAAGCAGTCCAGACTGGACGAACTGGGCCGGGCACTGGCCACGGTTGACGAACTGACCGCAAAGTCTACCCCTACTGAAAACGAACTGAAGCTGATTGAAATTGCCAAGCACTACCGCGCACTGGTAGTGCTGCGTGTTGATGGCAGCGAAGTGCAGAGGCAGACGCTAGACAGACGTGGGCGTGCTGGCCGGGATGGGGAAGGGGAGTGATGAACAGACTAATCTACTTCGCTTTGCGCATGACCCTCATGGCTGGCCTCTGGTGGCTGGCTCACAGCTTCCAGACCCCGGCTGCCGTCGTCGCGCTTGTCATCTGCGCCGTCAGCTACTATGCTGGCCTGCGTGATGGTACAGACGCTGCCACAGCGAAGTACTATGTGGACGGACTTAATGCACGGCTGGCAGCGAAGGATGACAAAGGGAAAGGGGTGTAGACGTGGCGCACGACTATTCAAATCCAGGATGCCCGCGCAACGCGGACCCACGCAATGAATCCTGTGACTGTGACCGTGTATTGACTGTAGCGGACGGCTTAGCTCCAATGCCGGACTTCACAGATGACGAACTGAAGCTAATTGTAATTGGCAACCACTCGCGCTCGGTCTGGCTGATGCATCAGAAGGCGCGCTGCATTCTGAAGCGGCGCGGAATCCTGGATGCGGAAGGCAGCCGCACAGATGCGGAACGCGGGGGCTAGGACCCCGCTTCCTGCTGTTGTCTGGACGTCGAGTAGGGAATGGATGGGCCGGGATTGGGACACGTCTACGGGCAGCGTGGGGCCGGTGTCGTGGGCGTGGGTAATGGGGGCCGGATACGGTGGGCTGGATAGCTGGTTCCGGGCACCCGGTCCCGGTGTCCAGGGGTTGCGGTTGTGAAGCCGTGGCGGGTGCCGTAGTGTAGTAATCCCTATACGCACACGGGACGCATAACCAGTTTTGGTCGACACACCTATCCACTACATCCACTACTCTACTACAGTCTTTTAGAATCAACTGATTGCAGAGTTTTTGTCCACTACAAAGCTCTACTACATCCACTACAATCATCCACTACATCCATAACTGCTTGCACATCAACCACTTAGCATCGCTCTAATCCCCCGCGTGTTGTTTGCATAAAGTTGTTTATGTGTTCCGTGTACGCATTGGGACGCAACCGAATCTCCTGGATGTCCCTGGATTTGGTGGGTGCGTTCAGGCGTTCACACGGCTGAATCTTGCTGTAAGTGTTTGAAACGCAAGCTATGCCAGCCTGATTGAACCCTGACCATGCCTTGACGCAGTGTAGGATAGTTTGGCGCGCACTCACTCAGATAGTGTCCGTTGTGATTGGGGATAGTGATGGAAGACCGTTTAAACATGCCGGGAAGCGGGACCCCGGAAGCCAAACCAAAGCGTAAAGGAAACCCCTTCCAACCCGGTCACCCGCGTTATGGTGGCCGGAAGAAGGGTAGCCCGCTCAAACGCACCAAGGAAGCCCGCGAAATCGCGGACAAGCTGAACTTTCACCCTGTGGAGTTCCTTGCCCGATGCGCACAGGGTGAAATGCCGAACCCGGACGGAAGCGTCACGGTTCTGGACACGGCCCAGCGGCTGGACGCGGCCAAGTCGGTGGCCCCGTACATCGCGCCCAAACTTCAGGCCACGCAGGTCACTGGTGTGGATGACGGCCCCGTGGCGTTCGACTTGCCCACGCAGGCTATCCTATCCGATCCGGACATGACGGCCAAGCTGTCTGAACTGGCTATGTTGATGGCTGAAGGCAGCGGGGACGATTCGGTCAATTAGCACATTCCTAGCACAAAGCAAACGCGGGTTGTGCTGCAAATTGCACAAAACACAGCGGTTTCCAGTTGGCGCGCGGCTGATATGACATCAGCCGGTCAACGGGGCCGCTGTGTTTTCTTGTACTTAGCAACATTTAGTCTGTAACGATCTGAATGTCCGCTGCACAATAGAAGTGGGTACCGCATCCGATGAGTTAATCGGGTGCCTGAACGGTTCCCACTTGGGGCCGGGACGCAGGGGGCTGCTGACCGGCCCAATTTTTGATGGACGACTTGACAATAAACAGCATGCCGTTTAAACTTAGGACATGCCTACTTCCTTCCAGTTCACGGACCCGGACTACAGCGCGGTGGAAACCGCGCGCAGGGTTCAGCGCGCCACTGGCTGCGCCTTTGCCGTGGCCACAAGCTGCGTGTATGCCTGCGGTGGGGACTTCAAGCGGGCCGTGGTCGCTGTGAAGGAATTGCGCGCGGAACGGGGGCGCAGCTAATGACTTGTGCAGAACGTGCCATAGGGTGCAAACAGGCGCGGCTGGCTGCTGGTGCCCGCAAGCGCGCAGCCGGGATGCTGGGCCAACAGGTCCGCAATGCGGGCACCGCGTTGGTGCTGGGGGAAGAGTGGGACACGTCTGATGGGTTCCGCGTGCGTCAGGTTGCCGTTGCGGCCAATCCGGCTGAACCCGGCCATCTATTTGGCCAGCTTGAAGTGATCGGGGTGGCGTCACACTTCGCCTAACCGCTCCTAGTTCGTTAGTGTTTCTTCACGTGCCGGGCCTTGTGCCCGGCCTTTTCTGTCTGTGGGGTCGCGTGCAACTGTCCGATATCAAGGGGCTGGACCCCAACATCCTGGCTAACATATGGCGTCTGACGCCTGCCAGCTTCGCGCGCCATCTGACCCGGAATGAACCACAGCCGTGGGTGGCCGCGCGTCATCTGCGCCTGCTGTCCAGCAAGATTGTGGAAGCCGTGGCCGGGCGCACGCCGCGCTTGATTGTGAACATGCCCCCACGGCACGGCAAGTCTGAAGAAGTCAGCAAGTTTACCCCTGTTTGGTTCCTCGACAATTGGCCCCACAAGACGATTATCAACGTCGGGTACAGCACCACGTTCGCGGAAGAGTGGGGCCGGAAGGTTCGAAACCTGACGCAGCAATTCCAATCGCAATTGCGCTATCGGTTGAGTGCTGACAGTAAGGCCGCAGGGCGCTGGAACACAACGCAGGGCGGTGGCATGTATGCCACTGGCATTGACGGCCAGATCACCGGACGTGGTGCGGATCTGTTCGTTGTTGATGACCCCCATAAGGACGCCGCAGAAGCCAATAGCTTGACCAAGCGTGAAGCAGTATGGCGGTGGTGGACGGAAACGGCACGGTCGCGCCTGATGCCGGGTGGCGCGGTTATTCTCATCATGACCCGGTGGCATACGGATGACCTCGCTGGCCGTCTGCTGAAGGCCGCAGCCAATGGGACTGGTGAAAAGTGGGAAGTGCTGAATCTGCCCGCGATCTACGATGACGAAGCCGCGAAGGAAGGCCCGGACCCGATGGGCCGGGAACTGGGGCAGGCGCTTTGGCCTGAATTCCGCAGCCTCGAATACCTGCAAGCCTTGCAGTTGGGCCTGTCACCTGAAGCGTGGGCCGCGCAGTACCAAGGCCGTCCGGCCAATCTGGTGGGCATTGGCAACGTGTACCGCAGCTTCAGCAAGGCCAAGAACGTGCGCCCTGTCTGCTTTGACCCGCGCAGGCCGCTGTGTTGGTCCCTGGACTTCAACGTGGACCCGATGTGCAGCACCATCAGCCAGTGGCATGAAGAAGACATGCCCTATACCTACCTGACGAACCAACGCAAGCAGGTGGTGTCAGTGCTTCAGGAAGTCTGTCTGCCGAACAGCAGCACCCTGGAAGCCTGCGAAGAATTCGTTAATCGCACGGAACCGTACAGACGCCTGATGCAAGGCCGGTCCATTCAGGTGCGCATCTACGGTGACCGGTCCGGTCAGTCACGCAAGACGGTTGGTGACAGTGACTATCAAGCCATTCGGGACTTCTTTAAGCTGCACCCGGAATACCGGGTCACAATGCACCTAAGTAAATCTAACCCGTCTGTGAAGGACCGGGTAAACGCCGTCAATGCAATGTTTTGCAATGCGGCTGCTGAAGTCCGTTGCTTCGTTGACCCGTCCTGCACTGAACTGATTGCGGACTGTGCGCAGGTATCATGGAAACGCGATAGCTCCGGGAACACCACCGGGCAGATTGACAAGTCAGACATGGCGCGCACGCACGTGACTGACGCGTTCGGCTACTTCGTTCAGAAGCAGTTCGCCACCAATTCACAGGCCGGGGAACAACCCGGCTGCATGCAGTAAGGACATCACACAATGGAATTCGGATCACTGGGCAAGGTCAGTGTGGCCACGCCCGGCACAGCGGTACCCCTGTCCCCTGTGCCTTTGTTCGTGCGGGGGTTTCGCGCTGAAGCTGTCGTGGCCGCTACGGGCCGGGTGTACCTTGGCGTGGCCGGGCTGAACCGGACCACCAAGGCCGGTTTCA
This sequence comes from uncultured Paludibaculum sp., assembly GCF_963665245.1. NCBI lineage: Bacteria > Pseudomonadati > Acidobacteriota > Terriglobia > Bryobacterales > Bryobacteraceae > Paludibaculum > uncultured Paludibaculum sp. The sequence continues at coordinate 858,671 of NZ_OY762267.1, forward strand.
TCAAGCAGTTTGCGGCCCCCGCAGCCGGGGTGAACAGCACTTCGGATGCCATCAGACAGGATGGCTACAGCGGCAACCACATTGACCTATCCAAGTTCATGGTGGACGCGGATGTGGCTGGTGAAGGGCTGCTGGTCAGCTACTGGAGGGTCTAGCGCCATGCCATTCACTGTGACGCCATCCCCCAAGGGCTTCCCACCACTGGACACCAGCGCGGTGGAAACCACGATGGCACGCAAGGACGTTGACGCGCGACACCCGGAATGGACCGCGCGTCAGGACCTCTGGTTCAACGTTGGCGTGCTGTACGAAGGTGGCCATCTCATCAAGCAGCATGCGGAACGCTTTCTGCCTAAGCGCCCGCGCGAAGACAGCAGCGTCTATGCGCACCGGTTGGCCCACTTCACCTATGAGAACCACATGGGCACCGGGTTGGGGTGGCATGAAGCCGAAATGTTTAAACGGCCCCCAACGATCACCATCAAGGTGGCGGACGCGGACGGCCAGCCTACGGAAGCCACGCTGTCACCTGAACAGGAAGACTTCTACAGCCGCGTCCAGAAGGACTGTGACCGGCACGGCACCGCGCTGGTAGACCAGTGCCGCAAGGTCTTCAATGACCTGCTGCTGTACCAACACAGTTGGATTCTGACGGACATGCCGGTGCAGCCGGAAGCGGGCATCAACAGTCTGGCAGACCAGAAGGCCAAGCGCCTGCTGGACCCGTTTACGCAGGTGGTCAGCCCCATGCAGGTCATCAACTGGGACTGCGACGATTACGGGAACCTAATCTGGGCCGTGATCTACACCAAGGCCACCACGCGCGCCTTCGGCAAAGCCCCTGTCACGGTGGAACGCTGGTACCTGCTGGACCAGCAGACCTTCCGTGTCTATGAAGCAGAAGACCGGGGTGACGCACAGTCTGCTGTGGATCGGGACAAGCAGCCCGTCAATCTGGTCCGCATCGGCTACCACGCCTTGGCCGCTAAGGGCCGGGTGCCCCTGAGCCGGATTTCAGTACAGCCCGGCTGGTGGATGGGCAACCGCACCTATCTGACCGCGCTGGAACACGTGGACGTTTCGAACAGCCTCAAGTGGTCGCTGAAGATGGCCGCACTGGCGATGCCGGTCATTATAACGAATGACGACATTACCCAACTGCATCAATCCGAAGGTGGGTTCTTCAAGATGTCAGCCGAGCAAGGGGCAAACTACAAGTTTGCCGAACCGTCCGGTACCTGCTGGGAACATCTGGCAAATAAGGCTGCCGCCAGCAAGGAAGAGATTTTCCGCAGTCTGTACCTGATTTCGCAGGCCCGCACAAACAAGGCCACTGCGTCAGCGCAGTCCGGGGTCAGCAAGCAGCAGGACATGAAGCCATCTCATGACGTGCTGAACGGTATTGGTGATGTTCTGCGGTGCGCCATCCAGGGTACCTTGGACAACATCGCGGCTGCCCGTGCCCTGATTCCGGGTTTCGAGTCAGACGCCAATCTGGTGTTTGACGTGCGGGGCTTCACGTTCGAAGACTCGGTAACTGTGGATGAAGTGGACACCATCAGCGGGGTCCATGCGCTGAAGGTCCCTTCCAAGACGTTTGAGAAGGAAGTGGACAAGCTGGTGGTACAGGCCGTGCTGCCTGACATGAACCCGGAAATGAAAACGGCTATTTTTAGAGAAATCGACGCGGCCCCAACCCGTGGGGAACTGGAACAGCAGCAGCAGGAAGCCGAAGCGGACCGCTTGAGCGCATCATTGAACGCAGCCGTCAACCAAGGAAAGGGGGCCAGATGAGTATTACGGATCTAGGGCAGTATCTCCCCCTTCAGCCAAACAACGCGTTGCTGACCGCGTGGCCCACCGGCTTCACATTGAACAGCAACGGCTACAAGTATGCGTGGATCTTTCAGGCGCAGACCAATGCGCCGATTACCGCCGTAGCATTCCGCGTGAATACGGTAACTGCGGCTGGAACATTTGAACTGCGCATCGAGACCGTCAGTGGTACCGATGGTAGCCCAACGGGAGTGCTGGCCAGTGCGAACGCGAACGGCTTTGTCAATGTCACTACGGCTGGCGTGAAGGAAGTGGTTCTAGCCGCTTCCCACACGCCAGCCCCTGGGGATGTGTTGGCGGTGGTGGTAGTCTGTGGCAGCCCCGGCAACATCGTGGTGTCCAGGGGTAGCCTGTTGGATAACAATGGTTTCCCGTATCAGAACGACTTCACATCTGCCTGGAACGCGGTAAAGTACTACTCACTGGGCGTTGCGGCAATCGCGCTGAAGACAACCAGCGGCTACACGGTCAACCCATTGATGTGCGTGTACAACGTTCAAGTGAATACTGCCTTTCATATGGACACCAGTCCGGATGAGATAGGCAATAAGATACTGCTGCCGTTCTCATGCCGGGTGACCGGCTTTCAGTGCATGGTCAATTTCGCTTTAGCGGGGCGGACCATGGATGTCATATTGTACGCGGCTGATGGCACTGTGCTGACATCGCATCGACCAGACAACGCCAAGCTGTCATCCAGCACCGGAAGCCGCACAATAAGCATGCAGTTTCCGAACAGCGTTGTGTTGGACGCGCACACACCATATTACTTGGCAATGCGGCCAGCACAAGCCGCGTCCATCTATGTCTACACGATGAGCTTTGCGGACATTCCGGGACTGGTGAATAGCTGCCCGTATGGTCAGAACTTCACGTATGTGCAGCGCACGGACGCAGGCGCCTGGACTGAGGTTGCAGAGAATATTCACCAACTGTTCCCGGTCATCAACGGTATTGACCTGGGAAGCAGTGGGGGCGCGGCGGGTATGTCGCGCGGAAGGACGGTAATGGGATGAAGTATCGCAAACAGGGCAGCACAGCGCAGCCGATTACGTTCCTGCTGGTCTCCAGCACGGACCACATTACCCCGGTGACCGGGGCCGCGCCATCGGCGACTATCAGCAAGAACGGGGCCGCGTTTGCGGCCCCCAGCGGGGCCGTCACGGAAGTAGGAAACGGCTGGTATGCGCTGGCCGGAAACGCCACGGACCGCAACACGCTGGGAGACCTTCTGGTGCATGCCACGGCCACCGGGGCAGACCCGGCTGATGATCGTTACAGCATTGTGCCGTGGGAACCCTTTGACGCCAACATGGGGCTTGGCAACCTGGATGCGTCCATCAGTTCCCGGCTTGCCACGGCAGGTTACACGGCCCCACCCACGGCTGCGGCAATCCGTGCTGAAGTGGACGCCAATAGCACGAAATTGGACGCGGCAGTCAGCACCCGGCTGGCAGCAGCCGGGTACACGGCCCCACCCACGGCAGTCCAGGTGCGGACCGAACTGGACACCAACAGCAGCAAGTTGGCAAACCTTGACGCCACTGTTTCCAGCCGGTTGGCCGGTGCAGGCTACACGGCCCCACCCACTGCGGCTGATGTGCGCGCCGAACTGGACGCGAACAGCACCAAACTGGCGAATCTAGACACCCCTGTCAGCACCCGGTTGGCCGGTGACAGCTACAGCACACCACCGTCCGCTGCGGACGTGCGCGCCGAACTGGACGCGAACAGCACCAAACTGGACGTGCCGGTTTCCAGTCGGTTGGCTGCGGTGGTCTATGTCGAACCTCCAACGCTGGTCGATGTTGAAGCCAACCTGGGGGCGATTAAAGCGGCGGTGGACGCGAATCTAGACACCCCTGTCAGCACCCGGCTGGCCGCTGTGGATTACGCAGTACCGGCCACGCCCGCAGAAGTCTGGGACCACGGGACACGCAGCCTGACAGATAAGGCCGGGTTTACCCTCTCCGCTTCAGAACATCTGGCCATTGCGGTGAAGTTGTTGACGCTAGACCTTGCCACGGTGGCCGGGGAAGCCGGGCGCAGCGTCCTGAACGCGGTGCGGTTCCTGCGGAATCGGTGGAACCTGATCGGGACCACCTTAACGGTGACTAAGGAAGATGATGCCACCACGGCATGGACGGCACAGGTAACCACTGACGCTGCGGCCCAGCCGGTGACAGGAACGGACCCCACCTAATGCGCAGCCTTCTGGCGTTCTGGATTGGGGGCGCGGGTGGTGGCGTGGTGCTGGTAATTGTGCCAGCCCCACCGCGCACGCTGCTGGTGCTGCCTGAAGTCAGGGGTATTAAGCCGCGCATGGAACAGCGCGGCATCACGGTGATGAAAGAACAGCGGGGCATCAAAGCATGATTGAAGCATTGCGGGACGAAAAGGACCCGCAGTCAACCCTGGACTACTTTGTGGACTGGTCCCTGTGGCTGGGGGCTGACACTATCAGCGCCAGCACCTGGACAGTTGCTAACGGTTTGCGCAAAGTTAGCGATACGCACGATGGAAGCACCGCAGTGGTGTGGTTGCAGGGCGGTCAACCGGGAATGCACTACACGGTTACCAATCGCATCGCAACCGCAGCCGGGCGCACCGATGAGCGCAGCTTTGTAGTGCGTGTGGCACAGCGTTAGCCGTTCACAACGGACCGTATTTTCCTTCAAGCCGCTGAATCTGCGGCACATTCACTGAAATCACTGACTGGGTTAACAGCGGGAATTGAAGACCCCGCTGTTAGACTCTGGTTGCACAAAAGCAGCGGCATGCTGCGGACAGAGGATTATGACACCTGAAGAAATTGCTGCGTTGGTTGCCAAAAGCGTTGCGGACGCCATGGCAAAGCTGAACGCTGACAAAGCCGCTGCGGAAAAGGCGGCTGCGGACAAAGTTGCTGCGGACAAGGCTGCTGCGGACAAGGCCGCTGCGGACAAGGCCGCTGCGGACAAAGCGGCTGCTGACAAAGGGACGCCGCAGGTATCCACGGACCCGGTGGTAAATGCGCAACTGGCCGAAATGCGCCGCGCGCGCGAAGAGGATAAGAAGCGTCTCGATGCGCTTCAAAAGGACCGTGATGACGCCAACGCCAAGGCGGAAAAGGCCGAACGCGCCACCGCGCTGAACACGGCCCTGGCAGACTTTGGCTTCCGGTCCCCGTCCGCGCGTGAGACGGCCCTTTCGCTTCTAACCCCGCACATCAAGCGGAATGAGGCTGGGCAGTTGGTGGCCGGTGACAATCTGACCGTGGAAGCGTTCGCCAAGGACTTCATTCCGAAGTCTCATGACTACCTACTGGCCCCGGTTGGTGGTGGTGGAGCGGGCGTGGTTCCGGGTGCCAGCTTCATTGGTCAGAAGGTGGCGGACCTGAACGACATCAAGGCGGGGATGACGCCCGAAACGCGCGCGGCTGTGATTGCCGCTATGCAGAACGCGGCCAGCGAAGCGAACCGCTAGAACGATCACAGATCACTGAATTAGGAAAAGGAACAGAAACACATGAGTGCGATTACGAGTGCGAATCTCGCGAATGCGATTGTCAAGTTGGTGGCCGTGGATATCCTGAATCCACTGGTTGGCGAACTGATTATGGGCAATCTGGTCAATCGCGACTTCGAAGCTGTCCTGGCCACTGCGGGCGATACGGTCAACGTGCCGATTCCCCCGTCCATGGTGGCCAACGATCTGATTGAGGGTGGCACCGTGCAGACGCAGAACCCCAATCTGGGCAACGCGGCCATTGTGCTGGACAAGCACAAGGAAGCAACGTTTACCATCCCGGACGTGACCAAGGTGATTGGTCACCCGCAGTTGCTGACCGCGTATATGAAGCCCGCCATCATCGCGATCGTGGAAGCGGTGGAGAAGGACCTGCTGAAGAAGTGGTCCTACCTGGACGCCAACACCCCGGTTGGTGCGGCGGGCACGGGCCTGACGGAAGTCACCCTGGACGCGGCGGAAACGGCGCTGTTCAAGGCCAAGGTTCCCCGGTCCGAAGACAAGTATCTGGTGGTTTCGGCGGAAGAGTATGCCACCCTGCGGCAGATTGCTCGCTTCAGCGAAGTGGACAAGTACGGCAGCGGTGACGCCATCATCACCGGCAAGGTGGGTAAGCTGAAGGACTTCAGCATCTTCCGCAGCCAGTATGTGGACAAGACGGGCACGTCCCCGGTCAACACCCACAATCTGGCGTTCGCCAAGGACGCCATTGCCTTGGCCACGCGGCGCTTGCCCAAGCCCCTGCCCGGCACCGGTGCCATTGCGGAGTACTCCGAAATGGGCAATTTCGGTGTGCGTATCACCATGAGCTATGAGCCCAACACGCTGGCCCAGCAGTTCACGGTGGACATCCTGTATGGTGCGGGCATCCTGCGCAACACCCACGGCATCCAGGTCAACAGCTAGACGCTGACGGCCACACGGCGAACGACAAACACGCAAAGGAACCGCTACGCATGAATGTGACTGAAAAGGCGCTGAAGACGCGTGCAAAGCGGATTGAACTGGAAGCGCAGTTCCCTTCGGGGGACTGCGTTCTAGTGTCGGTCCAAAGTGACACGCACAATACCAAAGGTGGGCTGACCATGGAAGCGCCCGTGGACAACGCAGCCCGGCATCTGGTGGAAGGAACCCACCGGCTGGCCACGGAAGACGAAATCAAAGCCTTCCGGACCGCGCAGGCCGAACAGCGCAAGCAAATCATTGCCGCGTCCATCGGCCAAGCCGATCTGTTGCGCGGCTTGCTGACCAAGGCTATCGACCAGCGCGGCAAATAGCCCGCGCGTCACGACATTTCACAAGGATAAGACAATATGGAACTGATTATGGCCAGCCGCGTAAAATTCGCGGCTGCTGGTCTGTATGCGGCCCCTTCGCCGGTCTTCAGCGTCTTGGGCGGTGGTGCCAATGTTCGCTGTGCCTCCACCGGCCACGGCCTGACCACGGGCAATTACGTGGTTGTCAGTGGCACCACTGGTGTGGCCGGGCTGAATGCCACGTGGCCGGTGCGTGTTATCGACGCGGACACCTTTGAATTGGTGGGGTCCAGTGCCCTGACTGGCACTGCGGCGGGTTCCCCGGCTGTCGCGCTGCCCGATCTGGACATCAGCGCCCTGGACAAGGAATGGTACGTCCGGGTCAAGGTGTACGGCACCGGGCTGGTTTCGCTGGAAGACACCGTGAACGCGTGGACTGCCACGGAGCGGCGCTTCCTGTTCCCTGCGCGCGCCAACGATCAAGGGCAGGAATTCATCATCAACTGGCGTGACTGGGAAGGTGGGGACCGGTTTGGTGTGGCCAGCGCGAAGCTGCGCATCCGGCTGGTATCCGGCACCAACGTCATGATTTCCGCTGGTGTTTCGACCAACGGCTAAGCCCGTCAATCGGGATTGCGGCCCCCGGCTTAATAGGCCGGGGGCTATTCGTGTTTTAGGGAAGGAAAGAAGATGCTCTGGACAGATGCGGACTTTGTGACTGCTGATGATCTGACCTCAATGGATAATGAGGTTCTGGCCGTGGCCGCTGCGGAGAACATCGTCCTTGATGGGTCCAGCGGAAACGGAGTCATTAACCGCGCCACGGAAGAGGCAGGTGACTCCCTGCTGAAGCATATGCGGGAATTCGGCGGGGCGCTATATGGGGACGGTTCCGTCTCTCCGAACCATTACGCAGCCATCATGAACACAGGCAGCCCGCAGGCCGTCCGGTCCCGCGTGCTGCTGAGCCAGATCGTGGTATCAGGGCCGGTGCAGAAGCGTTGGACCCCGCTGAAGCGGTGGGTGGTGTACTGGGCGCTGATGATGTTCTACCGGGACGCGGCGAACCGCACGCAGAATGACCGGTACGCAGACAAGGCAAACGCCTACAGGATAGCCCTACATGGCTCCTATTGGGCTGCGGCGCGCGAAGCGGGCCTACCCATCGTCCGCAACCCCCTGCCCTGTCCAGGGGCCGTCTATGAGCCGGAATCGGGTATCTGGGGGCCGGGAAACGTCAGCGTGGTTAGCGGAGCCGGTACCGTGTCCGGGCCTGTTGATGTGGCCATCACCTACGTGGACGCCAGCAGGGAGAACGGCGAATCATACCCCAGCGCGCGCGTGACGGTGGACCTTCAGCCGGGCACCGTCTTGAAGGTGGATATTAGCAGCCTGACGCCACCCACCGGCAAGCAACCGGCCAGCACGCGGGCACAGGCTATCGTGCCTTACGCCACGGCCACGCATTGGCGGGTTTATGCGGGGGAATCAGGTGGCCCGCTCTATCAGCAGGAAGGGCTTCCCTTGGATATCGGAACGTTGTCCTACACCTTTACAGGGGACCCGCTGACGGGTGGTGTAGCCGCTGGCACCGGCCAGTATCCGGAACTCTACCAAGCCTTTCAGAACTGGAATCAAAGGGGTTGACAGATGGCGCGGTTATCGCACGAACAAGCCATTGACAATCTGGTGGCGCTATTTGAAGAGGAAGCACTGCGCATCGCTGCGAAGGCGCGGCGCGAAACGCTGTATATCCTTCAGATCCGGCTGGCTGTAACGGACGGTGTGATTGATCGCACTCAGGCCAACGCGCGCGCGCTTAATCAGGTGGAAGCCATCTACAAGCGCGCCATGCGGGCCGCAGGGTACGACACGCTTGTCCAGGAGTACGTGAACAGCTTCAACGGCCAGTTCGTCTTCTTCAGTGATGTGCTGGCCGCGCTTGGTGATAGCATCGGGCGCAACTTGACGTTTACGTTTGGGGACCGGGATAAGGCGCTATTCCTTCAGCAGCAGGCGCAGGCGTCATTGATGTTGCATCAGGCCGTGGACATTCAGGCGAAGGCTGCGCAGCAGCAAGCCATGTTCAGCATTGGGAACATTAGGGCCGCAGACTTGACGCGGATGATATCAGAGAAACTGGACCTAACGGCGGGCCGCGCTGGTGCGGTTGCCGATACATCCCTGTCCACGTTCTACCGAACGGTGGCAGACCGTGGCTATCAGCAAGTGGAAGCAAGTCTGGGCCAGCGGAAGCGGCTAAAGATTCGGTATCGCTTCGGTGGCCCGAACGACAAACTGACACGCCCGTTCTGTGTGCATGCGCTGGCCGGGGCCGCATATAGCGGCCTGCGTGGTGTGAAGGTGCTGGCATCGGCTGGCGATAGGGCGTATACCCGCGAAGAAATCGACCAGATGAGCAATGGCCAGCTACCGAACGTCATGGCCACATGCGGCGGGTTTCGGTGTAGACACCAGTGGATGATGGTGATTGACGAACTGCCTAACACGCGCATTCAGAAGAAGCAGGCAAAGCGTGCTAAGTAAGCCGTTGGCGCGGTGGGTTGAACGGATTGCAGCGGCCACCGTTACAACAGACGCGGACATGCTGATGGTCGGGAACTACTTCAAGACTCAGGCGCTGGAACGGACAGCGCGCGGGCTAGATGCGGACGGCAGGTCATTTACGCCATACAGCAACAAAGGCCCCTATTACTACTATCCGACGAAGGCAGGGGTGGGCAAGCAATCCCCATCCCTGTCTGAAACTAAACGCATTAACCGGTCCTTGAAGCAGGCCAGCATGTTTCCGGGTGTCATGACCGGCAGCCGTGGTGACGCGGCTGTGGGGCGGGATGTCAAACGGCGTACAGAAGCAGCACAGCGGCTGTTCAGGAAACTGGGCGGTAAGTCGGATGCGCGCAGCACCGCAGTGACGCGCGCCGCATTCAAACAGCGCGCATTGTTCCCCGGCATCAAGATTGGGGGCAATCAATTCCTGCGCACTCGGTTTGGAATCAAGTTCGCGTCATACGCTGCGTTTAAACAATCACTTGGCCGGTCCGTGGTGGATCTGTACGGACCGCGCGCGCCGCACATGCTACAGGCCCTGACTGTGCGGGTTGCAGAAGACCGGAAGGGAGTTATCCTGGGCATCTACGGTGAAGCGGCCAGACGGGCACGCGGCCATCAGTATGGCAATGCCGCCAAGCACCTGCCACAGCGCAGGTTTCTGGGCGCAATGCCAGAAGATAGAGCGTATGCGATGCGGTTACTATCTGCGCAGATCCGTGGACGGATGCGGGACGCGATGCCGCACCAGTAGCGCTTGCGCGCCATGGTACACTGTGGCGGACTGAAACGGGCTACTGACGCCCCACAACACGCGCGATGTATCAGCCGCGCAAACCACTGAAAAGGCTATGGCACAAATCAGCGCGCGGGCGCGCGCGGCCCTGTATGGGCTGTTGTCTGCCCGCTTCAATACCCTACTGTCCACCGTGGCCCCGGCTTACGGTGCGCAGCCGTTCACAATCGACTTTCTTTCTGCGCCTAAGAGCGTGAATTTCTTCTGGGGTGCCTTGGACCCCGATGACCTGGAAGAAACTACTGTCTACAAACTACCGCTGATGACGCTGTACTCCAGTCAGTCCGCGAATCGGCACGCGCAGAAACCGGCCACCTTCGCGGGTGTCGTGCGGATGGGGTCAGATGTGGTGCTGTCTTGGCGCGCAGGAAATGCGAATCAGGACTATGAAGCGCTGGGGGACGCGTTGGAAGAGGTCATGAACACGCTGGCCGACGAACTAGCGCAACGCAATTGGGTGGTCAGCATGGGCATGGACCGGGGGCCGGTGAGGCGCGGTCAGCAGAACTGGTATCAGGTTCTGCGTTTCAGCTTCATGTTCGAAGTTCTTGCATAGGTGAAACATGAAAATGTATCGTTTCGTTGGCAATGCCCCCTGTGACATCGGGGGCACGCGTTATGAACGGTTTGGTTCGCGCGCGGAATTCACGCGTGAACTGGCCGAAGATGTCCTGACGGGTGGCGGGTGCTTCATTCCGGAACCGGACTTTCGGACCATTGGCGTCACGGATGCCGAGGTCCAGATGTTCGGGTATGCCGGTGGCTTCCCGGAACCCACTCCGGAATTCGTTCACAAGAAACAGCGCGCGCAGGCGCGCGCCATCCAGTTGATGAATGACCTGTCACTCCTGGATGCCTTTAACGTCGATTCGCAGGAAGCAGGCGAGTAATGAGTTTTTCCTTGGCGCGTCTGGAGCGCATCTATCTGCAACCTCAGACAGAGTTTGGCACTCTGCCGAACACGGGCGGGATTGCTACGGTGGGCAACGCCAATGCTTGCCGGTTCATCAAGGCCACGCTGAAGCACAAAACGAACACCATCACTCGTGAAGACAAGACCGGCACGCGGACCAAGACGGCTGGCACCAAGGGCCGGGGTAACGGTGAATGGTCCGTGGAAATGTCCCTTGCCCCCAACGGTGTTCCGGCCATCAAGCCGGATTGCGCGGTCATCCTGGAAGCGCTATGCGGTCAGGCCGGGCAAGTCACCACGGCCACAGCGGCCAACGGCTTCCCCACTGGCACGGGTGTTGCGGAAGGGGCGCAGGCTGTCAAGTACGCGCTGGCTGACTCGGTTTCAGCGTTCGCGTTCTGGGACTTTCGCCAGCCCAGCACCATCAACCAGCGCGTGGGGGTTGCCTGTGTGGTCAATCGGGCCACCTTCAACGTTGGCCAAGACAGCGCGGCCACGTGGTCCGCTGACGGCGAATCAATGGGAATGCTGACCAGCAACCAGTTCGCCACGGCGGACGCGGTCCTGAAGGCTGCCCTGACGGCCTTTCCGGCTGAGCCGTCCGCTCCGGTGACCAATGGCGACATCATTCCTGGGTTTGTCGGAAAAGCGATGGTCGGTGGCAACACGTTGGTGACCTTGCGCAATGCCACGGTGGAAGTGCAGAGCGGAAATGTGACCGTGAAAGACACCTTCGGGGCGTTCCTTCCAACGGAAGCTGAAGGTGACGGGCGCACAGTCACCCACAAGATCAGCGTCTACGAAGATGACAGTGCCGCGTTTGCGGCCCTGGAAGCTGCGGCAACAGCCAAGACGCCGCTGGAAGTCATCTATGTCATCGGCACCGTGCCGGGGTCCATGGTGGTCATTCACAGCAAGGGCGTCCAACTGGACGAACCGGACCGGGAAGAGGAACGCCGCTTCAGCGCGAACTTCAACGGCACAGCCAGCGGTTCGTCCCTGTCCGCGCGCGACGAAATTACCATCTGGTTTGTTTAAACAACCAGCAACTGACAACTGAACGAAGCCAAAGGCCGGGTGCCGAACCCGGCCTTTTCATTTTGTGACCGATTGGAGAAATCACAATGCCCACTTATTCGTCCACTCTCAAGATTGACTCCCAAGCATTTCCTGGCGTGCAATTCGTCCTGCGGAAGATGTCAGAAGCGCGCCGCGCGGAGTTCCGCAAGCAGACGGTGGAAGTGCAATCCAGATTGCGCAATATGAACCGCGATGCCGCGCGGCTGGTTGAGGAATTGAAGACCAACGCGGCGGACCTGGACATCACCGCGCGCGTTGAAGCGGTCACCGAAGCCATCACCGGGCTAGTGTCCGGGGAACTGAATCCGGCATATGTGCGCTGGGGTCTGAAGGGTATCACTGGCTTGGTTCTGGAGAATGATGGTGAAGACGGTGAATCGAAGCCGCTTTGTACGGCAGACGAATTGATCGATGATGGCCCACCGGAACTGTTCGCCGAAATCTGCGGGGCCATTCAGGCCGCAGCCACAATGACGGAAGCCGAACTAAAAAACTTCGCGTTGCCTTCCACTTCTGGCGCACCGATGGCTGGCAACGCCCTGATTTCGAGTGCGGCCAATGCAAACAGCGCGGATGGTTCCGTGCAAAAAACTGCCAGCGATATTTCCCCAGCCTAGTAAAGTTGGCGGACCGGGCGCGGGGGTGGTCACCACCATACCGGACGGCCAAGGGCACTGCATATGAAGGCATTGACTGCACCATTGCGGACTGTCCGGTATCGTTCATCACCCCCGAATCTCGCGAACTAGTTCAGATCTATCTGCGCGCCGTTCAGATGCAGAAGTGTCAAGGCGCATCGTTGTATGGTCCCGATCTGCGCGAGTGGCCGTCCCGCATGGTGGACGCCTTTACGTGTCTGGAAGCCGAACGGCTGCGGACAGACAACGCGCAATCACGTGCGGAACAGCAGGACAGGTGAAGGGTGTGACTGATCGCGATAGCCTTGAATTACTCATCAACATACAAACCAAGGGGCAGGAAGCGCTGGCCACCCTTGCGCGCACTGCGCGGCAGGTGGAAGAGGCGGACAAAGGCGTTACTGCGGCCAACACGCAGACTACCAAGTCCCTGGATGGCACGGGGGCCGCTGCTAAGCGTGCGGACGTTGGCATCGGGTCCCTTCTAGATTCCGCGCGCCGCGCGTCCGCCGAACTGAAGCGGATGGCGGAAGCCAACGCTGGCAACATCAAGTCGTTGGAGCGTCAGGCCGCGCTGAGCGGCAAGTCCGGCCTGGAACGGCTTGGTGTTCAGCGCGGCTTCGCCCTTCAGGACTTCGGCAAATCGGCTGCGGACATTGCGCGCATCAATGCGGCCTATGACCAGATGGCCAAGGCGCAGGAACCGGTCAACGCGGGCATGACTGCTGCGGTGCTGAAAGCGCAGCTTCTGGCGTCCGCCATCATGAAGGTAGCCGGGACTGTAAAGGAATACACGGTGGGCGCAGCGCAATACGCGGCGCGTACCGAACAGGTCAGCGCGGTCATGGACAACTTGGCGCGCGTCAACGGAATGAATGTGAATTCCGTGCGCACAGTTGCCAACGGTATTAAGGAACTGGGCATCACCACTCAGGAATCCCGCAATATCGTCAACATGATGATTGGGTCACAGTTGGACCTTACAAAGTCCCTGGACCTGACGCGCATGGCGCAGAACGCGGCCAAGGTTGCCGGTGTTAGTTCTTCAGAAGCCTTGCAGCGCATCACGTATGCTATTACGTCCGGCCAGCCGGAAATGCTGCGTACATTGGGTATTGCGGTCAGTTTCGAAGGCGCGTATGGGCGCTGGGCTGCCGCAGCACACCGGACTACCAACAGCTTAACTGAACAGGAAAAGCTGAATATCAGGATGGACGCCGTTCTGGCGCGGTCCCCGCTGATTGATGGTTCTTACATCATGTCCCTGACTACCGCAGCGGGGCAAATGCAGTCGTTGACGCGGAACACGGACGACTTCAAAAACGCACTAGGCGAAGGACTTCAACCGGCACTGTTTGACATTGTGACCGGCATGGAACGGTTGACCACGTTTGCGTCTGAGAACATTGACCAGTTCCAACAGATGACTGCTGGTGTCACTGCGTTGGGTGTTGCGGGCGCTGTGTTCGCGGCGACGCCGTTTCTTCCGATGCCCGCGCGCGCTGGCTTGGCCGGAGCCGCAGGGCTAGGTACTTATGCCTTCGTCAATCAGGACCCTGTACAGGCCAACGTTGACAAGTATCAGGAAGCCTTCAAGAAACTGGAAGGCCAGCGCAAGGTGATGGCGCATCAGTTGGAAGTTGGCTTGGTGGACCCAAAGGCGTTCAAGCGTTTTGAGGAACAGATTCCGAAGTTCCGCGAATTGCTGCGCGCCCGGTTCATTGAAGAGACGGCGGAAATCTTCGGGCAGCGCCGCAAGGCATTGACGCAGATGACGCCACCGGGCACAGGCGCAAAGGCTGCAAAAATGCTGCTTGGGGACCTGGGGGCCGGGATTGGGTCCGGGTACGAAGAAGCCAAGCGCGCCGCTGAAATTGCGGATGGCTACAACCTAGGTGGCTTGACTGTTAGCCGGGCGGACCTGGAAGCCGTCATAAACGGTAAGCCGGTGAAGTTCGATATCGCTGGCCTGAAGGCAGACAATTCCGGCATGGCCACCGGTGGTAAGCCGGATGATGACGCAAAGACCGTGAAGAAGGCACAGCAAATTCAGGAGCGTATCGAACGCCTGATTGCTAGCCTGCATTCATACGGGATGTCCGAACTGGAGAAGTTCAGTTCGGAACTGGACGCGCAGATTGCCGACTTGGCGCGGGACGGGGCGAAGCCGGGGCAGATCGATGCGGTACGGAATGCCGGTGCTGAGAAGCAGCGGCAGATGATTGACAAGCTGCTGAACCCGGTGCAGGCAAAGCGCAGGCTGGACGACTTCCTGCTGATGATGCCCACGGCCCCGCAGTTGGCCGGGATGCTTCCAAACAAAGCTACCGGCGTCCAGGTGGACCAGAAGGTGAACGCAGATGCCTTGAGCATCGCGCGTGAACGCGTGCTGTCCGCCATGCAGCGGTCAGTGGCATATCAGGAACAGATGATTAAGCTGACGGCTGGACCCGGTGGGGAAGCGGCAGCCATCACGGCTGTGGCCACCCTGCGGGAACAGACCGCGCAGCGTGAGTATGACCTGAGTATGAAGACCGTGCAGGACCGGGCCAAGCTGGAAGCAGCGGTGGACCAAGCCCGGAAGGACCGGATGGTGCAAATTGCTCAGATGCAGCAGGCAGAACTGGAACGCATCAAGCAGTCTGCTGGCAGCGTCTATGACGCGATGGTGTCCAAGGGCATCAGCGGAGTGGGGGACTTCGTGAAGGGGCAGCTTCAGGTGGTTGGTCGTACGGTGTTTCAGAACGTGGCCGTGGAAGTCTTCCGGACGGCCAAGGACACGCTGAAGCTCGGTGACCTAGTTGGCGGTCAGGTGGGCAAGGACGGTAAGCTCACGGGCCTTGGGCGCGTGCTACAGGGCACACCCCTGGGAGTGGATCAGTCAAAGCTGGCACTTGAAACGAACACCAGCGAAACGCGTTTAAACACAATCGCTGTGGAGAAGAACACCGCCGCGCATCAGGCCGCGCAGGTGACAGGTGGAAGTGGTTCCGACATCGCGGAAGCGACGGGGGACGCGCTGGACAAAGGCGGCAGCAAGCTGGCGTCCAAGTTGCAGCGTACACTATCCACGGCGTTGGCGCTTGGGGCGGGTGCTTACGGCATCGCGCAAGGCGTTCACCAGGGTGGAGCTAAGGGCGCGCTGAATACCACTGCTGGCGTGGCCAGCATGGCCAGCGGCTTGATTGGTTCCAAGGTCTTCGGCGCGGCGCTGGCATCCGGGCCGTGGGGTGGCATCCTGGCCGGTGGCGCTGCGGCCCTTAGCTTGATTGGTAGCTTCTTCGGCAAGTCCAAGGAAACGTTTGACAAGGAACAGACGGACACCTTGAACGCGAATAAGTACGAAGCGCCCACCGCGTCAAATCGGACAACGGATTTGCGCGGCGCGGACGTTGACTATGATTTCACGGGCCGCTTACGGGCAGCCGGGGCCGCTTCTATGGTGTTTCAGTTCACGATTGAGGCACTAGACGCCAAGTCCATCCTGGATCGTAGTTCAGACCTCGCCGAAGCCATTCACAAGGAATTGCGGCTTGGGCACCGCCTTGGCATGGACATTCAGCAGGCCATCCTGGGGACCTAACACAATGGCAACATTTCCCGCGTTGCGCAGCGGGGTGGTGGGGATGTACCCCACCACCTTGGGGCGCACCTTCAAGACAGAGGTTGTTGTCTTCTGCAATGACTCTGAACAGCGTTGGGCCACACAGCCAGCGCTAGGTGACTTCGAATTAGTGTTCACCGACATCAACGGCTATGACCTGAGTACCTTGCTGGATTTCTTCCGGTCAGCGAAGGGTCAGTTTGACCATACGTGGACGCTTGCGATGAATGGACAGGTGTGGAACAACTGCGTCTTCGTGCAGGATGATTTCACAGCTACAAACAGTAAGGCTGAACGGTACAGCGTCACCCTGAAGTGCAGACAGGTGAAATCATAAATGCCCATCTACTTCCCACAAATCAACGCGTCCGGGCTGATAACGCAACGCCCGTATCAGGCAGGGCTGCACTTCAGCACCACCACACAGGTCCTGCCGGGTGGGAGTCAGCAGGCATGGGGCTGGCGCGGCATGGGGCTGTCCAACTTCCCGGACAGACACCTGGGCCAATGGGATCTGAACTATTCGGCTATTACAGACGCCGAAGTGGCCGTGCTACTCGCGTTCTTTACGGAAATGCGGGGCCGTCTAGGCGAGTTCACATACTTGGACCCGAGTGGCAATCTGATTCCGGCGTCTGAAGACTTTGCCGCTGCAAGCTGGACCAAACAAACGGTTTCCGTGGGTCCGGAAGCTGCGGACCCGTTCGGTGGAAACCGGGCCAGATTGATGACTGGGACCGGTGAGAATTCCATGATGTGGTGTACAATCCTGCCTGACGGTGGCGCGGGCGGGTATGTCCTGAACGTGTCGCTGTGGGCGAAAGCAACCACAGAAGGGCAGCAGTTGATGTTGTCCTTCATCGATAGTGGCTTCAGCATCATCAGCAGTGTTGTACTGCCAGTGCCGCAGACGTGGACGCGTATAGACCACTGCGCCACGTTGGCGTCCAACAGCTACGTTCGCGTGCTTATTGGTGGCGGTGGCACGTGGCCGGGCACCGGAATCAGCATGTTTGGTGCGCAATGCGTGCCCATGCCGGGGCCGGGCGGATACACACGGACGCCCGGTAATCCGGGATTGCACCCAAAGTGCCGCTTTGACACGGACGCATTCAGTCCCCGCTATGTGGGACCTAATCAGATTTCCTTGAAGTTGCCTATTGTGGAGTACTTTTAAATGGCTGTCGGAACTATCTTTGCGGCTAAAGAATTGGCGGTGGCATACCAGCCGTTGCTATTGGCCGAATTCACATTCTTGAACGGGGATATTGAACGGGTGGCATCGCACCCACTGAACGTCGCAGAAGGTGGCTTCCGGTATGGGGGTTATGACTGGCTGGCGCGCGTCATGTCCTACAATCTGACGGCTACTCAGGCACTTTCGGAGTCTGGCATTGACTACACGCCGCAGGTGGACATCGAACTGGCCGATGTGGCCGGGGCCATCTGGGCGAAGGAACAGACTGTGGGTTTCAAAGGGGCCACGGTCACTTTGACGTTCGTGTTCTGGAATGTTGGCCATAACGAGTTTTCGGCGGATTCGCTGATCCGATTCGTCGGTGTTTGTGGGTCCCCGCAGAATGAGAATGGCACAGTCACAGTCACGGCTACATCGCTGATGAACATGTCCCAAGCCATGCTGCCACAGGTGCGCATTCAGAAGAAGTGTCCGTGGATATTCCCCCTGACGGCGGAACATCGGCAGGACGCGGCTGACGATGAGTCAAGCCAGTGGTATTTCTGCGGCTACAGCGTGGACGCTGAGGGGTCCAGCGCATGCGGAAACATGAACGGCGAAGACCCGTACAAAGCGTGTAATGGCACGTATGGGAACTGCCTGGAACGGCTTGGCAACGGGCTGAACATCACCAAGGATAGCAGCAACCGGCACACGGGCCGGTTCGGTGGCATCCAGTGGGCCATTCCAACCACGTCATGGTCACGCGGGTACGTCAGCGGCAAGTACGAGGAAGTGACTAGCACAGCGAGCGAAGCGAAGTATGGGGACTTGGTTCCGCTGCATTACGGTGAAGGCTGGACGGACCCGGTTATCCTGACCACACAAGGGTCTGACGCGAACTTCACGACCATGCACTTGGTGCTTGGTTGGGGGAAGTTCACAGATGTCAGCATGGTAGTGGTAAACGGGACAATCATTCCGCACACATACAACGATACTGAAATGCCGTATGTTGGGGCCGGGGTTCCGAATGCCACAGAAGCGGCGAAATCTGGCTGGTGGGTCTGCCTGAACAATGGTGACCGCAACGGGTCTATCGATCCGGCTATAAAGCTGTCCGAACAACCGGACTCATACGGCAATCTGTGCGTGCTGAAAGTCGTGGTGCCGCGCAAGCTGGCGGATAGCAGCAGTGTGCCACGGGTCCAGGTTCTGGCGCGCGGCCCAGCCCTGCGGCAGTACAGACGCGTCAGCGGCGTGTCTGTGTCAAATGGTGTGGCCACGGTTACCCTGCCTAGCGCCAACACGGATCTAGCCTCGAATGACCCGAACTTCCGTCTAGAGATTACAGGGAACACCCTGGAAGGCATTAACGGAGTTTGGACGGGCTTGACCAATTGGACATATGGACCCCCCGGAACAGTGCAATTCAACGCCCCCGGCTGCCCGGACGGTACCGGCACCGGTGGCGCGCTAGGGTGGATTGGCTACACGGACATTCTGGCACCGGTGTTGCTGGATGTTCTGACGTGGGCAAACTGGCGCTATAACAACATCAATCTTGAATCGTTTGTGGACTACAGTGAACTGTGCCGCGAACTCATTCCCTATAAGGACCAGTTCGGCAACACCAGCACGCATCCACGCTACACATGTTCGCTGATTGTGCATCAGCGCCGTAGCGCGGCAGAGATCGTGCGCGGCCTGCGGAACGCGGGTAAGTGCATCCTGTACCTGGATGCGAACGGCAAGTTGGCCGTGAAGCACAAAGGCACCCTGGCCAGCCAGCAGCCTGCGCCGGTTCCGGGCAGCAATCACACCACGCCCGTCACATCCGTGTTGTTGGACGGGTCTGAAGGAATTGGCCATCTGGCATATGACTTCAACGAAAGCAACGTTGCGAAGAAGTCCGATAAGAAGACGCCAAGTCTATCTGTGACACAGCGCCCAGTCAGTGAATCAGCCAACCGTGTGACGGTCAACTATCAGGACCGGGACAACCGGTATATTTCTGAGAGTCTGACAATCATTGACGCGGAAGACGTGGCGCGCGTAGGGCAGGAAATCGTGGGCAACATGTCCGTGGAGGGCATCAACAACGCGGACCAAGGACGCCGCGCGGTTGGGGTCTGGATGGCAGAGGGCTACCGGGGGAACCTCCGTCCCAGTGCTTACGGGGACTTGATTGGGGACACCGGGGGCACCACCACGTATGAATGGGAAACCACCTTCAAGGTGGTCCACCTGAATATTGGGGACCTGTGCCGGTTGACCTACCAACACTTGGGGGTGAGTAACCAACTGGTGCGCATCATCAAGATTCAGCCCACCAGCAACTTCAGCCGGTGCAAGATTACCGCGCTGCACCACAACGACCTATGGTATGTGGATACGTTCGGTCAGGAAGATGCTCCTATCTGGCGGTCAGACTTTCGCAATCGCGAACTGCGGCCAGCGTTCGGCTGGTGCCCGGATGCGGAAGGCCCGGTGGCCAACAATTCCATGGTGCCATTTTCGGACTGGACCTTCAGTCTGGCTTACGACTATTGGCCCAATGAAGACGGTAGCGCATCGGCCAAGCTGTGGGTTGGGGGACGGCTGCCCGTCAACGTCTTCAGTGCCGACGTTACGCCCCCGTTCTTGGGACTGCAAGGTACCACCAGCGCGACGGGTGGCGCGATACCGGGCGGAGCTACCTATTGGTACAGTGCGTGCGCCAAGGACGCGCAAGGGGGCTATTCTGCACCATCCAGACTGATGGCTGTGGCCATACCCGCAGGGACAGACACGAACACTGCAACGGTGCCGGTTCCCTACTGGGACGCGGATACCACAGAATGGGTGCTATTCGGTGGCCGCACACCGTTGCGGCTATCAAAGCAGGCGGAAGGATCGGGCCAACCGGCCAGCATTACCGTCACTGCATACAATGAGGCGTCAGCCGGAATTCCAGACTCGGAATTCAACCAGATGGTGCTGCGTGTGCGGCGCGCGGTCAGCAGCGGGTGTTGGACCGCACCGGTCACCACCGTTACGGCGTCCAGCATTCAGGTGGCCGTTCCATCGGAAACTGGCTTCACGGTGGATCAATGGGCAGGCCACGATATCACTCTGTTGGGGCAGCGCAATGCTAATGCCAAGCCGCTGCCTGTATGGTCAGCCCGCGTTGCTGGCAACACCGAAGACACCCTGGCCCTGCTGTCCCCGGCCCCGGACACGGCTGTGATTGCTCCGGGGGATGTGGTGGTCATGCGGTTCAAACCGATTATCGGCAGTGACGAAATCGGGAACTACATCGAAGACCCAAATCTGGCGAACGCCCTGAACCCGGAAGGGTTGGAGCCGGGCGCAGAAAAGGGCCGCATCCTGTTCTTCATCGCTGGCACCGCAAAAGGCCAATCGGTGAAGATTAAGGACAACACCGAAACCCGGTACTACATTGAAGGCACTTGGTTGGTGGAGCCTGACGCCAGCAGCCGGTTTATTGTGTTGGAGCCGGTGTGGTGTGTGGAACAGCCGCAGGTGGCCGTGAACAACAGCACTGTGGCGGACATGTCCATGCTGCTGGACGTGAACAACGAAACAGGCAAGGCACTGTTTGTGCAAGCCTTCACCGTGGACGGTGGTGGTGATGAATCATCACCAGCGGATTCACCCTTCCGCGAAATCTACGTGTTTGGTGACAAAGGCAGCGGCGGGTACACCGGGGCTGCCGTGTATTTGGCAGCAGATGGTAATCTTGCTATCGGTAGCGATCTTGCACCCATCATCACGCTGCACAGTTCGCAGCGCGCGGTGGCGGTTCGCGCGGAAGTGAAGCAAGCACCCACCGGGGCCGCGCTGACGTTCCGTGTAATGCTTGGGGCCGTCCTGTGGATGGCTCTTACCATTCCAGCCGGACAAACAACCATTGAGGCAACATCCGATCAACTGGCAGCGGCTGCGGACTTGGCTGCTGATACGCGCATCAAGCTGGACATCACGGCTGTGGGCACTACGTCCCCCGGCACTGACCTGACCGTAACAATCTTCATCTGATTACCATGGCCACCGAAGCAATCACGAAGCTGCAACCAAACCGCACCGTCAGCCTGAAAGGGTTTGATCGGCGCGGCGCGGCTGCGGCCATTCACAGCGCCAGCGCCACCGGTTTCACTGTCAGCGGGGTCTTTCGGGACTTCGCTGATGTGGCCGTGGTGGACTTGTTCGATGCCGATAATGTGTATGAGCATTACACAATGCGGCATCTTCCTGATTTCGAATTGGCAGACCTGTCCTTACAGTTTGATCTGCGGTATCAGGGGCTGCAACCAATCGAGTCACCGAAACATCCCTGGGTGGCTTGGAATTCCATGCAGTGCGTGCCGGTTAGTCGTCTCGATCAGACGGACTTGACTGGCGTGTCTGTTAATCTGTTCGATCAGGCAATGCTGCAGTCCGGGCAGTTGGGCGTTGCCCATGCGGATGTCCTGCTTCAGCAAGACCCCGAATCTACCGAAAGCGGTACGGTCACGGTCAATTATCTAAATATTCCGTTCAGATATCAATATGAGGCAGCGGCGCAGTGGGACCCTTATGTGAATGCAATGCTGGCAGCTCTGAAGCTGAAGATTGAGGCGCAGTACGCAAGTTATACGGCAATTATAAATGCTGTGATCGGCATGAAGAATGTGGCGATTGCTCTAGACGCGGAGCAGCAGGGACAGATTGCTGGATTGATCGCGCAGCGTGACCCATTAGTAAGTCTAGACGCGCAGCAGCAGGCGCAACTAGCCACCTTGTGGGCGGAACGCTTTCCTCTGTTGGATGAAGAGACATCGCTTCTGCAACAGATCGCAGACGCGCAGGCAGCGGGCCAACCCACCGGAGACCTTGAAGCCCAACTCGCGTCCGTTCGTGACGCCATCTATACGAACGGCACGGCTATCAACACCCTGCAAGCTGAGAACACCGCGACAGTTAATCAAATCTACGTCATCAACGCGCAGATAACGGACCTACAGAACAAGAACTACACAGTGGTCAATTACGCGGGACCGGCCACGACGCCTCTAATTACCGACGTTCTTCAGCCGTTTCAGTGGAGGTTGTGGGGTAACAAGACGGCGCTTGGCACGGCTATCACCGTCGGGCCACTGTTGGCTGCGTTGCAGACGATAGCTGAGACACAGCCCGATGTCGTTAACTCCACGTCAGTGCTTGATGGGTTCTTAGCATACAGTGCCCTGCTAACAGACATCTTCGGGACATCGCTAGACGCATATGCGGAAACCATCACTGCGGAAATGGCGGCTATCACTGCTGGGATTGAAGATATTGACACGGGAATAGAAGAATTGGGCGCGGAAGTGACTTCCGCGACGATGGCCGCTTCGCGGATTCGCGACCAGATCAATCAATATCAGTGGCAGGAAGAACAGCCTGCTGTGGCCATCATGGCTGAAACAGTTGGCCCATTGTTGACGTTGAAGGCCGCGCGCTGGGGTACCGTGGAAGTTGCCGCAAACGGCATTGATGTGACGTGGCTGACGGGTGATAAGTTTGCTGGTATCGCAGACGCGTCCTATATCTACATTGACGGCGAACAGTACGAGGTAGCTACAGTCACGTCCCCCAGAACGCTGGTGCTGGCCGGTGCCGGGACGGAAGGGGCCGTCAGCGGGCGTTATCTTGCAGAACGTGGCGGGATTGATGGCAATCTGGTGGAAGCACAATGCCACAGTACAGGCAACCTGTCTGCGGATACGGCCATAATCCGGCTACAGGGTGGTAGCTCTGACTGTACTTGGCGCATTACCTTGCCCTTCACAGCGCTGGGCGTGGACTACCTGCGTAAGATGTGGCTGACGCTGGCCCCACCGCTGACCGTTGGGATGCTGCCCGCCACCGAGTTTCAGGCGGACTTCAGCAACTGGACCGTGACGGACCCGCAGAACGTGCGCGGCCTGAAGGTAGCCGGGCCGGGCAGCGTGCGGATTGGCAGCCGGGATGATTGGGCGCAGTTCCACGGGGCTGGCTGGACGGAATGGGTCACCAACGTAACACCCGGCTCTAACT
The DNA here is from genome assembly GCF_963665245.1 of uncultured Paludibaculum sp. NCBI lineage: Bacteria > Pseudomonadati > Acidobacteriota > Terriglobia > Bryobacterales > Bryobacteraceae > Paludibaculum > uncultured Paludibaculum sp. Next base: position 882,109 of record NZ_OY762267.1, read on the forward strand.
TCTACTTCGGGGGCGCGGCACGTGCTACCGGGGCTGCTGCGGACTATGCGCAGGTGACGTACTCCTGCCAGTTCCCGCATGACCTGTACTTGGGCACGGATCTGTCAACGGACCGGGGCATTGTCACCACCACGGTGGACGGAATCGCGGGCCGCACGGTGGACACCTACCTCAACACAGACGCGTCCCTGGCCACGCGCAGGCTTATAAAGGCCGGTGTGCCAGCCGGTGAACACACCGTGGTCATTCGCAACAGCGGCGCGAAGAACGCTGCCAGCGGCGGGTGGAATTTCGTGTTTGACTACCTGGAAGCGGCTGTCCTGTCCGATGTTCCGGACCCCGCTGAAGTACTCACAACGGTGTCCCCGGCGTTGGACTGGGACACGGACCACACTTACAAGTTGCCACCGGCCCGGCTGATATGGAACCTGGACCGGCTTGGGCTGCATGGTGACATCAATGAATACATCGGCGTGTTCTGGTGGAACCAGCGCAGGCGCGTGAACGGGACAACACGGACGTGGACCATTCAACTGACCGGCATGTGGGATGTGGACGATAGGCTCACCGTGACGATTTCCGGTGTGCCTGTCAGCAGGAGCGTCCAGCCGGAAGACGGCGAAGACGCGCTGTCGCGCGCGCAGGCGGTGGCGGAAGGCATAGCCAGCCGCATCAATACGGCGTATGTAGGTGTTTGGGCGGAAGCACTGGGCACCGTCATTACCGTGCGTCCGCGTACAGCGATGTTCTGGTTTACGTGTTCGGCGTCCGTCAGTGGTTCCGGCTCCGTCAGTACAACTGGCAACCTGGACCCCGGCTCTGAAGGCATCTGGGAAGTGGACCCCAGTGCCCCGGTCCCACTGAACCGCGCGGCGCGGGACTGGCATACGGACCTGTTCACTCAGGTTGCGGCCAAGGGCTGGAACCTAACGCTGTCCTATTCCATGGAACTGCTGAACCCGCCTGAAGACCCGGCTAGTGGGGCCGTGTATGCGGCGCGGTACGGCAACGGCATCCAGGTCCTGACATCCACTGGTTTCGGCACGGAAGCTACGGCCACTATCACTAGCGTGACGCCCACCAGTCCAGCGGTGGTCACGGCAGACGGTCACGGATATGCTAGCGGGGACAGCATCAACGTGTTGGATGTGGTGGGAATGACCGGCGTGAACGGCACGTGGCCTGTAACTCGTTTAAACGCCGATCAGTTTTCGTTGGACGGGTCAACGGCTTCCGGGTCCTTTGTCCCGTGGACCGCAGCCGGTGGGGGCGCTGTGCCCACGGCAGTGCGCAACCTTCGCACTACCCACTGTACGTTCAGTGCTCCAATGCTGGCGTATCAGCAGCAGGTCTACCGGTACACGGCTGGGCTGATGCAATCAGCCGGGCTGACGCCGTGGCTTCAATTCGGCGAGTTCCTATGGTGGTTCTTCAGCTACGGTTCCAAGCCGATCACAGGGGCCACTGCAACAACCCCTGTGCGCGTTTCGTGTCCAGGGCACGGACTTAGCACTGGTCAGCGGGCTATCATCACAGGGGCGCGTGGAATTGATGGCGCAAATGGCACGCGGTCTGTAAGTGTAATAGACGCGGACACTTTCAGCTTGGATGGGTCTGTGGGGAAGGGTGTATATCAGCCCGGAACCGGAAGTGTTCGCGGCTGGGGTATGGCATACTACGATGCTGAAACGGTGGCTGCGGCGCAGTTTGTGCTGGGCCGTCCGCTGGCCGCGTTCGGGACGCAGGATGATGACCCCACAGTGAACGGGGGCACGGATGCAGCCTTCCTGGCAGACAGGTTGAAGGCACACGTGGACGGTATCCGGTCCTACGTGCTGGCCGCGTATCCGGGTGCTAAATTCGAATGGCTTCACGCGCTGGACGTGAACGGGGCAGCGTGTTACCACACGTTGGACTTCCCGTATCCGCAAGGCGGACGGCTGAACGCAGCGGTGAACATTCCGGTTGCGTGGCAGTCCAAGGCAGGATCTGGATTGGACCGCATCAAAATGGAAGCCTTGTCTTGGGGCGCGACGTACCGCAATCTAGACAAGGCTAAGCAGGCCGTGCGGTGGCCCTACACGGCCCCGCAAGGCTGGCCGAAGGCCGATGTGCGGTATTTGATTCCCATCTTCAACGGGGGCTGCCCGTGGAAGCAAGAACTGCTATTCGCGCGGCAGGAAGGGGTGTCCCAAGTCAACCTGTGGGCGTGGGACCACCTGAGTCTTCTGCATGTGCGGCTACCTTTGCCCAAGGCTAAGGGTTCTGCGCGCCTAACGTAGTTTAAACACTGATGAGTGATTGTGAGCAAATCTCAACATAAAGAGGCTAAGCGCCGCTGTCCGGTGTGCAGGGAAGTGAAGACCTTCCCCGTCCGCAATGACACCTGCGGCAATGAATGCGCGCGGAAGCTGCGCACCGCGAATGCGGACCCGGCTGACGCGGTCCAGGAACACCGTCTAAAGTTGGAGAACAAGGAACTGAAGGCCCGGCTGAATGCCACTTTGGACGGTGTGGTGGCGGACGAACGCTATCAGCAGTTCATTGCGGATGTGACCAGCCGCAGGATTATCATCCCGGAATGGATCGGTAAGCCAGCCGGGCGTGAGAAGCACGAAGTGATGCCCAGTGTGTCCTTCAGCGATTGGCACCTGGATGAAGTGGTGAAGCCGGAACAGGTCCAGTACAAGAACGCCTATAACCGGGCCATCGCGGAAGTGCGGCTGAAGAACTTCTTTCAGAACACTACGGACATCTGCTTCAAGTACCTCGGTGGCTTCCGCTATCCCGGTATCGTGATGCCGTGGCTGGGGGACAACTTCAGCGGCAACATCCACGAAGAACTGCGCACCACCAACGCGGACGTGCTGCTGTCCAGCCTGCTTTACTGGATTGCGCCGATGGCGTCCGGGCTGCGGCATTTGGCTGACGCCTTCGGCAAGGTCTACGTGCCGGTGGTGGTAGGCAATCACGGGCGCACCACGCTGAAGCCGATTCACAAGAACCGGACGCGGGACAATTTCGATTGGCTATTTGCGCAGATGGTGGCCCGCGAAGTGGCCGGGGACAAGCGCATCACATTTGCCATCAGTGAATCTCCGGACTTCCTGTACCGCGTGTACAACACCACGTACTTGATGACCCACGGGGACCAAGCCAAGGGCGGCAGTGGCATTGCGGCGCAGCTTAGCCCGCTGATGATTATGGTGGCGCGCAAGATGAAGCGGGAAAAGTTTGACTATCTGGTGTGCGGCCACTGGCACCGGCTGGCCAGCTTCATGAAGGTCCGCTGTAACGGTTCCGGCAAGGGCTATGACGAATATGCCTTCAACAGCAATTTCGAGTTTGAGCCACCGCAACAGGACCTGTGGCTGACGGACCCCCGGCACGGTGTGGTTGGTTCGGTGCCGGTTCACGTGCAATCCAGTCAGGAAGCATGGGTGAAGACGCGGGATTCCAGCAAATCTCCTGTCGCCTTTGCGGCCTGAAGGGGGCGCTGTGTTTGACCGGCTTGTACAGCTAATTGTGGATTCACTGAAGCTGTTCATGTTCTGGACCGTGGTGCCCAGCTACGCGGGTGGCGTAATCCTGCGGCTGGGTACCTTCCACCGGCTGGCCACACCTGGATTTCATTGGGTGTGGCCGTTCAGCATCGAAACCACGCTGCTGACCAACGTGGTGCCGGAAACCATGAACGTGGGGCCGCAGTCCCTGACCACCAAGGACGGGGTTTCAATCGTCATTGCCACGGTGGTAACGTTTGGCGTTTCGGACCCCAAGGTCTTCCTGCTGGAAATCGAAGGGGGCAACCAAGTGGTGGATGACAGCACCTATGGCGTGGTTTCCGAACTGGTGCTGTCAAAGACGTGGGACGAACTGCGACACACGGACGTGGCCAACGAACTAACCAAGGCCGTGCGCAGACAGGCGAAACGGTACGGTGTGGATGTGCGCAGTGTTGCAGTCAGTGACCTTACCCGTTCACGTTCGCTGCGCCTAATGTCGCCACATCTGAAACACGTTGCCATGTAAGGACTTGGCAGCCGTCCAGCCCTCTGTTCCCGGCGTCCGATAGTTCGGAACAGGGGGTGCTGTGGTCTAGAATCGGTCCGGACAAATCTACGGCCCATACAGCCGCGTGCTGTGTGGACCATTTCAATTAGCGGAGAACGAGAATGCTACAGAGGTTGAAGGCCCGGCTGCGCGAACACGAAGGCGTTATCCCCCATCTGTACTTGGACACGCTGGGGTTGGTGACGTGTGGTGTTGGTCACTTAGTAGCCCTTCCGGAACATCTGGACGCGGTGGCCATGTGCAAGCCCGATGGGTCAACGGCAACGCAGGCAGAGAAACGGGCGGAATGGCACACCGTGAAGGGGCTGTCACCGGCCAAGCTGCCAAGCTACTACGAACAGCGCACTGTACTGCGGATGACACCGGACGCGATTAGCGCGCTGCAAGACAGCGACGTGAACGGCTTCCGCACCGCATTGACGGCGCGTCTGCCCGGCTTCCAGGAGTTCCCGGAACCGGTCCAGGAAGCCTTGCTGGACATGGCCTTCCAGCTTGGTGTCAGCGGCTTGTGTCGGCAGTTTCCCCGGCTGGTGTTGGCCATTAAGACGCGGGACTGGGCCACCTGCGCGGCGCAGTGCCACCGCGCGGGGATTCAGGAATGGCGGAACGCGGCCACGGCGGACCTATTCATGCAGGCGGTGGCCGCGTGACGGTGGGGCTGCGGCTGCAAGCGTGGGCCGGGGCGCTGTGGCGTGTGGCGCTGGCCGCACTGTTCGGGGTGCTGACGTGGCAGGCGTACAACCTGCGGCATCTTCCGGACTGGGCACAGCGGCAGATTCAGCGCGAAGGTGACAACACCCGTACTGCGGCGCTTACGGCCATCGGGGACACCCGCAAGGAAGTGTTGGGGGAAGTGGCCACGCTGCGCGCGGACGTGATGACTCGCACGGACAACGCGCTGGCCACCGTGGCGGATGTGGCGCAACGCGCCGATGACCGGCTGGCCGATCTGACGGCCAAGGTAGACGACCAACTGACGGCCACCAACGCCACGGTGGCCGGGCTGCGCGCCGATCTGAAACCCACTTTGGACCATGCGGCGGAACTGTCCGGGCAGGTCAACGAAGCAGCCAAACCCCTGTTGAACTGCAAGGGAAACGGGGCGTGCCTGCCATCTCAGGCGCTGGCGCTGGTAGGGTCCGCCCGGTTCACGATGGGCCAGATTGCGCGCGCTGCACCGGCCAGCACGAAGGCAATCGTGGACCTGGAACAGCAGTCAGCGGGCATTGCGACGGACATCCACAAAGTCACAACGGCGATTACGGCCCCCGTGCCGTGGTGGAAGAAGCTAGGCCGCTTCCTGTATGGCGGGGCCATGGTTAGTTCGAAATTCTGACTTCAAGGAAAGACACGATGAAATTTCTGACAGTGATGACGTTCTGTTTGTTGTGCCTGCTGCCTGTTGCGGCGCAGGACACCAGCCCGGCTCCGCAGGGCGGTGAAGCGCAGTACTTCGTGGCAGCCGGGGCCGGGTTCAACCGCTACGCGGACAAGCAGGCGTCAGGCTGGCTGACCTTCGGCGCGCGCATCGCACCGGGTCTGTATACATACTCCCTGCTGACCATGACCGATCAGACCAGCACGATAGGGCAGGGGTTTATGAAGGTACTGATTCGGCAGGACGGCTTCACGCTATCCGCGCTGGGGGACGCTGGCGTGGCCGCAGGCGAAGGGGCGGTGGGCAGCGCGTTTGCCGGGGGCGGTTCGCTGAATTACGACATCAGCCGCTGGACCAAGGTGCCCAAGACTTGGGTGACGGCCACCGTGAAGGTGGCAAAGACCACGCTTGGTGAAGCCCAGCCGGTCTTCTGCTTCGGCTTCGGGAAATCCTTCTAGGGGTGCCGGGGTGCGGAAGCGCTTTGATTGGCTGGATTCGGCTGGGGGTCACATTGCTGTGGCCCTTTTCATTTTTTTGGTTGGGGTGGGGATGGAATTCGCAGAACGCGAACTGGGCAAGGAAATTGCCGTTGCCGCGCTTGCAAGTCTGTGGACAGCCATCCGTACACCCCGGACGGGTAAGGACGATTCACATGACTGAACTGGAACTGATTGATACGTTGTCACGGGCCATCGCGCAGGAAGAGGATTACTTCAAGCGCGGCAAGATGCCTAGCGTTTCTCAGCGCTGCAACAATCCGGGCAACCTGACGCACTGGAAGGACCGGGCCGGGGTGCCCTACCCGCTGAATAACGGCTTTGTCCAGTTCCCGGATGAAGCTACCGGCTGGCGCGCCCTACGGGCACAGTGCCGTATCAACGTGCTGAAACGCAAGCTGAGCTTCCTGGAATTCTTCGCTGGCAAGCCGGGTGTGTATGCCGGGTTCTGTCCGCGCGATGACGGGCGCAGCATGACGCGGAAGAATGACCCGGTGCGGTATGCGCGTAATGTGTTGACCCGCGTTGCCGGGCAAGCTGCTGATGCCGTGGGCATCAACACGCCGATTGTGGCGCTGCTGGGGGCCAGCGATGGAACGCGATGACGCGCTGTTGCTAGACACCCTGCGCGATCTGCGCAAGGCCGTCACGAAGGTCCAGGACGGGCAGGATGACCTGAAGGACCGTATCACCGAAATGGACACGGGGCTGCACACGAAGCTGGCAACCACCACCACGGCGCTGGACGCGCGCGTCACGGCGATGGAAAAGGACCAAGTCAGCTACAAGGCCGAACTGAAGCGGACCGCGCGCAAGTGGGGCGCAGCCGGTGGGGCCGGTGCGGTGATTACGGCTGGAATCACCACATTGATTGCGACATTCAGCCGCACAACGAAATAGGAAGGACAACACAGAATGAATCTACTGCGCAACGCAGTCATGCTACTGGTGTGCGCGCTGTCGCTCAGCGCGCAGGTCACCACGGATCAGAAGGCGTTCGACGCCGCGTATTGGGCGCATCAACCCCCGGCTGTCCGGGCCATCCAGACGGCCACCAATCAGGGCCAACTGGCCACTGAACTGACCGAGAAGGGTTTCCAGGTGGACGTGCCCATCATGGTGTGGGGCTGGTCCCCGTATTTCACCATGCTGTACCGGACCCAATACGGCTATACGTGGGTGCCACGGCTGGGACAGGACCCTGTAACCATTGCGCCCGGCTTGAGTGTCCCGGACGCGGACTTCAAGCCATATGACCCGGACAACCCACCGGCTGGAAGCATTCTGGTGTCCCTGGACCTGAAGGATTACCCGGCATACGATCCACCCGCCCCCAGTGTCCCGGCTCCCAGCGGCAAGCTGGTGGGCATGCTGAACTACGCCAACGTGTATTTTGCGCTGGCCGCATCGCAGGGTTTGAAGGACGGGGACGTGGTGACGCAGGACGGTGTGAAGTACAAGCACCGGCTGGCAGTGTATCCCTTCGGCGCATCGCGCTGGTTTGAGAAGGTGGAGTGACAACCTATTCGGGTTGATCTCCAAAAGACAACTGGAAACGGAAACAGCCCCCAGCGCCATCACGGTGCTGGGGGCTTTCGACTTTAGCGGGCTGTAGCGCGATCTCAGAATCGAAATCCCGCAAGCGGCTGTCGAGGTCCAGCAGATCCATCCAGAGGCGGCTTCTATGTTTGCAGTCAGGACAGAAGCCGTCCAGGGCAAGACGGGTTAGGTTGGCATAAGCAGCCGTGATGAACGCGGGCCGGTGGCAAAGCTCGCAGGTGTAGGCTATCCGGTCAAAAGACTCCACCCTAGGGTAGTGCGAGTAAGGCCGTCTCACTCGCACATATTAAGGAAATTTAATCGCTCAGTTGCAGGCCGTGACCGGCTGCGCGCGGGGGTTCTCTTCCGGCTGCGCTTCAACCCAATCACGGGCCGGGGGTTCGTCCAGCCACTTGGGCCGGGTAATAGCGGTCTGTTTCTCACCGTTATACACGGTATGTTCGGAAATCGTGGCCTTCACGCGGCCAGTCTGGCCCTTGCCGGGGAAGTTGGTGGTACCTTTGTAGGTCAACCGGTTCCCCTGTTCATCGCGGCAAAGGTACAGGGATTGCGCGGCCCAGCCGTACCCACGGGGTTCAAAGAAGATGACGTGCTCCACCGTCAAGGTGAGTTCCACGCGCTTGCCGATGGTGCCCACGAACTGGGACGCGGCCTTCGCTGCGGCGCGCGAGTCTACCCGGTCCAGTGCGGTTGTAGCAGCGTTCATCTGTGCCGGTGACAGCTTGCCGTACTGTTCCAGCTTGTGCCACAGGTCCAGCAGGAAGTCATCCTGCGCCGCATTGCCCGCACCGTAGGCTTCCGCGTAGTTGGTCAGTCTGGTGATAAAGGGCCAATGCGTCTGCGTGAATTCGCGGTATGCGTCCCGCGCGGCCTGTTCCTTGGCTTCCGCTACGGCCTGCGCCTTGGCAGCGCGCGCCGCGTCCCGCTTGGCTTGCGTGGCATTCAGCTTAGCCAGCCGTTCGGCAGTGTACAGCGGTTCGGACTTTAGTTGGCCACGGCCACTTCCGCCGCACTCAAAACAAACGTACCCGGTGTGCGCCCACTGAGCGGAACTACCCTGACCACCACAACGTCCACAGGTTGGGACGAATTCATGCCGGGCTGTGCCCTTCACCGGGTCCGCGTCCAGGACCGTGCCTTCAAACTTTGTTCCGTACCGTGTGAGCCATTCCATAACTAGAGTTTAAACGGCATGCTGTTTGTTGTCAATAGGCTGGTGGATTTATTTGTGCTGCTTCCACCACCCGCTTCAGGTACTCTTCCACCTTGGCGAACCCGGCCCCGGCAAGGCCCGCAACGGCCCACGCGCGCATGGTGGGTTCCACACCGAAGCGCGCGCTGACACCTTCCACCCAATCCTTGCCGGTCACTTCGGTGTACCGGGCCTTCAACCGGCCCAGTGCGTACTGTGCCTTTTCTTGCCGCATGTACGTGCAGTGCTGCTGCGCGCGGCCCGGCTGCTGCTTCATCCGGGACTTCACCCAATTAGCTGGCATCGGCCTTCCCCACTATGTCCCACGCAGTACCAAACTTGCTATAAGACAGCGCCGTGCGCGTGTTCCAACACGTGAAGGATTTCCCGGCCCGGCCCCGTGGTTCCAGGTACCCATCGGACATAGCGTCATTCGTCTTCACAACCACGGCCACGCGCCCATTCCGCGCGCGGTACCGGCCCGGCACCAGCGGCACCAAGTCCACCCGGTCCTGTTCCTGCTGGACATGCTGGTCAATGTCAGCGGACCACAGCGCCGCGTCTGCTTCCCGCGCAGCCTGCCCGGCTGCGATCACCCTATCCGCTGCAAGGCGGATAGGGCCGGATTCGATTGACTGGCGCAGGCGCGCCAAGGTTTCGCGTTTCGTCATGCTGCTTCGCTCATTTCGTCTTCGCCGTCTTCCGCATCCCCTGCCCCGGCGTCCGCGTCCGGGGCTGACATCGGCTTGCCGTTACAGGGGCAAATCGGCGCGCCTTTGTCTTCCAGCCACTTCTTCGTGGTCCGGGCCGTGTACCCGCATTCGTCACACTCCACTTTCACCATGCGGGTGCTCTGCTTCTTCCGCATCTTTTCCACCATGGTAGCGTCCAGCGTGGCGTGTGGAAACGTGGCCGTGGGGAACCGGGGCACCAGCCGTTCTTCCAGTTCCGGGGACGCCGTGGTGGCCGTCCAGGGCTTCATCAGGCCCAGCTTCTTAGCGCCCACGATGAATTCACCCTTGTGCCCGGCTTCGTTGCCTACGGCAGCGTGGACCAGTTCGTGGACCAGCACATGGCCCACCTGCCCGGCATCCTGCAAGAACGGGCTGATGAAGATTTCGGTGGTCTGGTCCGTGCTGCACTTCGGGTCCCAGCATTCGCCGATAGCCCGCTTCTTCCGGCCCAAGGGCCGCACGGACGGCCAGCCCACGCTGATGCGCAGCTTGTCCGGAAGCGCCAGCCCGGCTTCCTGGAACAGGTCCCGCAGGTTATGAGCGAAGGCGTTCAGCCATTCTTCCCGCGTCATCGTCTTGGTTTCGTCTCTGGTCATTGTCGGTGTTTCCTACCTGTTTAGACGTAGCACGGCATGCTGTTTTGTGTCAACAGTTTTTTGTGCTAGAAGTTGTGCTAAACGCCACTGGAAGGCAGCGGACGGCACTGGAGCCCGGAACCCGGAAGCGCTTGATTCTTAGCCTGAAGCGTCCAGCCCAAAGCTTATACGGGCTGATTTGTAATCAGAGGGTCGTGGGTTCGATCCCCTCCGCTGGCTCCACATTTCCGTAGATCTAGCCCTCCCCTTCAGAATCCTGCCTGTTCAGAACGTCTTCAAAATTTTCGACTCCTCACCAATCAACTCGGACGCTGGAATTGATTTCTGATCGTGCATGAGCGTGACAGATGGATCAGAGGGCCGGAGCTGTGCCTGCGTGTCCCTGGCCTTCGCTCCAAATAGCGTGGCGCACGTGCGACGGAGAACTTGGAACTTCACACCAGTCGCCTTGACTTCCCTGCCCTTCCGAGTCTGCCTAACGTAGGCGATGCCTGGCCAGGACTATATGATCATCATCGTCAATAGGATTCGTCCCGTTGGAACCTGTCGCTGCGTTGCCGGAACCCCACTGAACCGGACAGTGCAGGGAGAAACGCGCAGCGTCGTGCTGAGGGCTTCCCAGGAAACGATCACGGATACTACATTCTCTTGCTCGACGGACACTCAGCGGCCCTATCCGGTGTTGGATCGGATCACGCTTCGGTAGAGAGCGGTCGGGCCTTTCTGCTGGTGGTCCAGAGGAGGGCGCAGGAGGCCAGCAGCAGGAGAGCGGCGGTTTGGAAGGCGGTACCGAGGCCTAGGGACTCTTTGGCGTAGCCGGCGGCGGCGGTGGCCAGGCCTCCGGCTAGGCAGGAGCAGAGATTGAAGATGCCGTAGCCGGTGGAGCGGATTTCGGGGCGTGCGATTTCGGCCAGGGCAGGCATGGTGTTGCAGTCGTAGAGGCCGCGGCCGAGTCCGAAGATGGCCAGGGTCAGGATGAGCCAGGGGCGGGATTCCACATTGCCCAGGAAGAAGAGAAAAGGCGCCATGGTGCCCAGGCCGATTACCTGTGTCAGGAGGCGGGCTCGGGGGGTGCGGCGGGCCCAGCGGTCGGCTAAGTACCCTCCCGCCAGGATTCCGGTGAAGCTTCCGGCTTGCATGTAAAAGGTGGAGGAGAAGCCGGCGTCGGTGAGGGACATTTTGAAGGACTCGTAGAGGTAGAGGGGGAGCCACGTGTAGACGATCCAGTTGGTGAGGGCGACCGCACTGAACACTGTCGCCATGGGCCAGAAGCCTTTGAGATGGGAGAGCTCGGCGAGGGTGGCTCGGAGGGGCGGGGAGGGTCTGTCGGATTTGATGACGGAGTCGCGGCGGAGGGTGAAATAGAGAAAGGCAAAGTAGGCGATTCCGAGGGCGCCCATGAGGGAGAAGGCCAGGCGCCAGCCGAAGCGTTCGCCGAGCCAACCGCCGCCCACTCCTCCGATGATGACGCCGATGTAAAGGCCGCTTTGATGGACTCCGGTGGCGAGGGAGCGTGTGGCGGGGGAGTGGGCGGCCGCGATGAGAGCAAGGGCCGCGGGGATGTAGCAGGCCTCGCTGACGCCCATAAGGGCGCGGGCGGTGAGGAGTTCGCCCATGGTGCGGGCGTGGCCGGTGAGCCAGGTGACAGCGCTCCAGACGAGGAGGCTGACGAGGATGACACGGACTCGGCCGAAGCGGTCGGCGACGTAGCCGGCGGCGGGACTGACGAACCCGTAGACCCAGGCGAAGACCGTTGTGAGGAGGCCGAGTTGGGCAGCCGGGATGTGGAGGTCCGCCTGGAGGAGCGGGAAGACTGAGAAGATGACCTGGCGGTCAACATAGTTGAGCACTGCCACCACCCAGAGCAGTGCTACGAGAAGCCAGGCGTGGTTGGATTTCACCGGAGGGCCGCGCTCTGGGTCCAGTGGGCGTAGCCGAGGGCGGCGAGTTCGTCGCGAAGGGTGGCTTCCTGAAGGGCGGTCAGGCCGAGCCGGGGAGCTACGCAGGGTCCGACCGGGAAGCCGCGCCAGGCGAGGATTTGCTTGACGGCAGGGAGCATGGGGTAGTTGAGGGTGAGGCGGATGAGGGCGTTCAGTTTGGTTTGGAGCGAGTTCGCTTCGTCCCATTGGTGGTTGCGGGCGTGATTATAAATGGCGACGACGAGCTCGGGGACAAGGTTATAGAACGTCCCGATGCCCCCTTCGGCGCCTACCAGGAGGCCGCTGGTGAGCATTTCGTCACGGCCGTTGAAGGCGATTTTGCCGAGCCCGCGGCAGATCTCGAGTTGATAGAGGTTGTAGTGGGTGAACTTGAGGCCGATGACGTTGGGGATTTGGAGGAGTTCGAGAATGCAGTCGAGGTTCGAGATGACGGGATAGAGTTCCGGAAAGAAGTAGACGATGGTAGGGATGTCGACGGCGGAGGCGACGGAGCTGTAGAACGATTTGATTTCGGAGAAGGACCATGGGCCAGTGGGCGGAAGGCTGGAGACGGCGGTGGCTCCGATGGATTGGGCGTGGCGGGCGAGCTCTATGGTTTCGCGGGTGGTATGAGCTCCGACGTGGATGACTACCGACTTGCCCCGGGGCGAGTTGCGGACAGCGGCCTCGGCGACGAGCCGGCGCTGGGCAGGGGGCAGGAGAGGACCTTCGCCGGTCTGGCCGCAGACGTACAGCCCGTGGCAGCCTTGGGCGTAGAGCATCTCGACGAGACGCTCGAAGGGCTTGGGGGCGAACTGCTCGTTTTCGTCGAGCGGGGTGATGACGGCGGGAAGGATTCCGCCGAGGGTTTTAATGGGGGTCATGAGTGCTCCGGGAATACGTCGTTGCCAGTTCTATTTTCTCCACTTGCACTTGCGCATTGATGGGGTAGGAGCCGCGGTGCGCGATTTTGATTTCGACCTTGTTGAGGCCAGTGCGGAGTGTAGCGGGGTCAAGCGTGTAGGTAAGCGCTAATAGCTTTTGGGCGGGGTTGATTTCATAGCGGCCGTTGCCTCCCGAGCTGGGCTGCGGGGCCGGCGAATTGATTTGTGGATCCTTCCAGGTGGGGTCGGTGTTTGGGCTGGTGAGGATGGTCCCGTTGAGGGTGACGTCAAAAGTGTCGGACGGGAGGGCGTTGAAGAGGATGAGGCGGAGTTGGGCCTTGGGGGCGGGTTCGGCGATCCTGAGGACGAAGCGGCTGGGCTTGCCGGCGTTGGAGAGGAGCTCGGGGAGTTGGGCGGTGTCGTTGCGGTTGAAATAGCCTTCGGCCCAAGGGTAGCCTCCGCGGCGTTCGACGACGTAGACGCGGTCGAGGTTCGCCATGGTTTTGGGGTCTCCAATTTGGTGGTAGGCGAGTTGGTGGGTGGGTGGCGCGAGTGCGTCTTTGACTTCGGCGGCTCGGGCAGGACGTGCCACGGCGAAGTTGAAAGTAGTGACGGCGTCGGCGCCTTGCTTCCACCAAGTGGCGGCGACTCCTCGGAGGTATTCGATTGGGGCGAAGCGATAGCCGTCGGTGGCGTGGTGATCGTCATAGCAGGGGTGGAGGCGGATCGCGGGTCCGACGGCTTTGCGGAAGCCCTCGATGTCGACGTCGAGAGAGCGGGAGCCCAGAGTGAGCTGGTCGACCAGTCGTTCCTTGGCCCAGACGGCCACGTCGAAGCCGTCGATCTTGCAGCCTTCGAGGGTTCGGGGCACTTTCGCTCCGAGGAGGATCGGTTTATTGCGCTTGTTCTCGACGTCGAGGAGCATTTTGCGGGTCATGCGGAGGAGCTCCGTGACTCCGTCGCGCTGCTCCCATTGGTGGCCGGGGGGCAGGACGGGCGTGTGGCGGGCGAAGTCGATTTGAATTCCGTCGAGGTCGTAGTTTTCGGCGAGGTCGCGGAGTTGGGCGACTTTGAATTCGCGGAGGCCAGGGGCGGCGGCGTTCCAGAGACCTTGCCACCACCAGCAGCGGATGAGCCAGTCAGGGTGGGCGGCCTTGATCGGGTGGAGAGTGGTCATCTCCTTATTGGCGTCGGGGTCGAGGTCGACTTCGCTGAAGCGGTGGTTCCAGATGACCTCGATGTTGCGTTTGCGGCACTCCTTGATGAGGGCGGAAAGCCATTCGAAGCCATGGGATTGCCAGGCTCGGATCCAGCGGTCGTGCGTGGGCGGAAGGAACTTGCTGGGGTAGACTGCCATGTCGTTGTCGAGGCCAATATCGAAGACGATGGAGTCGATTTGAGAGCCGGGTTCGTCGGGGAAGGTGAAGATGTACTTCAGCCATTCCGCGGGCGGGAGGTTGATGCGGCGGTGGTCGGCGGCGTCGAGTTGGACGATGACTCGACGGGGACGATGGGCCGCCTTCACGTGTCGGGCGGAGAGGTTGAAAGGCTCGGCGGCGGTTAGGGTTGGGAGGGCGAGCGATGCTAGTAGCAACGCTCGCCGGGTGAAAAGCCAGAGCATTAGAACATCAGCCTCAGGGCGAATTGCAATTGACGGGAGGACCGGACGCTGGTGACCTTGCCGAAGTTCGGATCGTTGAGATTCGACACGGGGGCGTTGAAGTCGGGGGTATTGAAGGCGTTGAAGGCCTCGGCGCGGAATTCCAGCTTCATTTGTTCACGGATGGGGAATCCTCGGAAGACGGAGAGGTCGAAGTTGTTGCGGCCATCGGTGCGGAGGACGTTGCGGCCCATGTTCCCGAAGGTGTACTGGGAGGGGGCGGCAAAGGCGGATTGATCGAACCACTGGTTGGGGTTGGGATTGTCGACGTGCCAGTCGCCGACGACGTTGGGACGCATGTAGTTGGTGTTGCCGGTGTTGGCGATGTCTCCGTTGACCGTTAGGGTGTAGGGCTGGCCGGAACGGAGGGTGACGATGCCGTTGAGCTGCCAGTTGCCGATGACGTAATCCGCTGCCCGGTTGCCGGTGTGGAGTGGCTTGCCGGTGCCGAAGGGGAGTTCCCAGACCCAGTGTCCGGTGAACACGTGGGGGACGTCGAAGCCGGAGACGCTGCGGTCGTTATTGAAGTTGTAGGGGTCCTGGACGGAGCAGCCTTCGACTCCGAACCAGCCGGAGCAGCCGATGTCGATGGACTTGGACCAAGTATAGGAGAGCGTGGCGGCGAGGCCGTGGGCGAAGCGCTTCTGCCATTGCGTTTGGAGCGCGTTGTAATTGCTGCGGCTCCAACTGCGGTTGTAGTTGGTGGCTTTGATGTAGGGGTAGAGGGCTCGGGATTGGGGTGTGCCGGGACCGGGGGTGAGGGCGGTGTTGTAGAAGCCGCCGAGGTCGAGGCGGCGGTTGCCGGAACCGACGTAGTTGAGGCTGACAATGTTTGAGGCATCGATCTGGTGCTCGATGCCGAGGTTCCATTGGAGCGAGTAAGGATTCTTGTAGTTGGGGTCCGGGAAGTAGGCGACCTGGTTGAACGGGGTAGAGGCCGGGAGGACGGCTCCGCCGGGGAACGGGTTGAAGGTGCTGACGGAGGGTTTGGTCTGGGTAGCCGTGGGGTAGTTGAGATTGGTCTGTTGCTGGTAGGCGATGTCGGGCCAGCTTCCCTGGTAGTTGCGCGAGGCCTGGATGATGCCGGCGTACTCGTCGAAGAAGACGCCGAAGGAGCTGCGGAGAGCGGTGTTGGGGCCCAACCGGTAGGCGATGCCGATGCGAGGTTGGAAGTTCTTCGTGGTGTCCTGGATGATCTTGCCGTTGGGCGAGAGCTCGACGTGGTCGGGGAGGACGCCTCCGGCGGTTGGAATGCAGGGGGCGGACTTCTTGGTTTCGCAGGGCTCGGGAAGGGCTTGGAGGATGTAGACGCCGCGGTTGAGATCGAGGGAGCCGGTGGCGAGGGTACCGTCGGCTTCGGTGCCGTAGGGCGGGACGAACGCGCGGTCATAGCGGAGGCCGATGTTCACGGTGAGGCGCTGGGTGACCTTCCATTGGTCCTGGGCGAAGAGGCTCATGACGCCACCGAAGCGGCTGTGGGTGAGAGTGTCGCGTCGGAGGACGGCGTCGGGGGTGTCGAGGAGGAAGGAGGCGAGAGCGCTTCCGGTGTTGCCGGTGCTCGAGGGGTTGGCACTTTGGATGTTGTTGAAGGTGACCGAGGGGGTTTCGGTGTAGCCGGCATAGGAGAGGGAGTTAAACTCAAAGCCGAATTTCAGAGTGTGGGCGCCAATGACTTTGGAGAGGGCGATTTTGCCTTGATAGATGTCGGCTTGCTGGTCCCAGGAAGCCTGCTCGCCTCCGGTGAAGAAGCCGGTGACGTTGAGGGCCGGGAAGAGGGAGAGGCCGGTTTTGTAGGGACCGGCGAGAGCTTCCGCGAAGCCGAGGGATTGGGCGTAGTTGGCCGGGAGGTCAGTGAATTGGATGAGGGTGGTGGTGCCGGCGTGAGTGCGGCCGAATTGGGTTTGGAGGAGAGTGCTGGCGTTGAAGGTGTGGACCCAGCTTCCGCCCCAGTTGGCGGAGTCGAATTGGGCGTTGTTGACGAGGCCCTGGCGGCCTCCGGAGGTGGTGGTGTCCTGGAGACGGCCGCTGTAGCGGAACCAGAAGTAGTTTTTCTCGTTCCAGTTTTCGTCCAGACGGGCGTTGAACTCGTTGTTATTAATACGGGCTCCGGAGAGGTCGATGGCGTTTTTGCCGGCGATGCCGATGTTAGTGGGTTGCGGGAGAGTGGCCTGGGCGTATTTGACGAGTGACTGATTCAGGCGATTGGCCGGGATTTGATTGCCGGGGAAGGCGTCGCGGAGGTAACTGCCGGGCTTGTTGGGGTCGGGGCGGGTGGAGTAGGGATCGTAGATCTGCTGGGGCCAGTCACTGAAATCGCCCGTAAGATTCGCCGTGGTGGGCACGCGGTAGGTGGTGTTGGCGGGGCGGCGATCGAGGAAGCCCTGGTAGGCGGCGTAGAAGAACGTTTTGTTGTGGCCGTCGTAGAGCTTGGGGAGGGCGACGGGTCCGCCAAGAGTGCCGCCGAACATGTTCTGTTTGAGGACGGGGGAGTTGGCGTGGAAGTAGTTTTCGGCGTCGAAGGCGTTGTTGCGGACGTACTCCCAGAGGCTTCCGCGGTAGGAGTTAGTGCCGGACTTGGTCACTACATTAACTATTCCTCCAGTGGCGCCTCCGAATTCGGCCTGGTCGTTGTGAGACTGCATCTTGAATTCCTGGATGGTCTCGGCGATGGGAGGCACGCTATAGGTGCTGGAGGAACCGTAGTTGTTGATGCCATCGGTGGTGAAGAGATTGCTGCGGTTGGGCTGACCGTTGATGGAGGGGAAAGAGAAAGTCCCAACAGCGGCGGCGGGGTTGCCGTTGGAGTTCTGGGCGACGTTGACGTCGGAGACCCCGGGGCTGAGGTTGAGGAGCTGGGTGAAGTTGCGGCCGTTGAGAGGGAGGTCGCGGACCTGGGTGCTCGCCATAACGGTGCCTAGTTCGGCGGTGGATGCCTGGATTTCGACTCCGATGGCTTGGACGGAGACGCTTTGGGTGAGGGAACCGATGGTGAGGGCGATGTCGATGGTGGCGGTTTGGTTGACGGCGAGGGTGAAGCGCTGGATGCGATTGGTCTCAAAGCCGGTCGTCTCGGTCTGGAGGGTGTAGGCTCCGGGCGGGATGTTGAGAAAGACGTAGTTCCCGGTGGCGTTGGAGACTGTGCGGCGCTCGACGCCGGTGTCCACGTTGGCGAGGACAAGTTGGGCGTCGGGGACTACGCTGCCGGCGGTATCACGGACGATTCCGTTGAGGGCCGCGGCGGATTGCTGGGCGTGGATGGGAAGTCCTCCCGCAAGAGACAGAAGGATAGTGAGCATGGCGGCTCGAGGCCATTCTTGGTGCGACATCGCTACTCGCTTTCTACTCGGATTGTGGTTAGGACTGGTTCAGGAAGTCCTGGTAGTGCTCGGTGAGGTGATTGCGGACGACGTCCGCTAGTTGTTCCTCGTTGCGCGATTCGAGCGCGCGGATGACGGTGACGTGACGGGCGGCCAGGGCGCGGAGGTTCTCCACGTTGCTAAAGCGGACGATAGTCACGAAGGCAAAGAGGGGGAGGACGAGCTGCTCGAGGGTATCGGCGAGGATTCGGTGGCCGGAGCAGGTCCAAAGGACGCGGTGAAAGTTGAGGTCGAGGTGCGCGGCTTCGGGGCCCTTGGCCTCTTCCATCTGGTGGATGAGCTTCCAGAGCGATTTGAAGTCGGGGGGTTGCATGCGGTGAGAGGCGAGGCGGATGCACTCGGGCTCGAGGAGGAGGCGGACGGAGACACGCTCCTCGATGTCGCGGTTGGAAAGCTGGGTAACGATCGTGCTTCGGTTGGGACTGCGAACAACCAAGCCGCTTTGCTGGAGTTCGAGAAGAGCCTCGCGGACGGTGTTCTGACTGACACCGAGATCGATGGCGATTTTGGCTTCGCGGATGAGGTCGCCGGGTTTGAGGCGACGGGAGAAGATCGCGTTTTTCAAGGCAGCAACCACTTGCTGGGGTAAGGAACCGGCCTTCAGGGGTGTCAGGTCCGCTGTTGACATATCGTTTACTGATTGACGATACTGATTATCGATAACTAATGTCAACCTCTTTGTTGAGTTTTTTGATGGCCGCTTCGGTGGCTTTGCCCGGGACTGTGATGGCGGGCGAGTGGCGGGGGTTTCAGACGGAAGAGATTGTTGTGGATGGAGTGAAGGGGTACGTGGTGGTGCCGCGCGATCCGCTGCCGGGGAAGCCGTGGCTGTGGAGGGCGCGTTTTCCGGAGTATCACCCCGAGGCGGCGGTGGCGCTGGCAGGGAAAGGGGTGTACCTGGCTTATTACGATTTGCCGAACATTTTTGGGAGCCCGGCGGCGGTACGGGGATTTGACCACTTCTATGGCGCCGTGAGGAAGAAGTTCGGGCTGTCGAAGAAGGTGGTGATGGAGGCGGTAAGTCGGGGCGGGTTGTTTACGTACAACTGGGCCGCCACGCATCCGGAGCGGGTGGCGGCGGTGTATGGGGAGTCTCCGGTGTGTGATATGAAGAGTTGGCCAGGGGGCAAAGGGAAAGGTGTTGGGAGTGAGAAAGACTGGGCGGAGGCGTTGAAGGCGTACGGGTTCACCGAGGCGCAGATGATGGCGTTTCGGGGAAATCCGGTAGATCACGCGGCGAAACTGGCGAAGTTTCGGATTCCGATTCTGCACGTGATTTCCGAAGAAGACCGGGTGGTCCCGTGGGATGAGAACTCGGCGGTGTTTGCGGAGCGTTATCGGGCGGCCGGAGGAAGTGTCGAGGTGTACCACAATTTGTCCGGTCCGACGGAGGATCGGGGGCACCACTTCCCGTTGGACGATGTAAACCGCGAGGTGGACTTCGTTCTTGCGCGTGTTCCGGTCCGGTAGCAAGAGAACGGCTGCCTGCGCTTCCGTGATACGGGCCGGAGGAATCGGTTT